>NZ_JAYKZX010000003.1:2882500-3238357 GCF_035989265.1 Sphingobium sp. HWE2-09 | reverse complement strand
CTGCTGGTCGGCGTGCTGGATTATACGGTGACGCGGCGGCTGAATTTCCGCGATCCCGACGCGGATTGACCGGCGCGCCGACGCCGGCGTGAGACAGGGAGTTGGACAGTTAAACGCGGTTTCTCGGCCGCGCAATGTTCTTGACTTATCAATGATAAAATAGAATGATATGGGACGAATTGGCCCGATGCGGTCAAGTTGCATGGAGAGCGATATGGCGGCCGCCCCGACACAGGCGTCCCCTGCGGCGTCGGACCGGACGATCCCGGCGCAGACGGACGGCGGCCGCATCCTGCCAGCGCGCGATCCGCGGATCGGCGCGGTCGCGTTCAGCATCGATGTCGCAGGCGCGGACGATGTCGTGGTCGGGGCAGCGCGGTTGCGGGCCGACCAGGCGGCCTGGGCCGCGATGCCGATGGCGGCGCGCATTGGCGTCATGCAGTGCTGGCTAGGCGGAGTCGCCAAACGGGCGGATGCGATCGCGACGGATGCCGACGACGCCAGTTCATCCGGATGCTGATCGACCATTTGCGGCAGGGCCGCTTCCCGTTCGACCGGTTGCTGCGCTTCCATCCCTCGCCGACATCGCAGCGGGCTTTGACGACATCCATCACGGCCGGGCGATCAAGCCGGTGTTACTGATGGATGGCGCGCCATGACGGGCGGGCGTCATCCGCGGTTTTTGAACCGGTACGGCCTGAAGGCCGCCATCACAGGAGAGAGATTTTGACCGACACCGCCCCGCCCCATCCCTTTGCGCCCCGCTTCACATTCGCCTTTACCGTCAGCATCGACCTGACGCCCGCCATCTTCCTGAAGCCGTCGAGCATGGGCACGACCCGCGCGGCGGTGTGGGCGGCGCAGGGGACGTTCGAGGGGCCGCGCATCAAGGGGCGGGTGATCCCGATGAGCGGCGGCGACTTTCCACTGGTGCGGCCCAATGGCGTGATCGATTTCGATGCGCGCTATATGCTGGAGGCGGATGATGGGACGCCGATCTATCTGCAAAGCCGCGGCTATCGCTGGGCCGAAGGGGAGGCGATGGAGAAGATGGCGCGCAACGAACCGGTGGGCCATGACGACTATTATATGCGCGTGTCGCCCAAGTTCGACGTACCCGAAGGGCCGCATGACTGGATGGCGAAGCATATCTTCGTCGGCGTGGCCGAGAAGGTGCCCAGCGCCAACCGCATCCATTATTTCATGCTGCTGTAGGCGCGCGCGCCGATCCCTTCATGCCCCTATCGCAGGACCGCCCGACATGACGACGCCCTTCCCCCAGACGATGGACTTTACCGGCTATAACGCCCCTTCCCGCATCGAGGCGGATATTTACGACCTGGTCGTGGAGGGGGAGATTCCGGCGGAGATCGCCGGGCGCTGGTATCGCGCGACACCCGATCCGCAATATCCGCCGATGCAGGGGGACGACACCTATTTGTCGGGCGACGGCATGATCAGCATGTTCCTGATCGAGGATGGGCATGTCGATTATAAGAGCCGCTATGTGATGACCGAGCGATTGAAGAACGACCGTAAGGCGCGGCGATCGCTTTATGGGCGCTATCGCAATCCCTATACCGACGATGCCAGCGTGCGCCATGCGCCGGGGCGCAGCGCGGCCAATACGACGCCGATCTTTCACGCGGGCCGTTTGCTGGCGACGAAAGAAGACGGGCGGCCGATGGAGCTGGACCCCGACACGCTGGCGACGATCGGCGAATATGATTTCGGCGGCAAGTTGCGCAGCCAGACCGTCACCGCGCATGTGCGGATCGATACCGATACCGGCTATATGTATATGTTCGGCTATGAGGCCGGGGGGCTGGCGACCCGCGATTTTGCCTATGGGATCGTCGATCCGTCGGGCGAGCTGATCAGCGAACAATGGTTCGAAGCGCCCTATGTCGGGATGGTGCATGATTTTGCCGTGACCAAAAGCCATGTGATCTTTCCCTTCTTTCCCGTCACCGCCGACCTCGATCGATTGAAGGCGGGCGGGCCGCATTGGGTGTGGAACCCGGACGAGGAAACCGTGATCGGCATCATGCCGCGCGAGGGGAAGGTGGAGGATATCCGCTGGTTCCGGGGACCGCCGGCGGTGTCCTTCCACTTCATGAATGCGTTTAGCGAAGGCGAGGTCGTCCATGTCGATTTCGGGCTGAGCGAGATGGTGCCCTTCCCCTTCATGCAGCGGGATTCGGGACTGGAGCCGCGATTGGGCGGCGCGCGCAACGGGGTGGTGCGCTGGACATTCGACCTGGCGGGCCAGGCAAACACATGGAGCGAGCGGCCGATCGCGCCGCCGGGCGACTTTCCGCGGGTGGCGGACAAGGACCATATGAAGGATTATGAGATCAGCTATTATCAGGGCTTCGACCCCGGCAACGGCCCGCCGCTGGCGGCCGGGCCGGTCGGGGTCGGGTTCAATACGCTCTATCGGTTGAACGTGAAGACGGGCGAGCGGCGCGCCTATAACGCAGGGCCGCAGACGACCTTGCAGGAACATGTCCATATCGCGTCGAAGCAGGCGGGGCATGAGGGCTGGCTGTTGTTCGTGGTGGACCAGCATGACAGCCAGTTGTCGCAAGTGCATCTGCTGGAGGCGGAGCATCCGGAAAAGGGACCGATCGCACGGATTCATGTGCCGATGCGATTGCGCAATCAGGTGCATGGAAGCTGGGTGGCGGAGGAGATGGTGGCGGGGTGAGAGTGCGCTGTTCCCTGGCGGAGGCCGGGGTTCAGCGGCATCAGATGCTTCGCCGAGAAACCCTGGACCTCGGCCTCCGCCGGGGAACGTCATGATGGCGACGCAACCGGGCGGCGATGCCGCGTCGGCATGGAGGTCTGGATAGGCAGACGTCATTTCTTTGTGCTGTCTTCCATCGTCCAGGCAGGATGGACGAAAACGGCAAAGGTGGTGACGGGCGGGTCAGGCGGCGGTGCGTTCGCCTTCCCCGCTTTCGGCGCGGGCGAGTTTATCGACCAAGCGGGAGAAGAGGATCACCGCCTTGTCCGCGGTCGTGGGCATGATGCGCGGATCGGCGGTGCCGTCGATCACGCGCTGCTGCGCTTCGATGATCGTGCGGTCTTCGGCAAAGGCTTGATCGGCGATGGTCATGAGGATGTCGCGCAATGCCGCGTCGCCATGGTCCCGGTGCGGTCCCCAGGAGAAGAAATAGCGGGCCTTGCCATCTGCCATGGGCGTGACCGCCTGGCTGGTAAAGGTGACGCCCGATTCCGCCTGCGCCAGATCGGGCGGCGCGTGGCCCAAGGCGTCCGCCGTGCCGATCGGGAAGCTGCCGCCGGTCATCAGCAGCACGCCGGGGATGAGGAAATCGTAGGTCGAGAACCGATCGCGCGGTTCGTCCGCGCCCGGGCGGCTTTTCATGCCCGGTTGGGCGGTCAGCCAACGCTGCACGCGCACGCCACGGTCCAGCGGAATTACCTGCGGGCGGTTTTTCGCCCAGTCTTCGGTCGCGCCGAAGCTGTTGGCATGGACATAGGAGAGATGGCTGAAATCAAGGAGATTATCGTTGATCAGCCGGGCTTCGGCCGCATAGTCGAGCTGGCCGCGCCCCAATATATAGTGCGGATCGTCAAAACCCACGGCGGGCGGGATCAGCGCTGGGTCGGCTCTGGCCGGGTCGCCCATCCAGACCCAGATCCAGCTATGCCGATCCTCGACCGGGTAGGATCGCACCCGCGCTTGCGCCGGGATCATGTCCTGCCCCGGAATTTCGACCACCCTGCCCGCCGGATCGAACAGCAGGCCATGATATAGGCAGCGCAGATTTTCGCCCTCGCAACGGCCCAGCGACAGCGGCGCCAGGCGATGGACGCAGCGATCCTCCAGCGCGACGATACGGCCGGTGGCGGTGCGCAGCAGGACGATGGGTTCGCCAAGGATCGATGTCGCGACCGGCTTTTCAGGTTCCAGATCCTGCGTCCAGGACGCGACATACCAGGCGTTGCGGACATAGGTCATGGTGCGGATATCCTTGTGGCTGCTCTCCTGTCGGCCAGCTTACTTAACACCGTTAAATTGTCAATCAGCGGGTGCGGAAATCGGGGATGTCGGCGGGCGGCAGACGGCGACCGAGGATGAGGTCTGCGCCCTTTTCGCCCACCATGATCGACGGGGCGTTGGTGTTGCCGCCCGGCACGGTGGGCATGATCGACGCATCGACCACGCGCAGCCGGTCGATGCCGCGCACGCGCAGTTGCGGATCGACCACGGCGTGCGATCCCACGCCCATGGAGCAGGTGCCGACCGAATGATGGGTGGTGATCAGGATCGACCGCAGCCACGCTTCTATCTGCGCGTCGGTCTGCACGGCGGGACCGGGCATGAGTTCATTCGCGATCAGTCCGGCGAGCGGCTGCGTGGCGTAGAGTTCGCGCACGATCTTCACGCCGCGCACCAGCGTATCGACATCGCGGCGGGTGGACATGAGGTTGAGTGTGATGCGCGGCTTGTCCGCCGGATCGGCCGATCGCAATTCCATCCAGCCGCGGCTGTCGGGGCGCAACAGGCAGACGACGGCCGAGACACGATGCTCCTGCCGCTTGCCGATGCCCGGCACCCACGGTTTGGCGTCGATGCGCACCGGGTTGAAATAGATTTGCAGGTCGGGCTGCTCCAGCCCCGGCAGCGATCGGATTTCCGCATGGGCGCTGTTGGACTGGGAGGCGAGGATGCCCTTGCCGAAGAGCGCCCAGTTGGCGAGCGAGACAGCGAGTTTATCCAGCCGCAGTTCGTTGAGCAGCGTCACCGGCTCCTTCGTGTCATATTCCAGCCAATAGCCCGCATGTTCCGACAGGTTGCGGCCGACGCCGGGCAGGTCGAGGACCGGTTCGATCCCCATTTCGCGCAGATGATCCGCCGGGCCGATGCCCGAGAGCATCAGCAATTGCGGCGAGTTATAGACGCCGCCGGCCAGCACCACTTCGCGGGCGGCGTGGGCGGTCTGGGGCTTGCCGTTCTGGGTGTAGGCGACCCCCTTCGCCACGCCGTCTTCGATCAATAGCTTGGTTGCATAGGCGCTGGTCGCTATGGTGAGGTTTTTACGGCGGCGGATCGGGCGGAGATAGGCGCGCGCGACGCTGGACCGGCGGCCCCGCGCCGTGGTGGTGGTGTCGCCGGGGCCGAAGCCTTCGTGCAACTGGCCGTGATGATCGTCCGTGATCGGATAGCCCAGTCGTTCCGCCGCCTGCATCACCGGGTCGGTCAGCAGTTTCCGGGTGTCGATGCGGCTGACCTGCAACGGACCGGACCCGCCATGATAGGGGCCTTCGCCGCGCCAGTTGGTTTCGGATCGTTTGAAATAGGGCAAAAGGTCGGCATAGCCCCAGCCTTCGCATCCCATCTGCCGCCAAGTGTCGTAATCGGCGGGATGGCCGCGCGAATAGAGCATGCCGTTGATCGTGGAGGAGCCGCCCAGCACCTTGCCGCGCGGCAACAGCACGCGGCGATCATTGAGATGCGGCTCCGGTTCGGTTTGATAGGCCCAACTGGTATGGGGATAGCGCCAGCTGTGGAAGCCCAGGGCCAGCCGATAGAAAAACTGGCTGTCGCGCCCGCCCGCCTCCAGCAGCAGGACGGAGACATGGGGATCGGCGCTCAGGCGATGGGCGAGGACGCAACCGGCCGAACCGGCGCCGACGATGATATAATCGAAGCGGGACATGGGCGGCCTTCAGCGGGCGAGATAGAAGCGAAAAATCGAATGGTCGGGGTTCGAGCGCCGCTCGCCCGCGCCGATCAGGACCGAGCGCGCCAGCCAGTCATGCGGCCCTTCGGGCACTTTGAAGGTCGGGGTGAAGCGGAAATAGTCGGGCTGCGGCGTGCCGTTGGACAGGCGCGCGGTGCCAGGCCTGGCCGAGACAAGATAGCCGCGATTGTTGATATAGATTTTCGTGCCGTCGTCGGTTTCGAGCAGATAGTGGGAATTGATTTCGATCACCCCGTCCGGCCGCACGGTCGCGAAATCCGCGCCGCTGTTCGGCACGACGATACCGTTGAGGCGCGGACCATAGATGCGGCCGCCGCTGGTCGGGGTGTAGCCCTGGCTATGGCCGCCGGGCAGCGGGCCGAAGATGCAGCGATCGGCGGTGAAATCGACATGGATATCGAACATATGTTCGAGGGCGACGTCCAGGGGATCGAACATTCCCATCCTCTTCCGGCCGCCATGGCGCGGCGCTTTTTGCGTTTCTATGGGACGAGGCTAGGATATAATTGATCAATCAACAAGATATTTGTATGGCGGGCGTACGGTTTGGGTAGTGGTGGTCTTGATGCCGTCCGGTCGGCGACAGCGGGCGATTGACTTGGGCCGCCGGTCCCGACATGGCCGATGCCATGGGCCGTCGCACCGAAACCGGACTGGATCGCGATGCCGTGGTGGCGGCGGCGTTCGCCGTGGTGGCGGAGGCAGGCCTGGACGGCTTGTCGATGCGTCGCCTAGCCGATCGATTGGCGGTACAGGCGCCCGCGCTCTACTGGCATATCGGTGACAAGGCCGAGTTGATCGGCCTGATGTCGCACCGCATCTATGGCGAGGCTCTGGGCGCGATCAGGCCATGTTCGGACTGGCGCGGATGGCTGATCGCCTTTGGCCGGTCGTTGCGGCGGGCGATGACCGCGCATCGCGACGGCGCGCGCATCTGCGCCAATGGCCGCCCCCAGGATGCGCGCAGTACGGACGAACGGGCGGAGGCGATCGCCCGGCCGCTGACCCTGCTGGGACTGGCCCGCGCCGATGCGCTGCATGTCCAGGCGTCGGTCATTTCGCTGGTGCTGGGCTGGTCGGCCTTTGCGAACAATGGGCCGATGCATGATTTCCTGGACGATATGATGGATTTCGACGCGAGCTTCGAGATCGGGTTGCAGGCGCTGGTGCGCGGCTATCGCGTGGACGGCCGCACGACGGATTGACATGTCGCTAATTTGTTGATTACTCAACAACCAGAAGAGCGGTCGTCAGAAATCCGCTTGTCCCTGGGGAGCGACGCCGTGACATCTTTCCCGATCCAGATCTTTATCGGCGCGCAGAGGGCGCGGGGCGTGCACATCATGATGCTGGCGATCTGCACGCCGGTCATGTTCATCGATGGGCTGGACATCTTCATGGGAGGTGCGAACGGCCTGTTCACCGAGATCCGTTCCACCCGTGCCAAAGGTTGACCCTGTCATGAACGCGCCCTCCCCCTTTTCGCCCGACACGCTTGCCGCGCTGGAGGCCGATCTGGCCGCCAAGCCGCGCCAGTTGTTCATCGACGGCGCCTTTGTCGATGCGGCGTCGGGTGAGACGTTCGATGTCGAGAATCCGGCGACCGGCGGGAATTTCGCGCTTGTCGCGAGCGGCGGCGCGGAGGATATCGACCGCGCGGTGATGGCGGCGCGGCGGGCGTTCGACCGATGGGCGGCGACCCCGCCCAACCAGCGTGCTCGCCTGCTCATGAAACTGGCCGATTTGATCGAAGCGCAGGGCGAGGTCATCGCGCTGACCGAGACGCTGGACAATGGGATGCCGTTCATGATGGCGAAATTCGCCGGAGTCATGGGGGCGGCCGACCAATTGCGTTACAATGCGGGCTGGGCGACGAAGATCACGGGCGAGACGATGGACCTGTCCTGGCCCGGCGAATGGCAGGCCATGTCGCTGCGCGAACCGATCGGCGTGGTGGGCGCGATCGTGCCGTGGAACTTCCCCTTCGTCATGGCGGTGGCGAAGATCGCGCCCGCGCTGGCGGCGGGGTGCACGGTGGTGCTGAAACCGGCCGAACAGACGCCGCTGACCGCCGCCAAGCTGGGCGACTTGATCGCGCAGGCGGGGTTCCCCGAGGGCGTCGTGAATATCGTGACCGGCTATGGCGCGACCGCCGGGGCGGCGCTGGTCGATCATGCGGGCGTGGACAAGGTCAGCTTTACGGGATCGACCATGGTGGGCAAGGGGATCGTCCGGGCATCCACCGGCAATTTGAAGCGCGTGACGCTGGAACTGGGCGGCAAGTCGCCGACCTTCATCTTCGACGATGCCGATCTGGGCAAGGCGATACCGGCCGCCGCCATGGGCATATTCGGCAATGCGGGCCAGGTCTGCGCGGCGGGGTCGCGCCTTTATGTGCATGAAAAGCATTTCGATCAGGTGGTGGAGGCCATTGCCCAGCGCGCCCGCACGCTGAAGGTCGGATCGGGCTTGACGCCGGGGATGGAGATGGGGCCGCTGGTCAGTGCCAGGCAGCGCGATCGCGTGCTCGATTATGTCGGCAGCGGGGCGGCGCAAGGGGCGACCGTCAGCATGGGCGGTGCGGCGATCGATGGCGATGGCTATTTCGTCCAGCCCACCGTGCTGACGCAGACGCAGCCGGACATGAAGGTGGTGCAGGAGGAGATTTTCGGACCGGTGCTGTGCGCGATGCGCTTTGGCGATGAGGATATCGAGCGGATCGCGCAGTCGGCCAACGCCACCGACTATGGCCTGTCGTCGGGCATCTGGACGCAGAATCTGTCCAACGCCCTGCGCCTGGCCAAGCGGATCAAGGCGGGGACGGTGCGGATCAATGGCGGCTTTGGCGTCGATCCGGCGATGCCGCTGGGCGGGTTCAAACAGTCGGGCTGGGGCCGCGAAAATGGCCGTGCGGGGGTGGAGGCCTATACCGAGTTGAAGGCGGTGACGATCGGGCTTTGATGGGCTTGTGCTGAGTAAGGGTTGAGCGAAGTCGAGAAACGAGGCCAAGCCGAGTTCAGCCAAGCTGAACACGGACGCTGCGCTATAGGCTTCTCGACTGCGCTCGAAGCGAACGGATTAAGGTGAGTGCGTCCGGGGGTCTTCCTGCGGCGGGGGCGTCTTGCCCAGGATCATGTCGGCGGCTTTTTCCGCGACCATGATGGTCGGCGCGTTGGTGTTGCCGCCCGGGACCGTGGGCATGATCGACGCATCGACCACGCGCAGGCCGGTGATGCCATGGACCCGCAGGTACGGATCGACCACGCTCATCACGCTATGGCCCATGGAACAGGTGCCGACCGGATGCTGGGTGACCCCGGCAGTTGCGCGGATATGCGCATCGAGCGCTTCGTCGCTCTGCCTGTCCGCACCGGGCAGCAATTCGCTGCCGATCAGGTCCGCCTGCGGCTGGGTGGCGTAGATGCGGCGGGCGATGCGGATGCCGTCGCGCGCGGTGCGCAGGTCGGCGGGATCGGCGAAATTGTTGAGCGTAATCGCGGGATAGTCGGCCGGATCGGCGGATTTCAGCCGCACATGGCCGCGGCTGTTGGGATGGAGCAGGATGACGTCCGCCGTCACCTGATCCTCCTGCCGCTTGCGGTAGCCGGGGAACCAGATTTGCGCGTCCATGCGAACCGGATTGCACCAAAGCTGGATGTCCGGCTGGTCGAGATCGGGGCGGGTTTTCAGGATCGGATTGGCGCTGTTCACCTGATTGGAGAAAGCCCCCTTCCCCGTCAGCCACCAGCGCGCGACCGAAAGGGCGACTTTGTCGCCGCGAAGTTGGTTGAGGAAGCTGATGCGCTTCTTCAATGTGAAATGCACCGGCACGCGGGGGTGTTCGGAGAGGTTGCGACCGACGCCGGGCAGGTCATGCGCCACCGTGATGCCGTGGGCGCGCAATTCGTCCGCCGGGCCGATACCCGACAGCATGAGCAGTTGCGGCGAATTATAAGCGCCGCCGGACAGGATCACTTCGCGCTTAGCCTGGACGATGGTGCGAACGCCGTCCCGGTCATATTCCACGCCGGTGGCACGCTTGCCGTCCAGCAGGACGCGGCGGGTCAGGGCGCCGGTCACGACGGTGAGGTTCGAGCGCGCCAAGGCGGGTTGCAGATAGGCCCGCGCGGTGCTCGCACGGCGGCCCTGGGCGTCGATGGTGAGTTCGCCGCGCGCGAAGCCTTCCTCGACCGGGCCATTGATATTGTCGGTCGTGGCGAAGCCCGCCGCCCTGGCCGTCGCCATCAGAGGCTCATGCAGCCGGTGCGCGGTTTCGACCGGTACGACGCTCAGCGGTCCCTGGTCGCCATGATAGGGACCGGCGCCACGCCAGCTTGTTTCCATCCGCTTGAAATAGGGCAGGACATCGGCGTAGCTCCACCCTTCGCAGCCCATCTGCCGCCAAATGTCATAGTCCCGGCTGTGGCCACGCATGTAGAACATGCCGTTGATCGATGACGATCCGCCCAGCACTCGCCCGCGCGGCAGGGGCAGTTTGCGACCGTCCATATGCGGTTCCGGTTCCGACCAGAAGCCCCAGGTGAAGCGCGGCTGGAATAGCGCGCGCATGAAGCCCAACGGCATGGTCAGCAGGAATTTGCGATGATCGCCGCCTGCCTCGATCAAAAGGACGCGGTTGGCGGGATCTTCGCTGAGGCGGGCGGCAAGCACGCAGCCCGCCGATCCCGCTCCTACGATCACATAGTCGAATGTCTGGGCTTGGCTCATGTGATCTTGAACAGCGCCTCGGCATTGGTCTGGAAGAATTTCTTCTTGGTGGCGAGCGGCATGTCCATATTGTCGAGCGCGACCACTTCCTCGACCGGGCATTGATAGGGGAAGTCCATGGCATAAAGCACGCGGTCTTCGCCGATCACGCTTTGCGCGAACTTGATCGCCGGTTCCCAGGCGACGCCGCTATTGGTGATGTGAAAATTCTCCTTGAGATAGTTGGAGACTTTTTCCTTCTTGAGCGGCTTCATGCTTTCGTAGCGTCCGGTGCTGACGCCGGCGCGATGCATGAAGTCGAGCCGGTACATCCAGTAGGGCAGCGCTTCGCCCATATGGCCGATGACGATCTGCAATTTGGGATAGCGATCCAGCACGCCCGACGTGATGATGCGCAGGGCGTGCATCCCGGTTTCGACGCCGAAACCGAAGATCGCGCCGTCCAGGCCCGCCTCCAGCATGGGGCCGATCATGGCGGCGGGCGGCGTGTTGGGGTGGATGTAGATGGGCGCGTCCATCGCCTCGGCCGCTTCGAGCACTTCGGCGAATTTGGGATTGTCGAGATATTCGCCCAATATATGGCTGTTGATGATGACGGCGTTGAGGCCCAGCTTCGTCACCGCGCGCTCTATCTCCTTCGCCGCGCGCCTGGGGTCTTGCGGGGCGCAGGCGGCCATGCCGCTCAGCCGGTCGGGATATTTTTGGATGGCGTCGTAGAGCCGATCGTTAGCCGTTTCCGCGACCATGGTCGCCCGGTCGGGATCGCGCAGCGCGTTGGTGGCGGGCGCGGTCAGCGCCAATACCTGCCGGTCGATGCCGCGCGCGTCCATCTCCGCGATCCGCTCGTCGCCCAGTTCCAGCAGCTTTTGCGCGATATATTGCGGGCGCGGCGCGGGGTGATCGAGGTAGAAGCCGATCAGGCTCTGGAAGCCGGGATCGACATCGGGCGCATCCAGTTCGTCGCGGAAGGCGGCGGTAAGTTCGGGCGTGGAAAAGGCTTCTTCGGTCGCGATGCGTAGATAGCCCTGCGCGCCGCCGTTTTTTGGGGTTGCCGTGGTTTCGGTCATGATATCGCTTTCACGCTTGATGGATGGCTTTGGTGACGAGGCAGGCGGCGACCCCTTCCGGCCCGTCTTCGGAGCCGTGGCCGCTTTCCTTGACCCCCTGGAACGGGCTGTCGGCGGCAGCGATCATCGTCGTGTTGATGCCGACCATGCCGCTGTCCAGCGCATCGGCGATCAGGTTTGCCTGCCGCCCATTTTCCGTGAAGGCGAAGGCGGCGAGGCCAAAGGGCAGACGGTTCGCCTGCTCCACCACCTCGTCAAAGGTCGAGAAGCGGGCGGTGACGATGACGGGGCCGAACGGCTCTTCGTTCATGATCCGCGCATCGGCGGGCACATCGGCCAGGACGGTGGGCTGGAAGAAAAAACCGGCCTGGTCCAGCCGTTCGCCCCCGGTCATCGTCCGCGCGCCATGGCGCAGGGCATCGGCGACCATCGCCTCAATCGCATCGGGGCGGCGGGGGTTGGCCATCGGTCCCATGGCGCTCCCCGCCGCCAGCCCGTTGCCGACGCTGATCCGGCCGATCCGTTCGGACAGGGCGGCGACGAAGCGGTCGTGGATCGCATCCTGCACATAGAAGCGGGTCGGCGACACGCACACTTGCCCGGCATTGCGGAACTTGGCGGTGGCGAGGATGTCGACCGCCCGGTCGATATCCGCGTCGTCGAAGATGATGACGGGCGCATGGCCGCCTAATTCCATCGTCGTGACCTTCATCGTGTCGGCGGCAAGGCGCATCAGATGCTTGCCCACCGCCGTGGAGCCGGTGAAGCTGACCTTGCGCGGAATCGGGCTGGCGAGCAGGTGGCGGGACACGACGTCAGGGATACCGAACACCAGTTGCGCCACGCCCGGCGGCAGGCCCGCATCGAGCAGCGACTGCAGGATCGCCATGGCCGATGCCGGGGTTTCCTCGGCCGGTTTCAGGATTACCGAACAACCCGCCGCGATCGGTGCGCCCAGCTTGCGACCGGGATTGCCGATCGGGAAGTTCCAGGGGGCGAAGGCGGCGACCGGTCCCACCGGCACCTTCATCACCATCGATCGCTGGCCGGTCGGGCGGACGAGCAGCCGCCCGTAGAGGCGCTGCGCTTCGCCGGCGTAGAAATCGAACAGGCTGGCGACGACCTGCACCTCTATCCGGGTTTCCAGCAGCGTCTTGCCTTCCTCCCGCGTCGCGTTGACGGCGATCTGATCGGTACGTTCGCGCAACAGGCGGGCAGCGCCGCTCAGCACCTTGGCGCGTTCGGCCCCCGTCGAATGTTTCCACTGGCGAAAGCCCGCTTCGGAGGCGGCCAGCGCCCGGTCCAGGTCGGCGGTGTCGGCCAGCGGCAATTCGCCCAGCGTGTCGCCCGTCGCCGGATTGACGACGCGATGAGTGCAACGCGCGCCTGCGTCCAGCCATTGCCCGTCAATGTGCAATTTCAGCGCAGGATAGGCAATGTCCTGGCCAGCCAGATCGGTCATTGAACGTCCTTGAATAGATGGGTCACGCGGAAGGCGCCGCAGGATATCCGCTGCTGTGCAGGGCGAAATGCTCATGAAATATCGCTATCGATCCGGCGCGCCTGCACGTGCGACCCGACGATGACATGGCTGCCCCTTACTTCCTCGCCGTCTATCGCGGCGGCAAAGACGTTGATAGCTCAACAATATCAGCCGCACAAGATCATTGAGGAATCACGGCAGCAGATTTTGCTTCGGCCGGGCGATCGCCGATGCCGGTCCCGGGCTGGCCGACGCCGTTTGACCGCCGCCCGATTGCGTGTAGATCAGCGAAGAGAGAGGCGCGCGCGCGACAGGCGATAGCGACTTCGTCCTCGTGCCCATGTGCCAGAGTGGAGAGCCGTTTGAGCGCCGACGATAAGGAACCCGCCATGGATCAGGAGCGGCTGGACGGCTGGAAACTGGACGGGCTGGATTTTCCTTCCTTTCGCATGTCGCTGGTCGCCAAGGTCATGGACCGGCTGACCATCCGCGAACTGTCCGCCATTACCAACCTGCCGATCGCCGAATGGCGCGTGCTCAGCCGTCTGGCGCTGGCGCCCAAAGGGCTGACCGTGCGCCAGATCGCGATGAAAGCGTGGGTCGATCGGGCGGAGGTGAGCCGGGCGGCCACCTCGCTGGAGAAGCAGGGGCTGGTCGGGCGGCGCGACAATCCGGCCGATCGCCGGGCGCCCATCATGTTCATCACGCCTGCGGGCGAGGGCGTCTATGGCCCGTTGATGGCGCATCGCACGGCATTCCATGCGCGCGTGATGCAGTCGCTGACGGCGGAGGAAAGCGAGCTGCTGGACGAATTGCTGCGCAAGCTGGCGGCCGACCTGCTGGCGATGACGGAGGAGGCCGTCCGATGACCGGCTGTGTCGGCGATCAGGGCTGCAACAGGTCGGCGCCATAGGAGCGCGCGCGAGGCGCAGCCCTTGCGGCGACGCGCTGGGAATGAATGCGGAACTCGTCCGGCGTTTCTCGGACGACGCCACACCTGACAGTCCATCATCGCGTTTCACAACATTGCCGCTCGGTCAAAACATGTGGCGTGGGAACCGCAAGGACGTTGCGGGGCTTCCCTATCAGGCGCGCGACAATGAAGGACTGAACATGGCGGACGAAGCCGAACCCATCGACTATAGCGGATCGTCCGGCGGATGGGGATCGGTGCGTGGCATCGTGCAGACCATGGCGCGCGAGATGGCGTCGCCCGGCGCGCTGAAGACGTTGCGGACGCAGAACAAGCCCGGCGGGTTCATGTGTACCAGCTGCGCTTGGGGGAAGCCCAAACATCCTCATGCTTTCGAATTTTGCGAAAATGGCGCGAAGGCGACCTTGTGGGAATTGACGACGCGGCGCTGCACGCCCGATTTCTTTGCCAAGCACAGCGTCACCGAACTGCGCGGCTGGAACGATCATGATCTGGAGCATGAGGGTCGGCTGACCGAGCCGATGCGCTATGACGCGGCCAGCGACCATTATGTGCCATGTAGCTGGGACGAGGCCTTTGCCGCCATCGGTGCAGAGTTGCGGGCGATCGATCCGAAGTCGGCGGTCTTTTACGCGTCCGGGCGGGCGAGTCTGGAGACGTCCTATCTCTATGCGCTGTTCGCGCGGCTTTACGGGCATAACAACCTGCCCGACAGTTCCAACATGTGCCACGAAACGACGTCGGTGACGCTCAAGCAGTTGATCGGATCGCCGGTCGGCACCTGCACGCTGGACGATTTCGAGCAGTGCGACGCGATCTTCTTTTTCGGGCAGAATACCGGGACCAACAGCCCGCGCTTCCTGCACCCCTTGCAGGAGGCGGTGAAGCGGGGGTGCAAGGTCGTGACCTTCAACCCCATCCGCGAAAAGGGGCTGATCGCCTTTACCAATCCGCAAAACCCGACCGAGATGTTGACGGGCAAGGATACGCAGATCAGTTGCCAATATCTTCAGGTGCGCGCCGGGGGCGACATCGCTGCGATCATGGGGCTGTGCAAATATGTGCTGGCACAGGATGACGCGCGCGGCGGGACGATCATCGACCGGGCGTTCATAGATGCGCACTGCACCGGGTTCGAGGCGTTTCGCGCGCGGGCCGACGCAACGTCGTGGGCGCGGATCGAGCAGGAATCCGGCTTGAGCCGCACGGACATCGAGGAAGCGGGCCGCGTCTATGTCGACGCGGAGCGGGTCATCGGCGTCTATGGCATGGGCCTGACGCAGCATGTGCATGGCTTCGAGAATATCGCGATGTTGCTCAATCTGCTGCTGATGCGCGGCCATATCGGGCGGTCGGGCGCGGGCATATGCCCGGTGCGCGGGCATAGCAATGTGCAAGGCCAGCGGACGGTCGGCATTTCCGAAAAGCCCGAACTGGTGCCGTTGGACAAGTTGGCCGAGCAGTTCGGCTTCGATCCGCCGCGCGACCATGGCATGACGACGGTGAAGGTATGCGAAGGGCTGCTGGACGGCACGGTGCAGGCGTTCATTGGGCTGGGCGGCAATTTCCTGCGCGCGATCCCCGATCAGGGGCGGATCGAGCCGGTGTGGGAGCGCATGCGGTTGACGGTGCAGATCGCTACCAAGCTCAATCGCAACCATCTGTTCAACGGCAAGACCGCCTATCTACTTCCATGCCTGGGCCGCAGCGAGGAGGATATGCAGGCCGGCGGCGCGCAGACGGTGACGATCGAGGATAGTTTCAGCCATATTCACGGGTCGATCGGGCATAGAAAGCCCGCGAGCGAACATCTGAAATCCGAACTGGCGATCGTGGCCGGGATTGCCAAGGCCACGCTGACGCCCAATCCCAAGGTGCGGTGGGACGATTGGACGGGCGACTATGCGCTGGTCCGCGATCTGATCGCCGAGACCTATCATGAAGAATTTCACGACATGAATGCGCGGATGTTCGAGCCAGGCGGCTTTTACCGCGGCAATGGCGCGCGCGAACGCATCTGGAAGACCAAGAGTGGCAAGGCGCAGTTCACCGCGCCGGATATGCTGGCGGCCACCGATGTTGCCGATGCGGAGGGACGCTATCGGTTGGTCACGGTGCGGTCCAACGATCAGTTCAATACGACCATCTATGGCTATAGCGACCGGTTACGCGGGATCGAGGGCAAGCGGGACGTGATCCTGATCAATCCGGCCGATATAGACCGGGCCGGGCTGGTCGCGGGACAGCGGGTTTCGCTGGTGGGCGATGCGGATGATGGCCATGTGCGGCGGATCGACCGGCTGGAAATCGTGCCCTATGACCTGCCCGATGGAACGATCGTGGGCTATTATCCCGAACTCAATCCGCTGATCGCTTTGTGGCATCATGACCAGCATTCGAAGACGCCGGCCAGCAAAGCGGTGCCTGTTCGGATCGATGCGACGGGTTGAACTAGAATGCGGGAACTGCGTGAGGGCTTCCTAAGCTACAGGCTTGCCTATCTCTGTACCCTACACACGACGGCATGTATCTCACACTCGGGAATTTTCCCGTACTGCTCCCACGTTTTAACGGGGCTGCAGGCAAATATCAACGAACACGAGTGATTGACTGCAACCCAAATAACCGCAGAAGCCCGCGCCTTACGGTGCTTGTCTATGAACACTGAGGGATGGGTAAATGGCGGAGCGGCAGGGATTCGAACCCTGGATACGCTTTTGGCGTATACTCACTTTCCAGGCGAGCGCCTTCGACCACTCGGCCACCGCTCCGCATGAACCCGGCAGTCGCTGTAAGCGGCTTTGATCGGGTTCCAATTTCAATCGCACTGGAAGGCGGCTCCCTATCGCGGCGCGCGCGGGGTGGCAAGGGGGGATGGCGCTGGGCTTTACTTTATCGCGCCGCCCCTGTTTGATCGGGGCATGAACCGTCTTTTCGCGCTTGCGCTTTTCGCTGCCTTCCTCACCGCCCCGGCCTTGGCCGCCGACGCGCCGACCACGCCGTCGGCTGTGGTCGCGCAGGCGCCCGCCTCCGCCTGGCGCGCCATTCCCGCCGACGAGTTGCTGGTCATGACGGTCGAAGGCGGCCAGCGCATCGTCATCCAGTTGTCGCCGACCTTTTCGCCGCGCCATGTCGCCAATATCGTGGCGTTGGCGAAAGCGCATTGGTGGGACGGCACCAGCATCAACCGGGTGCAGGATAATTATGTCGTGCAATGGGGCGATGCGACCGAGAAGAAGCCGATGCCGCCCGGCCTGACGCCGACCAGTCCGGCCGATTATGCGCTGCCGCTGGCGAACCGGCGGCTGGCGATCACGCCCCTGCCCTATGCCGATCCCTATGCGCCTTCCATCGGCTTCGTCGGCGGCTGGCCGGTGGCGATGGACGGGTCGTCGGCCTGGCTGCCGCATTGCTATGGCTATGTCGGCGTGGGGCGCAACATGTCGCCCAATGCCGGGACGGGCGCGGAACTCTATGCCGTGATCGGCCAGGCGCCGCGGCAGCTCGACCGCAATATCGCGGTGGTCGGCCGGGTGATCGACGGCATGGCGCATCTGTCCAGCCTGCCGCGCGGAACGGGTGATTTGGGTTTCTACACGCCAACCGAGCATCAGGTGCCGATCCTGACGGTCCGCCTGGCCAGCGAACTGCCGACGGCTGAGCAACCGCGTTTTCAGGTGATGGACACAGCGTCGGCCAGCTTCGCCGACTATCTGCGCCTGCGCGCCAATCGGAAGGATGATTTCTATGATCGCCCCGTCGGCGGCGTGGACCTGTGCAATGCACCGGTGCCGGTCCGGGCCGCGCCCTGACGCAACGCCTTCGACTACCCAAAGGGGAACCTTCCTGCGACAGCCTGCGCTATGATCGCATCATAGCGCGACCCGATCGCGCACCCCGATTAGGAGAGACAGGATGATCGTCGGCACCGTCAAGGAGATCAAGAATCACGAATATCGCGTCGGCCTGACGCCCGAGAGCGTGCATGAACTGACCGCGCACGGCCATCGCGTGCTGGTAGAGAGCGGCGCGGGCGACGGGATCGGGGCGAGCGACGCGCTGTATGAAAAGGCAGGGGCGCTCATCGTCGCCACCGCCGCCGCCATCTTCGCCGACGCTGAGATGATCGTGAAGGTTAAGGAGCCGCAGCCGCAGGAGCGCGCGATGCTGCGCCCGGGCCAGATCCTCTATACCTATCTCCACCTTGCCCCCGACCCCGATCAGACCCGCGACCTGATCGCATCGGGCGCGACGTGCATCGCCTATGAAACCGTGACCGACGATCATGGCGGCCTGCCACTTCTCAAGCCCATGAGCCAGGTCGCGGGTCGCATGGCGATCCAGGCGGGGGCGACCGCGCTGGAAAAGGCGCATGGCGGGCGCGGCGTGTTGCTGGGCGGCGTACCCGGGGTGCTGCCCGCCAAGGTGGCGGTGATCGGCGGCGGCGTCGTGGGCTTCAACGCGGCGCAGATGGCGGCGGGTCTGGGCGCGGACGTGACTATATTGGATCGCAGCCCCGAAGTGCTGGAGAGACTGGGCATGTATTTCGAGGCGCGGGCCAAGACGCGCTTTTCCAACCGCGCCAATGTGGCCGAATGCGTGGCCGACGCCGACCTGGTGATCGGCGCGGTGCTGATCCCCGGGGCCGCCGCCCCCAAGTTGGTCAGCGCCGCCATGCTGGGCACGATGAAGAAGGGCGCGGTGCTGGTCGATGTCGCGATCGACCAGGGCGGTTGTTTCGAAACCAGCCACGCGACCACTCATGCGGACCCGACCTATATCGTCAATGGCATCGTCCATTATTGCGTGGCGAACATGCCCGGCGCAGTCGCGCGCACCAGCACCTATGCGCTCAACAATGTCACGCTGCCTCATGCGCTGCACATCGCCGAACGGGGATGGAAGGACGCGCTGCGCCGTGATCCCCATCTGCGCGCGGGGCTGAACGTGTGGGACGGCAAGGTGACCTATCAGGCGGTCGCGGACGATCTCGGCCTGCCCTACACGGCGGCGGAAGAAGCCATAGCCTGACCGGCCATCGGGGGTTTCGCCGACCGACGCCGCCCATCAGGCATGGACAGGTCCGGCGAATTTGTTCTCCCATGCACCCGGTTTGGCAGATGAGGCTTGCGGGTTCCGGGACGTCGTTCGTCTAGGGGAACAAGGGGGACATGACGACATGCCCCCCATGCAGCTTGATTTCGCCGAAGAGAGGCATGGTCTAACGTCATGGTCGATTTCCCCATTTTCGCCGCCTGGATCCATAAAGGCGAAGGCAGCAACATGCCCGCTGGCCGCACCGGACAGGAAGGCACGCGGTGATGCACGGCGATGTCATGACCTGGCTCATCCCCCTGGTTTCCATGCTCGCCGCCGGTCTGCTCGCGGGCTTTGCCGCGGGCATTTTCGGCATTGGCGGCGGTTTCGTGGTCGTGCCTGCGCTGCTGGTGGTGCTGCCGCTGTTAGGCGGTACGCATGAGGCGATCGCCCATGTCGCGATCGGCACGTCGGCCGCGACCATCATCGTCACCTCGATCCGTTCATTGTTGGCCCACGCCAAGCGCGGCGCGGTGGAGTTCGAAGTGCTGCGCGCCTGGGCGCCCTGGATCGTGCTGGGCTGCGGCGCGGGCGTGATGCTCGCGGGGCATGTCGACGGCAATACGCTCAAGATGATCTTCGCCACCGGCGTCGGCCTCATGTCGCTCAACTTCCTGTTGCCCAGCGTCAGCGGCAAGGTGGTCAGCGACACCATGCCGTCGGGCATCGTGCGCATGGGCATCGCCGGGGGGCTTGGCACCTTCTCCTCCCTGCTTGGCATCGGCGGCGGCGTGATCGCGATCATGGTCATGACCCTGTGCGGCCGCACCATCCACCGCGCGATCGCCACGGCTTCGGGCATCGGCACGCTGATCGCCATTCCCACCACAATCGGCTTTGCGATCATCGGTTTCAAGGAAGGCGGTCTGCCCTGGGGGTCGCTGGGCTATATCAACATTCCCGCGACGGTCGCGATCGCATCCATGTCGATGTTGACCGCACCGCTGGGCGTCGCTGCGGCACACAGCCTGCCGGCCGGGCCGCTCAAGAAGATTTTCGGCATCTATCTGATCATCATCTCCGTCATCATGTTCCGCGCCGGTCTGCACGGCTAACCGCCCGCTTCCCGACACGCCGTTCAGGGCCGCCAGCGACACGCTTTAACAGGCTTTGTCACTGGCGGCCTTTCTGCTTATCTGCGAGCGGGGGACCATGATGGCGCAAGCAGACGCGATTTCGATATTGCTGGTCGAGGACGACGAAGCGGCGCGCACCAATATCGCCGCAATCCTGACAGGCGCGGGCATGGTGGTGGAACAGGCGATCGACGGCGCCACCGGCCTCAACCGGGCGGGCGGTGGCAGCCACGACGTCATTATCCTGGACCGGATGTTGCCGCATCTGTCCGGCATCGACATCGTCACCCGCCTGCGCGTGGCGGGCATAGGTGCACCCGTGCTGATGCTGTCGGCGCTTGGCCGCAGCGAACATCGGGTCGAGGGGCTGGAGGGCGGCGTGGACGATTACCTCGCCAAGCCGTTCGAACCCGACGAACTGGTCGCCCGCGTCCGCGCCCTGTGGCGGCGGGCCAGCAGGCGCAGTCATGAGCCGGTGCTGCTGTTCGGCGATCTGGAATGCCATGTGAAGGCGCGCACCGCCTTTCGCCAGGGCAAGCACCTGCCGCTGTCGCCGAAGGAATTTGAACTGTTCCGTTATCTGATGGACCACGCAGGCGAAGTGGTGACGCGCGAAATGCTGCTGCGTCAGGTCTGGAAATTGAGTTTCGACCCGCAGACCAACGTCGTTGACGTCAATGTCGGGCGCTTGCGCCGCAAGCTGGAGGACGGGTTCACCGGCCCGGTCCTGGAAACCGTATGGGGCACCGGCTATCGGTTGATCGCCGCGACAGGATCGGGGCGTGCCTAGATCCGGCCTGTTCCGTTCGGTCTTCGGGCGGGTCACTCTGTCGGCGCTGCTGGTCAGTTTACTTTCCACGCTGGCCCTGTTCCTGGTGGTGGAAAAGATCGTGGCCGACGATGGCCGGGCCATGCTGGCGCGGGAGGTCGATACCGATCTTGCCGGACTGGCCGACATCTACCTGAGCAGTGACGAGGGTGAATTGAAGGCGCGGATCGCCGATCGCCTGGCGATGAACCGAGAGGATGGCGAACGCAGCTGGTATCTGCTGACCGATCCGATGGGACGCCGCCTGGCTGGCAATCTCGATCGCTGGCCGATCATCGCGTCCGAAGTCTCCGAAGCCCGTTTCGTCACCCTGCCCGATGGCGACCGCATGTTCGCCCGCGCGACGCAATTGGGCACCGGCGCCCGCCTGCTGGTGGGGCGCAGCAGCTATCGTGGGGAGGCGCTATTGACCCGGCTCGCCACGGCCTTTGCCGTTGCTGGCGCAGGCATCGCGCTGCTCAGCCTGGTCGCGGGCCATTTCGCCGCCCGCCGCCTGCGCGCGCGTGTGGAGGTGGTGAACGCCACCTTCGCCGCCGTGCGCGCCGGGCGGATCGCGGCCCGCACGCCGGGCGCGGGCGACCATGACGAACTGGCCGAACTGGCCGCCAACACCAACAGCATGCTCGATCAGGTCGAGCGGTTGATGGAGGCGCAGCGGACGGTGTCGGACCAGACCGCGCATGAAATCCGCACTCCGCTGATGCATCTGGACACGCGTATCCTCAAGGCGATGGAAAGCACGAGCGACGAGGCGCTGCTGCGCACGCTGGAGCAGTCGCGGGCGGAAATCCGCGGTGTCGTGCGCCTGCTCGATTCGCTGCTCGACATTGCGGGGACGCAGGCGATGCGCGGCGACCTGCGCGGCCTTGCCGAAGTGGATTTGAGCGATATCGCCGAAAGCCTGGCAGACCTTTATGGCGCCAGCGCAGAGGAATTGGGCATCGGTTTCCATGCGCGGATCGCGCCAGGGGTCCGTGGCCGGGCCGACCCCATGGAAATGACGCGCCTCATGTCCAACCTGCTCGACAATGCGTTCAAATATGTGCCGTGCGGCGGATCGGTGGTGCTGGAAATGGCGCATGGCCCGCGCATCGTCGTGCAGGATGACGGTCCCGGCATCCCCTCCGCCGATCGGGAGCGGGTGTTCGAACGCTATGTCCGGCTTGACGGCGCGCGTGGCGGTGGGCATGGCCTTGGCCTGTCGCTCGCCAGGGCGATTGCGGAGCGGCACGACTTGTCGCTGCATGTGGAGGATGCTGCGCCCGGCGCGCGGTTCGTCCTCCAGCCGGAGGAACGGGATGATTAGGCTGTTTTTGCCGGGGTTGCTGCTTGTCGCAGGACCGGCCGTGACGGCGACCGATCTGCCGCCCGCCGACCCGGTGCTGCGCACATTAGTGGCAGGCGACATCGCGCAGGATGCGGGCGATAATGCCGCCTTGCTCGATAGCGCGCAGCTGCTCAAAGACTTGGGCGCCAAACCTGCCGAAGGGCAGGACGACCTAGCCGCATCATGGACGCAACAGGCGCAGGATCACGGGCTGACCAAATCCGCGCTGGCCTTTCGCGGCCGGGCGCTGGGTCCGGCCTATCGTCGCGGGTCGCTCGGTGCGCGTGGCAGCATGACGGTACGGCAATTATTCTTCGCCGGACAGCGCGCGCAAATATCGGTCGCGCCTGCACATGGCGCGGCCAAGCTGTCGATGCGGGTCCAGGGCGCGGACGGCAATACGCTATGCGCCAAACCGATCGGCGGTAGCCAAGCGGACTGCGCCTGGCTGCCGCTTTTTACCGATCGCTACGACATCGTGATCGAAAATAGCGGCTCGGTGCCCGCAGCCTTCTATCTGGTCGTTCGATAGCCGCAGGTCATGCGCATCAGGCGGTAGCAATATCCGCGTCGCGCGCCGCCAGTTCGCCGCTCTGGCGAGCCTTGCGACCATAGACCGCTTCGAACAGCGGGGTCGCCATCACCGTGGTCACGATCGCCATCAACACCAGCATGGAAAACAGGGTCGGGCCGATAATCCCTTTTTGCAGCCCGATGTTGATGATGATCAATTCCATCAGTCCGCGCGCGTTCATCAGGGCGCCGATACCAAGGGCCGTGCGGTTATCTTCGCCCGTCAGCCGGGCAGCGGCATAACAGGCGCCGAACTTGGCCAGGATCGACACGATGAGGATCGCGCCTGCGATCAACAGCAGACCGACCGAATTGACCATGTCCATCCGCGTGTTGAGACCCGAATAGGTGAAGAACATCGGCAGCAGCAGAACGACGGCGATCGGCTCCACTTTCTGCTGCAATTCCGTCACGAACCGCCCGCGCGGCATACATACGCCGATCAGGAAACCGCCGAAGATGGCATGAATGCCGATCGCATCCATCAGGAAGGCGGACAGGCAGAATAGCAGCATCGTAATCGCCAATATCTGCCTGCTCATCGCGCCGCGCTTCTCGACGGCCTGGCCCAGCGGCGCCAACAGCCTGCGGCCGAACAGTAGCATGAACGCGGCATAGAGGATCGCGCCGCCGATCGCGATCACGGCAACGCCCGCCCCGGCTCCGAAGGTCGCCAGCACGATCGCGAGGACACACCAGGATGCCGCGTCGTCAAACGCACCAGCCGTCAGCGTCAAGGTTCCCAGTGCCGAATTCGCCAAGCCATTTTCGTTGATGATGCGGGCCAGCATCGGAAACGCCGTCAACGCGATGCACGCGCCCATGAACAGCGTAGCGTTCGCCTGACTGATCCCCGGGGTGAAAAGGCCGGGCATGTCGATCAGGGTCGGCGTGATCAGGGCTGCAAGCAGGAACGGCACGGCGATCCCTGCCATGGAGACGGCGGCGGCGCTGCTGGCCTTCGATTGGAAATGATCGAGACGCAGCGTCAGGCCGACCATGAACATATATAGCCCCACGCCCAGCTGCGCGCCGACATACAGCATATTGCGCGTATCCTTGGGGAAGATCGCATTTTGCAGTTCGGGGAAGAACAGGCCCAGCAGCGAAGGACCGAGCAGGACGCCCGCCACCATTTCGCCGACGACCTGCGGCTGCTTCAGCCATTTTCGGCCAATCCAGCCTATGACCCGGCATGCGGCTATGATGACCGCCAATTGCAGGAAAAAATGGATGCTGAAATCGGACGGCGTATAGCTTTTGGCGGCCTGGAGGGGCGGACCATGCGGATTAAGCACGTCAGTCAGTGCGAGCCAGGCTTCGCTGAGCATAGTCAAAGGCTTTCCCCTCCCTGTCGGTCGCTGGCTCCCGGGCGTTCTTACGTCGCCCTTCCAACCGTCGACGACTGTCATAGCGACGCCTTACGGTAGCGCAACCATTCTCAGTCGAGGGAGGTAGTTCTGCGGCTTACGACTGCCCATCTATCGCCGTGTCGGCCCGATTATGTGGGCGTGTTCGCCAGCCGTTTATGCCGTATCATCCGGCCTCTGATCACGCGCGGCTGCTGCGGCGGCGATGAGGCTTTCGCCGGTCTTCAAGGCCGCCTCCGGCGTCATGGTGACCGCTACGCCGTCAGGGCCGTCCAGGATGACCAGCCCCTTTTCCGCATTGGCCACGCCGGCAACTGTCTGAGCCTGTGGCGGGGACGTATCATATGTCATCATCATATCTTTCAAATGGAGGAGGTCGGCACGGCAAGTCCGTCGTCGATATAAAGATAGGCAGGATCGAACTGTCCGCGCGCCGCCAGCCGTTGCGGTTCGAGGATTTCAACAAGCGACGATCGGAAGATGCAGAAGCCTTCTTCGCGCAAAGTGCGCAGCACGCGGTTCACATGGACATTGGTGAGGCCGCAGATTTCGGCGATGTCCGCCTGCGTCAAACCCAGCGCAAAGCGACGACCGTCGCTCAAGCCAGCCGAGACGAGCCGGGCGTTGGTTTCGCACAGGAAATGCGCGACACGACCGACGGCATCGAGCCGCCCGAGCCGGAACAGCCATGCGCGATGGATCGCCGCGTCGATCAATGTCGCGAACCAGAGCTTGCGGGCCATGTCCGGCATTTCGCTGACGATCGCATCCATGGCGGTATGCGGTATGATGGCGACGGTCGCCGCGGTCATCGTGCCGACGTCATGATCGAGTGTCTTGAGCGGATAGCCGTGAAGATCGATAAAATCGCCTGGCACATGCACGGCCACCAATTGCCGCAGCCCGTCGCGATCGTCGATATGGCGGGACATGATCCCTTCTATCAGCAGGATGCTTTGATGCAGCGGCTCTCCGGCGCGCACGAGCGTCGTCCGGGGCGCAAGCGTCCGCACTTCCCGGATCGCCGATTCCAGACGCGCATGTTCCCCGGCATCGAGAGCGACACCGCGTTTGTCTTTCAGGAAGCGCTCGGTAAACATGTTCAAACCCATTGGCGGATGGCGAGGTAGAATCGCCGTCCGACGTTCCAACGGTCTAGTACGCCGCCCGTTGCTTCCCGATCGCCGAAATCATGATGACGCAGGTTAAGTCTTTTCGCTTCGGGCAGCCTTGCTTATGGGTAAGCGCCCTCGGGCACACATTATGACGGCGGCTATCGAATGCCGCGTCGCCGCCACCCAGCGCATCTGAACGCAAGACGATAGTTCTCCTGCGCTCGCCGGTGCAGGTCAGGCAAAATATCGCCTTCCTACTCACCCACCATTGACCACATTATAACATTCGTTAGTATTTGGCACAAATAGTCGAGATTGCCTCGACCAAAGGCGGCGCGTCGGATCTCACGATCAGATTGCGATTGGAGAGGAATAGTGCGTGGGCGAACCGGATATCATTATCGTGGGCGGTGGATCGGCCGGTGCCGCCATGACCGGTCGGCTCGCTTCCGCCGGGCTTTCGGTCACGCTATTGGAAGCCGGTCGATCGGATCGCCATGTCAAATCCCGCATTCCCGCATTGACGAGCGCGATCGTCCAAAATCCCGATTTCGATTGGTGCTATAAGGTCGAACCCGATCCATCGATGGGCGGGCGTGCGGATGTCTGGCCCGCAGGCAAGCTGCTGGGCGGCGGCAGCGCACTGAACGGCATGATGTTCATTCGCGGCCACCAATGGGACTATGATCACTGGGCCGAACAAGGAGCGACAGGTTGGGATTATCGGTCCGTACTGCCCTATTTCCGCCGGATGGAAGATAATCAACGGGGCAGTGACAGCTGGCGTGGAACCGGCGGTCCGATCGCCGTGTCCGAAGGCCGCGCGCGATATCCGATCACGGATGCCTGGGTGGCGGCCGCACAGGATGCCGGTATTACGCGACGGGACTTGAACGGCGAATGGGCCGAGGGCGTCGATTATGTCCAGGTTTCGCAACGCAATGGCATGCGATGTTCGTCGGCGCGGGGCTATCTCGACGGCTTGAAGGGCGTCAATCGTCCCAACATCATTCTGCATGCGCAGGTGTTACGTATCCTGATCGAAGACGGTCGGGCCGTGGGCGTCCTCTATCTTCGCGATGGCGTGGAAAAAACATTGCGCGCCAAACATGGCGTGGTGCTCAGCGCCGGCGCCATGAACACGCCACGACTCTTGATGCTGTCCGGCATCGGACCGGCGGATCATCTGGCCGATGTCGGCGTACCGCTTGTCTGCGACCGGCCCGGCGTCGGGCGCAATCTGCAGGACCATGTCGGCACGCATATCGTCAATGAAGTGGACGCGGCGACGCTGAACGACGACGCGCGCGGACTGCGCGGCGCATTGTCCGTCCTGCGCTATGCGATATCCCGGCGCGGCGCATTGACCACGGCCATCGGCCATGCACAGGCTTTCGTCAAAAGCCGACCTGCATTGCCCGCTCCCAATCTTCAAATCGCCTTTGCCGCCTTCGCCTTCGATTTCGACGCGCAAGGTCGGTTGATGCTGCGCAAAAAGCCGTCGGTATCCACCCTGGTCGGGCTGATGCGCCCGGCGGGGCGTGGCCGCATCACCCTGCGTTCCGCCGATCCCATGGCACCGCCGGTCATCGCCCACCAGCAATTGCCGAATGACGACGATGTCGAGCAGATGGTAGAAGGGATCGCGATTGCGCGGGACATATTGCGCCGGTCACCAATTGCGAACCATATCGCCAGCGAGATACGACCCGGACCGGCCTTAGCTGCGGCCCCACAACTGCGCGACTATGTCAGGATGGCATCGATCCCTATGTATCATCCGGTCGGGACAGCCAAAATTGGCCAGGCCGACGACCCGATGGCGGTCGTCGATCCAGAGTTGAAAGTGATCGGATTGGACGGTCTGTGGGTCGCCGACGCCTCCATTTTCCCGTCGCTGACCGCCGGTAATACCAATGCGACGGCGATCATGGTGGGGGACAAGGGTTCGGATCACGTCCTGGCCGCGCTTCGGCTCAACAACTGACGCGCTTTTGCCAAGCGCGACAGCGCGCGATGGGCTGTCCAGCGTCGCCATAATGTCACCGGGCGATGGCATGAGCATGGCATCCCGTGTCAGCAAGGCGCCCATCCATGCATTCCCCCTTCGGCCAGAATCCCCAATTCGACATGGACCGCATCAAGCAGGAGATCGCCGACAGCTTCGATGAAGAATTGGAGATGGAGATCGATGAAAGCCGGCTGGAGGACATGCTGGCCGACCTGTCGGACCATCCCGCGCGCGAACAACTGGAACGGCGCACCTATTTTCGCGAGCTGTTCCGCCTTCAGCATGAACTGGTCAGGCTCCAGGACTGGGTCCAGCATAAGGGGCTGAAGGTCGTGGTGATCTTCGAAGGGCGTGATTCGGCGGGCAAGGGCGGGGCGATCAAGCGGATCACCCAGCGGCTCAACCCCCGCGTCTGCCGCGTGGCCGCCCTGCCCGCCCCCAATGAGCGGGAGCGTAGCCAATGGTATTTCCAGCGCTATGCCGCGCATCTGCCCGCCGCGGGCGAAATGGTGCTGTTCGACCGCAGCTGGTATAATCGCGCCGGGGTCGAGCGGGTCATGGGCTTTTGCAGCGAGCAGGATGTGGAGGAATTTTTCCGTTCCGTGCCGGAGTTCGAGCGGATGCTGGTGCGGTCGGGCATCATCCTGCTGAAATATTGGTTCTCGATCACCGACGAGGAACAGCAGTTCCGCTTCAACATGCGCATCCACGATCCGCTCAAACAGTGGAAGCTGTCGCCGATGGACGTGGAATCACGCCGCCGGTGGGAGGATTATACCCGCGCCAAGGAAGCGATGCTGGAACGCACCCACATAGCCGAAGCACCCTGGTGGGTGGTCGAGGCGGTGGACAAGAAGCGAGCGCGGCTGAATTGCATTGCCCATTTGCTGGAGCAGATCCCTTATGAGGACGTGCCCAAGCCGACCGTGACCCTGCCCGACCGCGAACGGCACGACGATTATATCCGCCATCCGGTGCCAGCGTCGATGCATGTGCCCGATCGATTCTGAACCCACCTAGAGCGGTTTAGCTACGCTGGCCTTCGGCTCCGGTCATCAGATGATTTCATCTGATTAGACATCGCTCTAGCGGCGCATGAAGCCCATCCAGCGCAGCAGCGCATAGGTCGCCGCTGCCGCGCCTGCCGCCAGGATCGTGGCGTGCAGCGTGCCCCAGGGTCCGATCGCAAAAGGCAGTCCGCCGGTGTTCATCCCGAATATGCCGGTGACGAGCGTCGCGGGCAGCATCAGCGCGGTGATGATCGATAGGATATAAAGATTCTGGTTGGTGCGTTGCGCCTCCTGGATATCCAGTTCCTCGCGCAGCAGGCGCAACTGGCCCTGCACGCCCAAGATATCGGCGTCGAGCGATTGCAGCCGCTGCACCAGCTTTTCCACCGTGGGCAAAAGCGCGTCGGCCAGATCCTCATCCTCTTCCAGCCGCTGGAACACGCCGCGCATCCCGGCCAGCAGCCGATGCAGTTGCGCCAGCCTGCGCCTGATGCCGATCAGGTCGCGCGCCGTGGACGGATAGTGGCCATCCAGAAATTGATCCTCGGCGCGCTGGACGTCGATGCTCAAGGTTCGGCTGATGTCGGCGATATTTTCGGTGATCGCCGCCACCAGCAATTCCAGCGCCTGGCCCGGGCCAGTCGCCACCGCGCCGCGCTCCAGCCGCTGCCGGGCGATGTCGGCCGACCTTAGCGGATGCAGCCGCGTGGTCAGCATCAGGCTGGGCGTCAGCGCCAGGCGCAGCACGCCGACCCGCGCGGTATCGGCCACGTCGAAGTCCCGCTCGAAATCATGCAACACGCAGCCCACCGTGTCGCCATCAACCAACGCGCGCTGGTGCGTATCGGACGACAGCAATAGTTCCCGCACCGCCAATGGCAGGCCCGCCTGCGCCTCTATCCAGCGGCGCGTGCCATGATCGGCGAGGTTGAGGTGCAGCCAGCGAAAGGAACCTGCAGACGGGCTTTCGCAGGCCTGGACCGGCAACGCCCCTTTGGACGAAAAATCCAGACCCCAGATAAGGCCCGGCCCCATGCCCGACAGGGGCACGGGGCCAGTGAAGACCGGATCCAGAGGCACCGCTATGCGCCTATCCTGCCCATCAGAAGATGTGCGAGAAGAGCATGTACAGCCCGCCCGCCAGCAGAATCGACACCGGCAGGGTCAGCACCCAGGCCATCAGCATGTTGCGGATCGTGCTCATCTGCAGACCCGATCCGTTGGCCGCCATCGTGCCAGCGACGCCGGATGACAGGACATGAGTGGTCGACACCGGCAGCCCCAGATGATCCGCACCGAAAATCGTGCCCATCGCCACCAGTTCGGCCGACGCGCCCTGCGCATAGGTCAGGTGGGTCTTGCCAATCTTTTCACCGACCGTCACGACGATCCGCTTCCACCCGACCATGGTGCCAAGGCCGAGCGCAAAGGCCACGGCGATCTTCACCCAGGTCGGAATGAAGCGCGTGCCTGCGTCGAGCGATTTCTTGTAGGTCGTCAGCGTATCCATCTTCGCTTCTGACAGGCCCGACGCCTTCTCCTTGCCCAAGCGCTTGATCGCTTCGGAGGCGAGATACATGTCGTTGCGGATATTGCTGACCGCCGCGGCAGGCACTTTCGCCAGCGATCCATATTCGCCGACCTGGCGATCGACGTCGCTGACCAGCACGGACAGGGCGGGCAGGGTTTCGGGCGAGAAGCGCTTGTCGGCGATATAGGTGGTGACGCGCTGGCGCGCCTGCGCCGGAGTTTCGCCGGTTGTCCGCTGCACACCAAGCGCTCCGGCCGCCGCGACCGAATTGACGTGGAATTCGGCGGCATATTTTTCCGGCACTGCGCGGTTCAGCGCATAGGCGGTGGGCACCGTGCCGATCAGGATCAGCATGATGAGGCCCATGCCCTTCTGCCCGTCATTGGAGCCATGAGCGAAGCTGACGCCGGTGCAGGTGAAGATCAGCAGGCTGCGGATCCACAGCGGCGGCGGCACGCCGTCCTTGGGTTCCTGATAGAGGGCGGGCGAGCGGATCAGCAATTTCATGGCGAGGAACAGCAGCGCCGCGACGCCGAAACCGATCAGCGGCGATATGAGCAACGCCTGGCCGATCTCGGTCGCCTTGCTCCAATCCACGCCCGACGTGCCGCTCTTGCCATGCATCATCGCATTGGCGACGCCGACGCCGATGATCGATCCGATCAGCGTATGCGAACTGGACGAGGGGATGCCCAGCCACCAGGTCGCCAGGTTCCACATGATCGCCGCGATCAGCAGCGCGAACACCATGGCGAAACCGGCATTGGAGCCGACCTGCAGGATCAGTTCCACCGGCAGCAGCGACACGATGCCGAAGGCGACCGCGCCGGTCGACAGCAGGACGCCCAGGAAATTGAAGAATCCCGACCAGACCACCGCGACATTGGCGGGCATCGCATTGGTGTAGATCACCGTCGCCACCGCATTGGCGGTATCGTGAAATCCGTTCACGAACTCGAAGCCAAGCGCGATCAGCAGGGCGATGAACAGCAGGATGAACGGCAGATAGGCGGTCGTGCTGACCCCGACCGCGCTGGCGTCGGCATAGACGCTATAGGCGACATAGAGAATGGCGGCGAGGATCGCGGCGCCGAAGCCGACCTTGCCCGCCAGGCCCAGTCCTTTGTCCAGATCCGGGCGCATGGCCGGTTGGTCCATCGCAATCGTTGCGTTCATCGAATCGCCCCATGGTAATGTTTCGGGACTCTTGCTAGAAGCTGTGCGTGACAACTGCGTTGCGCTCCACGGCCAAGTTAGCGATGCTTGCGCTTATGTCCGGTTTGATGGCCCGCACAGCGGCAAAATGCCGGCTCTGCTCGCAGATTTGCAACAAATCTCTGCAATGCATGTGCGACATCTGGAGAGAAGCTGCCAAGCCGCTTCCATTTTCGTTCGCTAGATAAGTAGGTTGGGACAAAAATTGGCGGAGAGGGTGGGATTCGAACCCACGGTACCCTCTCGGGCACGCCGCATTTCGAGTGCGGTGCATTCGACCACTCTGCCACCTCTCCGCAGAAGGTCCAGCCTGCGCCGTCCCGGTCGAGGGGCGGCCATTAGCGAATGAAATCCACCTTGCCAAGCGGCCTTTCAGGTATTTTTCTTGTGTCGGCGCAAGAGCATCCTAAATTGGAGATATGAGAGACACGATTCAGATTTTCGGCACCGGCATTACCGCTCCGCCGATCGTCCATGCCCGCTTCAACATCGGCGACGTGGTGCAGCACCGCATGTTCGGCTTTCGCGGCGTCGTGTTCGATATCGATCCGGTCTTCGCCAATAGCGAGGAATGGTATGACGCAATTCCGCAAGGCGCCCGGCCCGACAAGCAGCAGCCTTTCTACCATCTGCTCGCCGAAAACGGCGAATCCAGTTACGTCGCCTATGTCAGCCAGCAGAATCTGGAGGCGGACGACAGCGACGAACCGGTCGATCATCCCGCCATCACCGGCATGTTCGGCCCTTATGCGGACGGCAAATATCATCTTCGCCCGCTTCACCGCCATTAAGGGCGCGCGCCAGCGACTGGGCGGCTTCGGCGCGGCGATGCTGCTGGCCTGCGCGCCGTCCATGGCGACCGCCGCACCTGCCCCAGCGCCTACGGCCGACCCGAGCTTCCCCTTCTCCAACGAGATCGAAGCCTTCGCCAAGGCGAACAATGCCGGTCAGCCGCAACGTGACGCTGCTCTGTTCATCGGCAGTTCCAGCATCCGCATGTGGGACATCGCGTCTAGCTTTTCCGATATCGGCACGGTCAACCGGGGCTTCGGCGGCGCGACGACGCCCGACGTGCTGCATTATTATCCGCGCCTGCTGCCACCCGCCCCACCCCGCGCCGTGGTCGTCTATGTCGGCGACAATGACTTGGCGGCGGGCGGCACACCCGACAAGGTGGCCCGCGATCTGCTGACCCTGCTCAAGCGGCTGCGCGCCGATTATCCGCGCGCGCCGATCGCCTTTCTCTCGCTCAAGCCCAGCCCGATCCGCTGGACGCTCCATCCCAAGATGGTGCAGGTCAACAGCGCCATCGCCGCCCGCGCCAAGGCCGAACGGTTCGACTATCTCGACGTCGGCGCTACGTTGCTGGCCCCCGATGGACTGCCAGACGCGTCTCTTTTCCGAGCAGACGGGCTGCATATGAATGCGCGCGGCTATCAGCGCTGGACGAAGATCGTAGACGACTGGCTGGACCATGTCGCGCCCCTGCCAGCCACCACCCAAAAAGCGTCCTGAACAGTTTCCGATTGATCCACAGCGAAGCAACATTATTACGAGTTGTTCGATAACAGACGCCAAGGGCAAGGGGACGACAGGTGACGACGCAAGACAAGGGTCAGGCAACGCCGCGCGGTGCGATGGCCGAATTGACGGTGCGCGGTGTCATCCTGGGTGCGCTCATCACGCTCATCTTTACCGCCGCGAACGTTTATCTCGGCCTCAAGATCGGCCTCACCTTTGCCACCTCGATCCCCGCGGCGGTCATCTCCATGGCGGTGCTGCGGCTATTTGCGACCGGCACGATCCTGGAAAACAACATCGTCCAGACGATCGCATCGGCGGCGGGCACGCTGTCGGCGATCATCTTCGTGCTGCCGGGCCTGATCATCATCGGCTGGTGGCAGGGCTTCCCCTATTGGCTTTCCGCCTTCACCATCGCGTTGGGTGGGATATTGGGCGTCATGTATTCGGTGCCGCTGCGCCGTGCGCTCGTCACTGGCTCCGACCTGCCCTATCCCGAAGGCGTCGCCGCGGCCGAAGTGCTTAAAGTAGGCGCGGGGTCGCGCGAAGGGCTGGAAGAAAATAAACGCGGCCTGGCCGCCATCGTCGCCAGCGCCATCGCCGCCGCCAGCTTCTCGATCATCGCCAAGACGCGCATCCTGGCCGAAGAAGCCGCCACCTTCTTCAAATTCGGTGCAGGCGCCACGTCGGTGTCCACCAGCTTTTCCATGGCATTGATCGGGGTTGGTCATCTGGTCGGCCTGTCGGTCGGCGTCGCCATGTTCATCGGCCTGCTGATCAGCTGGGTCGGCCTGGTTCCTTATCTTACCGCTCCGCTGCCTTCGGGCGCAGAACTGTCCGACATCGTCGGCACCGCCTTCCGCACCAAAGCACGCTTTATCGGTGCCGGGACGATCGGCGTGGCGGCGATCTGGACCCTGCTTAAGATCCTTGGGCCTATCGTCAGCGGCATCCGATCCGCGCTGGTCGCCAATGCCACGCGCCGGTCGGGCAACGCCGCCAGCCTGGACATTACCGAGCGCGACCTGCCCATTTCCATCGTCGGCGGCACGATCCTGGCGGCCCTCGTCCCCATCGGCTTCCTGCTGTGGACCTTTGCGCAGGGCGGACCGATCGCGGCCAACCCTGTGCCTGTCATTGGCCTGACATTGGCCTATGTGCTGGTCGCGGGGATCGTGATTGCATCGGTCTGCGGCTATATGGCAGGTTTGATCGGCGCGTCGAACAGCCCGATTTCGGGCGTCGGTATCCTGGCCGTGCTGGGCGCATCGCTGATGCTCGCCGCCATCTATGGATCGGGTGGCAATGACCCCAGACAGACGCAGGCGCTGATCGCCTATGCGCTGTTCACCACCGCGATCGTCTTTGGTATCGCCACCATCTCCAACGACAATCTCCAGGATCTCAAGACCGGGCAGCTGGTCGGCGCGACGCCATGGAAGCAGCAGATCGCGCTGATCCTGGGCGTGTTGTTCGGCGCGCTGGTGATCCCGCCTGTGCTCGACCTGCTCAACAGCGCCTTCGGTTTTGCCGGCGCGCCCGGCGCCGGGCCGAACGCCCTGCCCGCGCCGCAGGCGGCGCTGATCTCCGCTTTGGCGAAGGGCGTGCTGGGCGGCGACCTCGACTGGGGCCTGATCGGCATCGGCGCGGGGATCGGCGCTGTCGTCATTCTGGCGGACGAACTGCTGGGCAAATCCGGCAAGCTGCGCCTGCCCCCGCTTGCGGTCGGCATGGGCATCTATCTGCCGATGGCCCTGACCCTGCTGATCCCCGTCGGTGCGCTAGTCGGCCATATCTATAATCGCTGGGCGCTGCGGCAGGATAATCCTGAATTTGCCGAGCGCATGGGCGTGTTGATGGCGACCGGCTTCATCGTGGGCGAAAGCCTGTTCGGTGTCGCTTTCGCCGGCATCGTCGCCAGCACGGACAGCGATGCGCCGCTTGCGCTAGTGGCGGAAAATCACTGGGCAGTGCCCTTGTCGGTGCTGGTCTTCGCCGGAGTGATCGCCGCGCTTTATGCCAAGCTCAAAAACTGGGCTAGCAGTCCCCTGTCGTGACCCTGGCTCCGATCCACCTGTCCTAAAGGGAAGCGGAAAAGCGCTGCCATTTATGCGTTTCTTGCCGAACTATGAGTCAGGCAACGCCCAACCGGAACCAGAACGGCCAAGAGGATCGCGTCACCTTGGATAATGAGGCGGCGCTTCTTTACTGGACCTATCATTTCGACGTATCGCCCGAGGAACTGGCCGAAGCGGTCGATATCGTCGGCGACACCGTCACCGCGGTCGCCGCCTATCTCAATACCGGGCGCTGAAACGAAAAAGGGCCGCGCATCGCGCAGCCCTTTTCCAGCTTATCGCTTAACTTAGAAGTTGAAGCGGATGCCCCCGGCGTAGCGGCGGCCGAAGCGCTCCCATTCGATCGTTCGACCGCTGCTGGCCGATGTTGGCGTACCCGTCACAGTCAGAAGATTGGCGGGATCGACATAGCGACGCCCAGGCTGGTTCAACACGTTCGATACATCGAAATAGACTTCGAAATTCTTCGTGATCGCATAGCGTGCCGAAATGTCCATTTCCTCGTCAGCAGCCCAATAGGTGTCGCCGGCATCGGTCAGGTCGTCGGCGATCGTGTCGAGCCAGGCACTGCGGCGCTGGAACTGCACGCGAACCGACAGGCCGTATTTCTCATAATAGCCGCCGACATTATAGACAACGTCCGACGTGCCGGGCAGGCGCACCTTGCGGCTTGGTACTGCGCCCAAGGCAGGTTTTTCGACCTTGCTGTCGTTCAGCGTCAGGTTGGCTGAAATGCCAAAGCCGCCCATCCAGTCGGGCAGGCCCAGGCTCTGCGTCCACGGTTCCAACTGCAACTGCGCGGCGGCCTCCATACCGAACACGCGACCGCCGCCGCCATTGGTGATGCCGGTGTAGAAGTAGTTGGACCGGTCGACGCCATTGCTGTTGAGCGCAGTCGAACCAAAAGTGCGCCGCTGGTTGTACAGCACGTCTTCGACCTTTTTGTAGAAGGCACCAATCATCAGATAGCCCTGCGGCCGCAGATACCATTCGAAATAGCTGTCAACGCCATAGGCGCGTTCGGGCTTCACCGCAGGGTTGCCGCCCGAAATCGTCTCATTGGTGTCGTTGACCACGACGTTGGGTCGCAACTGATCATAGTCGGCGCGCGCGGCACCGCTGTTGAACGACAAGCGCAACTTCTTGGTATCGTCGATATTATAATTCACGTGCAGGCTGGGGAAGGCCAGCGTCTGGCTGGCGTCCGCAACCACCAAACCGCTCGTGCTGCCTACCGTCGCGATGGCACGGCCGTGATTCTTGATATGTTCGACGCGGACACCGCCGACCACCGAACCCCAATCGTAACGGACCGTTCCCATCAGGAAACCGGCGAACACTTCTTCGCGCACATTATAGTTGTTCCCGGTGACGGGCGTAAAGGCATAGAGTTCCTGCGCCTTTTCCGACGCCGCCTGCATCTTGGACGTGTCGAAATAGCGGAAGGTGTACCCCATGGGCAGAGCGCCCTGGAAAGCCTCATCCGTCGAGAACTGATTATAGTCGGTAGGCAGGCCAACCGCTGCGAACTGGGCGGCGGTGTTAAGCACGATGTTTTGTTCGTTCGCGATCTTGTTGCGGCGGTCATATTGGAGACCGGCCTTGAGCGTCGCATTGTCCAACTCACGTGCCAGCACGACCCGGCCGGTATAGGCCTTGGTGGTATCCACCGCATCCAGCACGGTGAAGGATGACAGCGGCTTGTTGAAATCATCGATCGCGGTGACCGCAGCGCCCGCCGAATAGCGGGTTGCAGCACCCGTGCCGGTCTGGAGCGTACGGAACAGCAGTGGGGTAGAGCGGTTGGGATTGCTAAAGTCGTAGCTGACGGTCGGACGCAACGTGCGCGTGCTCGGACTGTCCCAGGTCGCTTCGCCGGTGACCGAACGATCATCTTTCAATTCGGTATAGTTGCCGACCCAGCTCAGCTTCCAACCATCGGCAATGTCATGATCGCCCGCGATGCTGTTGGTGAAGATCGACTGGCGGAATGCGCGTAGCGTCGAACGCTGGCGGATGTCGATGCCATAGACGGTGCCCTTTTCCGGCGTGTTGCCGATGCATACATCGGCATAGCCAGTGGTGGCAGGCGAGGTATTAACCGTCGTCGGGCAAGCGGCGGACGCATTGGACAACGCCGACTGCTGGTCATCCAGGTCGAACCGGTAATTGTCGCGCGCCTCGTCGTCGCTGAAAATGGTGTAAACCGACCGCAGCGAAATGGTATTGGCCTCGTCCGGCTTCCAGTCGACACGACCCGACACCGACCAGTTCTTGCGAGTCAGGCGGTAAAGCTTGTTTTCCGCCTCATGCGCCCAGAAACGCGTGGCGTTGCCGGGGCGCTGATCCTGATTGACGCGCTCATAATCGACTTCGAAATTGTCGGTGATCATATTGCGTTCGTAATAGCTGCCCGACAGCAGCACGCCGATTTCACCGATGCCGGTGTTGAACCGGTTCGACACGACCAGCGCGCCTTCATATTCCTTCTTGTCGTCGCCCAGTTCGGCCAAACCCATGCCGCCCTTACCGGCCAAATGGAAGCCGCTGTAATCGAAGGCTGAACGGGTCACCACGTTGACATTACCGGCAACCGTTTCGCCGGGCATGTCCGGCGTGACCGCCTTAGATACGATGATCTTGCCTGCGATGGCCGAAGGGATGGAGTCGAACCGCGCATCGCGGCCTTCCGGGCTGACTACGTTGATGCCGTCGAACGACAAAGTGGTCCAGCTCTTGGGCGCGCCGCGCAGGTTGACGTAACGGGCCTGGCCCTGGTCGCGCTCTACGCTGACGCCCGGCAGGCGGCTGGTGGCCTGCGCGATATTCTGGTCGGGCAGACGGCCCACCGAGTCGGACGCTACCACGGCGACCAGCGAATCACTGTTCTTCTGCACGTCCAGCGCGGCAGCTTCCAATTCTGCGATCGGACGGCTGCCGGTCACGACGATCGAGTCGCCCTCGGCTTCGGCCATCGGTTCCTGGGCCAGCGCATCGAGCGATGCCATCGCGCCAATGGCGATCCCGCAGGTCAGCGCAAGGCGAACGAATTTAAGGCCGGCAGGACGCCGGATCGAGACAGTCTGCATGATTTCCCCCTGTGAAGGTCGCTCTTCGCGATCGAGGGCCACCTAGAGGGCGCAAAGGTCAGAACGATGAAAGGCGAGTGACGATTCTGTTACATCGCCATCAATTTGGGTCGCTTTCTTCGTCACATATTTGTCATCGCCAAAGTCCAATGCGTCCGCGACATATGGGGGACATGATGAAGACATTAGCTTTGACTACCGGCCTTACTGCTGCCTTCCTACTGGCTGGTTGCACGACCGTCCCGGCCGAACTGCCGATTGAACAACGCATCGCCAATGCAACCCCGGCGGTGAACGTCACCGCGCGCGGCGAAACCACGCCGGTCGGTACGCCCAATGCCGACGCGGCGGACGATCCGGCGATCTGGCGCAATGCGGCGAACCCGGCGCAAAGCCTGATCGTGGGCACAGACAAGAAGGCCGGTCTTTACGTCTATGGGCTGGACGGCAAGACGCGCGATTTCCTGGACGCGGGCCGGGTCAATAATGTCGATCTGCGCGATGGCGTGGCGATCGGCGGCACACCGGGTATCCTGGTCGTCGCCAGCGACCGCAATGATGTGGCGAATGCCAAGCTCGCGCTCTTCCGCCTCGACCCCGCTACCGCCACACTCAGCGCCTTGGGCAAGGTCGATGCGGGCAAGGGCGAAGCCTATGGCGTCTGTCTGTATCGCGATTCGCAAGCGACGTATGCGTTCATCGTGCTGAAGGACGGCACGATCAACCAGGTCGCGCTCGACACATCGGGAGCGCCTGTCGGCAGGATCGTCCGCACGATGAAGCTGGGCACCCAATCGGAAGGCTGCGCGGTCGATGACCGCACCGGCATCCTGTATGTGGCCGAAGAAGATGTCGGCCTTTGGCGCTTCGACGCGCGCGCGACCGGTTCCACCACGCCTGTGCAGATCGCGGCGGCTGACGGCAAGAATCTGGTGATGGATGCCGAAGGCGTCGCCATCGCGCCGATGGGCGAGAAGGACGGCTATGTCCTCGTCTCCAGCCAGGGCGACAATGCCTATGTCGTCTATAAGATGCGCGATGACAGCTATGTCGGCCGCTTCCGCGTAGTCGATGGCACCATTGGCGGGTCGGAGGAAACCGATGGCATCGAACTGATGCTGGGCGATTTCGGCCCTGCCTATCCCGGCGGCCTGTTCATCGCGCAGGACGGCCACAATGCGACGGCGGCGCAGAATTTCAAGCTGGTGGCCTGGGACGACATCGTCAAGGCGCTGGGATTATAATTCCCCTCCCGCACGCGGGAGGGGTAGCGAGACTTACGCGCAAAGCGCGTTAGTCGCAGCGGGGTGGGCCAACGCTACACGTTGCGCCTGCCCACCCCCTGACCCCCTCCCGCCAGCGGGAGGGGGAAGTACGCCTACTTGTTGCCCGCGAACCACGCCGCCAGCGGCGCCTTCAACCGGCTCCGCGTCTCGATCCGCGTCTTGATCGCCGCGATCGAGCGATCCACGACCTTGCGCGATTCGGGTGTCAGATATTGGGTCGCGTAGGCGTCCAGCTTGGTCGCCATCGCCGGATCGGCAGAGCCACCACCCAACCGAGCCAAGGCCTGGCTGCGCGCCGACACGTCGATCATCGCTTCATATTGCGCGCGGTGCGCCAGCACATAGTCGACCGCCATCATCGGATGCTCCGCGCCTACCTGCGCGATGATCGCGGCGCTGGTGGTCTTGCCCGGCTCATCGGTCAAAGCGAGGTCGAGCGCCTGGCCCGCCAGCTTCTCATCCTTCGCCCCGCCCAGCAGCGCATAGAGCGTGCTTTTTTCCAGGTCGCTTTTCGCGCCCTTCGCCAGGCCGCGCAGCTTGTCCCACGTCGCCTGATCCGCATTTTTGGCGATGATGCCCAGCCACACATTGCGCAACGGGCCGTCGAGCGCGGCGGGATCGGTCGCCAGGGCGGCGAAGCGGCGATTGGCCTCCGCCACCACGGCCTTGTCGCCCATGTCGCCCAGCGTCGATACCAGCGCCGAACGCAGCACCGGAACCTGCGGGCCTTCCCCGGCCTTGGCATCATAGCCGATGGACGTCAGCAGCGGCGTCAACTTGGCCGACGCATAGGTCGCGACCCGCGCCTGGCCCGTCTTGTCGCTCTCCAGCATATCATAGGCGCTGCCCAGATAGTCCGGCACTTCCGCCAGCACGGCGGGCGTGGCCGTGGCGGGCACGGCGTCCACCAGGTCCAACGCCAGTCCGATCGGCTGATAACCGCCCAGCCCCAGCTGGAAATTATCCGCCAGCAGGCCGGTCTGGTCGATGCTCGACAGCTTGGTGAAATCCTTCGCCAGCGCCTTCACGTTCGCTGCGGGATAGAGCGAGCGATAATAGCCCGTCTGTCCGGCGTTGATGACATAGGCGCCGCAGCCTGGCAGCGTCACCTGCCCCTTGCCGCCGGTCAGGATCAATCGCTGTGCTTCTCCGCCCAGCGTCTGGGCTTTGATCGGCACGTTCCAGCTGAGCGGCATCTTGCCCTTCTGGTCGCGGCTATATTCGCCCTGGCTCAGCGTCAGGACGGTCGATCCGCCCTTGCACACGGCACTGTCCACCGTGACCAGCGGAATGCCCGGCTGCGAGGTGAAGTCGTGCGCGATGGAAACCAGCCCCTTGGCGCCCGCACCCTCGACCGCTTTCCACAGGTCGTCAGTGACGGTGTTCCCATAGGCATGCGCCTTCATATAGGACTGAATGCCCGCTTTCCACGCATCCTCACCGGCATAGCCTTCCAGCATGGTGATGACGGCTTCACCCTTTTGATAGGTGATGGCGTCGAACGCTTGGTTCACCTGATCGACGGTGGTGATTTTCTGCACAACGGCATGGGTGGTGGCGAGCGAATCGAGGCTCATCGCCGCCTCGCGGCCATCGACGCGAGTCAGCAGCATTTCCCAGTCGGGTTGCAGCTTGTCGGTCACCTTGGTCGCCATCCAGCTGGCGAAGCCTTCGTTCAACCAGAGATCGTCCCACCAGGCCATGGTGACAAGGTCGCCGAACCATTGATGCGCCATTTCATGCGCGACGGTTTCATAGATGCGGCGCTTGGTCGCTTCGGACGTAAAGCGCGGATCGACCAGCAGCGCGCGTTCGAAGGTGAAGATCGCGCCCCAATTTTCCATCGCGCTGAAAAACTGGCTCTGGCCCGGCCCCGCGACATTGTCGAGCTTGGGCAGCGGATAGGGAACGCCGAAATAGTCGTTGAAATAGGGCAGGATGCTGGCCGACGCGTCCAGCGCCAGCTGCGCCTTGCCGGTATTGCCCTTGCCGGTGATGACGCCGACTTCGGTATTGCCCGCCATCTTGGTCGCGCGGTCCAGTTCGCCCAGGCCGAAGAACAAGAGATAGGACGACATTTTCGGGGACGTGCCGAACGTCACCAGCTTTTTGCCGCTGCCGATGGCCTTGGTCGCCTTGACCGGCATGTTGCCGACGGCCAGCTGATCGGCGGGCACGACCGCGCTCAGGTCGAACGTCGCCTTATAGCTCGGCTCGTCCCAGCTGGGCACGAAACGGCGTGCATCGGGCGCTTCGAATTGGGTGAAGAGCGCGCGTTTCGCCGCGCCCGCATTGTCGGTATAGTCGAGTGCGAACAGGCCATTGGCCTGCTGGTTGATGATCCCGGCATAGACGATGTCGACCTTGTAGCTGCCAGGCGTAATCGGCTTGCCGAAATCCAGGCTGACGGTCTGGGCGTCGGCATCGACCTTGGCCACGCCCTTGATCGCCTTGCCCTTCGCCGGGGTGAGCATGACCGACGAGACGGTCAGGTCCGCCGCGTTCAGCACCAGCGTCGGCAGTGCCGCGCTGACGGTGACGTCGATCGTCACCTTGCCGCTGAACTTCAGGTTCGCCGCATCGGGCGTCACTTCGATCGCATAATGGCTGGGCGCAGCGCCACGCGGCAGCTGCGTCGTGATCCCGGCGGCGGGGCCAGCGGGCATGGAACCGGGTGTGGGCGCGCTCTGGGCCAGGGCGGGGGCGGCAATGGCGATAGGCGCGGCCGCGATCAGCAGCGGCAAAATGGTCTTGAGGGGCATAGGATGAAGACTCCGACACGTCTTGGGAGCGCATGAAATCATGTCTCACGCGCAATAAACGCGGGATCACCCGTTTCGCTGCATCGGTCAAGCGATGGCGCGCTATCATAATGTCGTTGGTCGAACCCTGTTGCGCGTTCGTCAAACTGAGGCGCGCAGCACGATATTCTTACCGGCCCCCTGGCCTTAACCGGGATGCCGCTGTTTGCGAGCATGGCAGGGGATTAGCAGCCATTGCCGTTAATCTGTCACCAGGAAAAGCGGGATCCCGGGTCAAGCCCGGGATGACGGAGGATATCTGCTAAAGCAGGACATCACCCCCGGCCGCGATAGCCCGGCACATCCTGCGCAGGCAGCCACAGGCCCGCAGGGGGTTCGCCCGATTGCCAGAAGACGTCGATCGGAATGCCGCCGCGCGGATACCAATAGCCGCCGATGCGCAACCAGATCGGGTCCATCTCGGCAAACAGCCGCTCGCCTATGCCGACGGTGCAATCTTCGTGAAAGGCGGCATGGTTGCGGAAGGCGCCCAGGAACAGCTTCAGCGACTTCGATTCGACGATGGTCGCGCCGGGCGCATAATCGATCACCAGATGCGCGAAATCGGGCTGTCCCGTCACCGGGCAAAGCGAGGTAAATTCCGGCGCGGTGAAGCGCACCAGATAGGGTTTGCCGGGGCGCGGATTGGGCACATAATCCAGGACGGCAGCTTGCGGACTGGCGGGAAGCGCACTGGTCTGACCCAGGTGCAGCGGCGTGGTAGGAAGGTCGGTCATGCCGCGCATCTACGCCATTGCACGACTGATGTCATCGCCTTCGCATTGTTCACTTGCGGTTCAGCCGATCTTGTGCCTTGGCAAGGGTCATGGGGTCTAACATTCGTTCGCTGATCATCGCCGCGCCGCTGCTGCTGGCTGCGCCCGTCCATGCCCAGCAAACGGAGGCGCAGACACCCGGCTTTCAACTGCCGCCATCCAGCGCGACCCCCGCACCCAATCCCAACCAGCAGGGGCCGGAACTCAACGTCTATCGCGATCCGGTCACGCCGCGCACTGCGCCGCCGGTAGTCGTGCCGCCCGTCGTCGCGCCCATTGTCACGCCGCCCGCCGCGACCGTGCAGCCCACGCCGCAGCCCAGCCGCCCGCGCCCCGCGCCTGCCACCGAAACGCCGCGTGCGGACCGCCCGGCCGATCGTCAGGATACGCAAACGCCGCGTTCACCCGCGCCCGCGCAGACGGCACCGGCCGAACCTGCCCCCGACACTGGCAGCACCCCTGCCGCAGAACCGCCTGCCCAGCCGCTTCCCGCGCCTGCACCTGACGCCACGCCAGAGCCAGCCGCGACGCCTGCCCCGGCGACGGAAGAGGCCAGCCCTACGCCTTGGGCCTGGATCATCGGTGGCGTTCTTGCACTCGCTGCTCTTGCAACCGTCTTCCTGATGCGCCGTCGCAAAGCCAGCGCAACGCCTGTCGAACAGCCCGCCGAACCGACCCGCGCGACGCCGCCTGTGCCGGTCGTGCCAGCCGTCCCCGCTGCATCGGTCGAACCGCCGCCGGCCGCGCCCGAACCGGCCGCGGCCCTGCACCTGCCCGTCGCCGCGACCACGGCCAACACCGACCGCCCGTGGATCGACATGGACATGCACATCGCCCAGGCGCGCTTTTCTCTGATGGGGGTGACGATCGCCTATCGTCTGACCTTGCATAATCGCGGCGACCGGGCGGCGCAGGAGATATTGGTGCGGGGCGTGCTGGGCAATGGCGGCGCGCAGCAACAGGCGTTGCTGGAGTCCTTCTTCGCCGGGCAGGACGGACTGCCGCTGCACACCGCCGTGACGATCGCAGCGGGTGAGACACGGCAGTTGACCGGCGAACTGCGCCTGTCGCCTGACCAGATCATGCCGGTGACGATGGGCCAGCGCAGCCTGCTGATCCCGCTCGCCGCCTTCGACGCCGCCTATCGCTGGGGAGCCGAAGAGGGCGAAGCCGACGGGCAGCCGGTGGGTCAGGGCCGCACCGCCCGCGCCTTCATCGTCGGGCAGGAGCAGGACCCCCCGGCCGACAGGCTGGCGCCGCTGCGCCTGGATCAGGGGCCACGCCAGTTCCGCCGTCCCGCCGCCCGCGCCGCCGCCGAACTGACGCCCGCCTGACACCCCTTCCCAGCCCTGCCCGCGCGCCGTAGGAAGGGCGCAAGACAGGCTGAGAAAGACAAGGCGCATGACCCTATTCGTTTCCACCGACTGGCTCGCGACGGAACTGGGCCAGCCCGACCTGCGCATCCTGGACGCCAGCCTGTTCCTGCCCGGCACCCCGCGCGATCCCCGCGCCGAATATGAAGCCGCGCATATTCCCGGCGCAGCGTTTCTGGACCTGCCGAGCCTGAACGATCCCGACGATCCGACGCCCGGCATGGCGCCGCCCGACGACCTGATGACCCAGCGGGCGCAAGCATTGGGTATCGACACCGACAGCCGCATCATCGTCTATGACAACAGCCCGACGCACAGCGCTGCGCGGGCCTGGTGGATGATGCGCGTCTATGGCCTGGGCGCATCGGCTGCGATCCTGGACGGCGGCCTGCCCAAATGGCTGGCGGAAGGGCGGCCGACACAAAGCGGTGCCTTCACCCCGGCTCCCGGCAATGCCGTCGCCCGGCTCGACCGCAGCCAGGTCCGCACCAAGGCCGATCTGCTCGCCAATCTGGACAGCCAGGCCGCGCAGGTGCTGGACGCGCGCGGCGCGGGCCGCTTCACCGGTGCGGAGGCCGAACCCCGGCCCGGCATGGCGTCCGGCCATATTCCGGGCAGTCGCAACATCCCTTCCTCCGCCTTTTTCAACGCCGACAACAGCATGAAGCAGGGCGATGACCTGCGCCGCCTGTTCGTGGACGCGGGGACGGATTTCGACCAGCCGATCATCACCACTTGCGGCAGCGGCGTCACCGCCGCGATCATCCTGGCCGGGCTGGAATCGCTCGGGAAGACCGATGTGACCCTGTATGACGGCAGCTGGTCGGAATGGGGCTTCGATCCTGCGACACCGAAAGCGACAGGTGCGGCGTGAGCGACGATACCCGCAAGCCTTTGACAAAGCTCGCCCAAATCGGGCGCAAGCCCGAATGGACGCAAATGCCCGGCCAGCCTGGCGGCATCGTCAGCCCCCCGGTCTGGCGCGCCTCCACCATCCTCTATGACGATGTCGCCCATCTGCGCAAAGCGGCGGGCAGCAGCACGCATGAACGCCTGTTCTACGGGCGGAAGGGCACGCCGACCGCTTGGTCGCTGGCCGACGCCCTCACCGAGATGGAGCCGGGTGCGGAAGGGACGATGCTCTACCCATCGGGTGTCGCGGCGATCGCCTGCGCGCTGATGGCGGTGCTAAAGCCCGGCGACCGGCTGCTGATGGTGGACAGCGCCTATGACCCGACCCGTAATTTCTGCACGCAATTGCTTGATAGTTACGGCATCGAAACTATTTATTATGATCCCACTACTGTCTCACTCGATGTCTATCTTGCCGACAGGCCGATCCGCGCGCTCTTTCTGGAAAGCCCCGGCAGCCTGACGTTCGAAGTGCAGGATGTGCCTGCGCTCACCGCCTGGGCGAAGGCGAACGGGGTCGTGACCCTGCTGGATAACACCTGGGCGACGCCGCTCTATTTCCCGGCGCTGTCCCATGGCGTCGATATCTCGATCCTGGCCTGCACCAAATATATCGTCGGCCATAGCGACGTGATGATGGGCAGCGTCACCGCCAATGCGGACTGGTTCGCCAGGGTCCGCCAGACCGCCTATCTTTTCGGCCAGATGGTCAGCCCCGACGACGCCTGGCTCGCCTCGCGCGGGCTGCGCACATTGGGCGTCCGGCTGAAACAGCATCAGGACAGCGCGGTTGCCGTCGCCAACTGGTTGAAAGACCAGCCCGATGTCGCCCGCGTCCTGCATCCCGCGCTCCCCGATTGTCCCGGCCATGCGCTGTGGCAACGGGATTTCAGCGGCTCGACCGGGCTATTCAGCTTCATCCTGAAGGGCGGCGGTGAAGCGGCCCGCGCCGCCCTGATCGACGGCCTCGCTCATTTCGGCATCGGCTATAGCTGGGGCGGTTTCGAAAGCCTTGCCCTCCCGGTCGATCCCGCCCGCTATCGCAGCGCGACGACGTGGGAAGCGGACGGACCCGCCATCCGCCTGCATATTGGGCTGGAAGACCCCGCCGACCTGATCGCGGATCTGGACGCGGGCCTGGCTCGCTTCCGCGCAGTCCGCGACACAGAATAAGACATGGGGCACAGCGCAGCAGGACAATTCGTCCTGCACGACTATAGAGGGTCGCCGGGCCGCGTCTCGGCGCCTATATGGGGATCATGTCCGCGATCCTTCCCCTGTCCGTCTTTCTCGCTACGGTCGCCGCGATGGAAGGCTTTGCCTATGTCATGCATCGCTGGGTGATGCATGGTCCCGGCTGGTTCCTGCACGCCAGCCACCACCGGCCGCGCCTGGGTTTCTGGGAAGCCAATGATCTGTATTTCGTGATCTTCGCCCTGCCCTCCATCCTGCTCCTGCTGGGCGGGGTGCAATGGGGATGGGGCGTGTGGGCCACGGCGATGGGCGCAGGGATCGCTGCCTATGGCGCCATCTATCTCGGCTTCCACGACGTCATCGTGCATCAGCGGGTCAGGCACCGCTATGTCGCCCGGTCGCGTTATATGAAGCGCATCGTCCAGGCCCACCGTCTGCACCATGCAGTGGAAACGAAGGAAGGCACGGTCAGCTTCGGCTTCCTGATCGCGCCCCATCCCACGACCCTCAAACAGATATTGGCGCAGCGCGACCGCAAGGGCGTACGTCCGGCGCGGCAGCGGGAAGATGCGGGCGTCGATGTCTGAAAAGGGATGGGTTGGCACTTTCAGGAAGCAAGCACGCGATCCGCGAATCACCAACGGCCGATGCATGAGGATTTGCGACCATGGATGATGAGATCATCAATACGCCGGAAGGCCCGATGACCTGGGCGGAATGGAAAAAGAAGAACCCGGTACAAATCCCGTCGCGTCGCACCAAGGGCAAGAAATTGCCGAACAAGGTCAAGCTGCGCACCGACGAAAAATGAGGGGTTGAGCCTGCGATAATGCATGCTGTCGCGGCGGAATAGGATGGCAGGCCTGACCGCTGACCATGGTTTTCCAGCCATCGATAATGGCCGATCGCATCGCCGATTTTGAAATCAGGCCGGTCCGTGCTACAAGGTCATCGCTGAACGTCGCGTTTGACGGATATCGGGCCGCTTCGGCTCTCCTTTGTCCCCATATTTGCTTCTAAAAGCCGGGATACGCGGATTGTCGCGTACGCCCGTGGACTTGTGACAAGGAGACTTCATATGATCACCGGAACCGTCAAATTCTTCAATGCCGACAAGGGCTATGGCTTCATCGCGCCCGAAACCGGCGGCGACGACGCGTTCGTCCATATCTCGGCCGTTGAGCGCGCCGGTCTGCGCACCCTCGAAAAGGATCAGCGCGTGACCTACGATCTGGAAAAGGATCAGCGCGGCAAGACCTCTGCGGTCAATCTTCAGGCAGCCTGATCAGGTGGGCCGGGCGGCTGAAACTGCCCGGCCCCGTCTGCTGCCACTATAAACGAATAGGATATTTCTCTGCATGAAAAGATATAAAGAACCCCAGTTTCAGGAGCGCATAGCTGCGGCGGCGCGCGCCCGGACGACGGTTCTCGAACAATTGCGTGACAAGCCGCCGGTGGACGACACCGGCGCGGCCGAGCGAGCCGAACGCCGCCTCGCCAAGGAAGCGGCTGCGCGCGAAAAGCGCCAGCAAGCTCTGGCGGAAGCCAAGGCACAGAGGGCGGCCAAGCGCGCCGCAGCGCTGGAAGCGGCCGCTGCAAGCGCCGCCCGGCAAAAGCCCGTGCTGACCGAAGCCGAACGCAAGGCCGCGCGCGACGCACGCTATCTCGCCCGCAAGAACCGGGCCTGACCTTTATATGACATGCCGCGCGCTTCTACTGATCAGCGGCGGACTGGACATTCGTTCCACGACCGCCCGGTTTTCCGGCATCGTGCGCATGTCACTCTTGAAAATTGAATGCGGCAGACGCCGCAAGGACTTTACCATGAATAGCATTTCCCACAGCAGCCATCGGGTGACCTTTCGCCTGCCTTTCGACCGGATGCCCGCGCGGCCCATCACCCCTGCCGCAGCCACGCTGTCGAGCAGCGAGTTGAAGCAGATCGTCGCGGCGATGCTGGGCTGACCATCAATGGCCCGCCCACATCCGTGCGGCGGGCCTCCCCCATAATAGCAGGAGCATCCATGAGCCGAGAAATAGTCCGCCCCTTTTTGATCACCAAAGACGAAGAAGGGAATTTCCGGCTCACCGTTCGCGAGACCCGTTATAATTCGCAGGGCTATCCGCTGGTGACGTCGCAGTTGCAGGAAGAAACCTTCAAGACGGCAGCGGCGGTACGGAATTTCGCGCGCGACACATTCAAGGCGCAGCCCGGGCAATATTCCACGCAATAACGCGAATATCGCCAGTGAAAGGGCAGAATTTGGCCATAGTTGCTGAAGTTCAGACGGCTGCGGTCGAGCTGATCGATACTGCCCACCTGCCCGATGGCGGGACGTTGCGCCTGTTGCGTCGGGGCGATGATTATTCGATCCGGTTCCAGGACACCGAATTGATGGGCAACCAGGTGCGCCAATCCGAAGAGGCGCTTGCCGTGCTGACCTGTCAGCGTCTGGTAAAGTCGGACAGCCGTATCCTGATCGGCGGGCTGGGCATGGGGTTCACCCTGGGCGCGGCGCTGAAATCGCTTCCTGCCACGGCCACGGTCGTCGTATCGGAACTGGTGCCCACGATCGTCGACTGGGCCAAGGGGCCGCTATCGCATCTGTTCCACGATTATCTGGGCGACCGCCGGGTATCGCTGGAAATGGGCGATGTTCACGACGCCATCAACAGGGCCAAGGGCAGCTATGACGCCATCCTGCTGGATGTCGACAATGGCCCGGACGGCCTGATCCACATCGCCAACGAACGGCTGTATTGCAATTGGGGGCTGCGCGCCGCCCATGCGGCGCTCAAGCCCAATGGCATATTGGCGATCTGGTCGGCCTATCCGGATGACGCCTTCGTCACCCGATTGGAACAGGCGCAGTTCGTCGTGGATGAAGTCGATGTGCCGGTATTGGTCGGCGGCGAAGAGGCGAACCACACGATCTGGTTTGCGACAAGGCAGGGTTAGACTATCCGCTTGCCCGCCCTGTCGTGAAGATGACCGATATGCTGGTGCCGGTCTGCGTCGGCGTGATGGCGACGCGTGCGCCCATGCGGGATGCGGCGGACTGCACGATCGCAAGCCCCAGACCGGTGCCTTCCGCCCCTTGCGGCCCCGTCGCGCGGAAGAAGCGCTCGAATATCCGGTCATGATATTCAGGAGCGATACCCGGCCCATCATCACTGACCGTCAGCACCACCTGCCCGGCGTCATGCGCCAATATGACCGTGACCGAGCCGCCGCGCCGATTGTAGCGAATGCCATTGTCGATCAGGTTGGCGATGATTTCGAACACCAACGTCCGGTGCGCTTGTACCAGATAGGTTTTTCGATCGTCGGCGTCGAGGTCCAGCTCCACCCCTGCCTGGATCGCCTGGTTGATCAGGCGACCGATGACGGCGGCGCTCACTTCCTTGAGGTCCACCGCTTCCAGTGGTGGGGAGACGCCACCTTCCTCCGCGCGGGCCAATGCCAGAAGTTGCGTCACTAAGCGTTCCAGCCGCAACACTGCGTCGGCAATCTCGTCCAGCGCAGCGGACGATCCCCGCCGCGCCAACTCGACCTGCACTTTGAGCACCGACAAAGGCGTGCGCATTTGGTGCGAGGCGTCGGCGGTGAAGCGGCGCACCCCGCCGGTCGCCTTGTCGAGTTGCGCCAGCAGATGGTCGAACGCGGTGGCGAGCGGTCGCAGTTCATTGGGCAGCGGCCCGGCATCGAGCGGCGAGAAGTCCGGCCTTGTGCTGGAATCCCGCGCTTCCACGGACCGGCGCAGACGCGCGAGCGGGCGCAGGCTCCATCCCAGCGCGGGGCGCAGCAACAGCACCGCGACGCCGACCAGCGCCACTTCCCCCAAAAGCAGCGCCAGGATCAGTTGCCCGGCGAGCGTCTTGCGATTGTCGAGCGTTTCGGCAACCTGGATGATCACCGGTTGGGCGATCCGGGGCAGCATCCGCTTTACCTCCGCAATGCGGATGTCCTGGTCGCGATAGCGCGAAAAGCGAAAGCGGGGCTGATCCACCGACATGGTTTTGGGATCGGGCGCGGGCAGATCGGCATAGCCGGTGAGCAAGTCGCGCCCTACCGCGATGCGATAATAGACATTGTCGCGCTCGCTATTCTCCAACATGCCAAAGGCGGCGGGCGGCAGGTCCAGCGTCACCTCGCCGCGCTCCACCTGCACCGTTTCAGCGATCGCGCCCAAGGCGCCGCCCAGCACCCGGTCGTTGGTCCGGCGCACGACGTCCGAAATCAGCGTCGCGCCGCCCACGCCGATGATCGCCGCAGCGCCCAGCAACGGCCCCAGCATCGCGGCGAGCAGCCGGGTGCGCAGCGCGATGGCGCGCGCCTTGCCCGGCGTCCTGACCGGCCCCGCCCTAACCGGCATCGAGCATATAGCCCACACCCCGCACCGTGCGGATGCCAGGGCCATCGGGCGCCAGCTTGCCGCGCAGCCGCGTCACATGCACCTCGATCGCGTTGCCGCCGACCGGTTCGTCGAAGCCGAAGACTTCCCCGATCAGCAATTCGCGCGGCACCACCTGCCCCGCCCGGGTCGCCAGCGCCTCCAGCACCGCCAGTTCGCGCCGCCGCAGGTCTAGCGGCCGCCCCGCCACATCGGCCGCGCCGGTGGAGCGATTGATGGTCAGCGTGCCCACCATGAGTTCGGGCGTCGGATCGCCGCCGCGCCGCCGCCCGAGCGCACGCACCCGCGCCTCCAGTTCCTCCGGGTCGAAGGGTTTGCGCAGATAATCGTCCGCGCCCAGATCCAGCCCGCGCACCCGATCATCCAGCGCATCGCGCGCGGTCAGCATCAGCACCGGCACCTTTTCGCCCCGCCGCCGCAGGTCGGCCAGCACGGCAAAGCCGTCCATGTCGGGCAAGCCTACGTCCAGGATGACGAGCGCATAGGGTTCGCTGCCGACGACCGCCAGGGCGTCTTCCCCGGTCGCGACATGGTCCACGGCATGGCCCCCTGCGCGAAGCAGGGCGGAAATGCTGCGCGCCAGGGCGGCGTCGTCCTCGATCATCAAAATCCGAATAGGGCACCTGATGCTGAAAGGTTGATGACAGCTTGGCTTCGTAACTGACCCCTAGATTTATCCGACGACAGAAACGGAAAAAACGAGAGAGGAAGCGTGATGCGACGGGTTATTCTGATGATGGCAGGCTTGGCAAGCCTGACCGCGCCTGCCGCGACCGCTGTGGCGGAACGGCCAAGCGGCTATCCGCGCTCCTACGACACGCTGATCGCTGACGCGCAGGCCGAACGGCAGGTCGTCGTCTATGCCAATGCAGATACGGCGGAAATGACGCCCGTCATCATCGCCTTTCAGAAACGCTATCCCGGCGTCACCGTCCGCTACGCCGACCTGGGGTCCAACGCCATCTATGGCAGGTTTGTGGCGGAAACGCGCGCGCGCAAGCCGTCGGCCGATCTTGTCTGGTCGTCGGCGATGGACCAGCAGGTCAAGTTGATCAACGATGGCTTCGCGCAGGCCTATGCCAGCCCTGAAAAACCCGCTCTGCCGCCATCGGCAGTGTGGAAGAATATGGGTTTCGGCGTCACCGCAGAACCGATCGCCTATGTTTATAACAAGAAGGCGATCGCCAATCCGCCAAGCAGCCATGCCGCGTTGGAAGCGATGTTACGCAAGGATCGCAAGGCGCTGACGGGCCGGGTCGCGACTTTCGATCCGGCGCGTTCCAATACCGGCTATCTCTATCTGACGCAGGATTATGCGATCACGCGCGACACCCGCTCGCTGGTCGAAGCCATGGCAGCGACCCGGCCGCAACTGTCGCTGACTACTGAACCGATGCTGCGCGGCGTGGCCGATGGCAAGCTGTCGATCGCCTATAATGTCATCGGTTCCTACGCGCTGGAGCGGGCGCGCCGGGACGCGCGCATCGGCGTGATCTTTCCGCAGGATTATACGATCGTGATGTCGCGCATCGCATTTATCGCGCGGGAAGCGCGGCATCCCGCCGCCGCCAAGCTGTTCCTCGATTTTCTGCTGTCGCGCCAGGGCCAGACTTTGCTCGCCCAGCACAGCCTCTGGCCGGTCCGTACCGATATTCGCGGCCGCCGCTTGCCCGCGGCTCAGGCCCGCCCGATCCGCGTCGGCCCGCAGCTACTCGCCAATCTCGATCGCCTGAAACAGCAGCGCTTCCTGCGCGAATGGCATGCGGTCCTCGCCTCTGGAGCACAACAGAAATGATCCCTCCCTTTTTGCGCGGCGGATGCGCCGCATTGGCGCTGATCGCCGCCACCCCTGCGCTGGCGCAAACGCCCAGCGCCGAGGAACTGGCTGCTCTGGTCAAGGCGCAGGCCGCCCTGGTCCAGTCGCAAGCCGCAGAAATCGCGGCGCTGAAAACCCGCCTCGACAGGCTGGAGGGCCAAAGCGCCGCGCAAGCCGTTTCGCCGGTCCAGCAGCCCGCGCCGCAGATGGCGCAGCAGCAGGCCGCCGCGCCGCTGGTGGTCACGCCCTTCGCGCCACAGATCGTGCCCCCCGGCCCTGCGGATATCGACGTGGCGCAGGCGCGCGCCATCGCCAAGGAAGTCGGCGTCAAGACCGAATGGGGCGCGGGCTTGCCCGTCTTCCGCTCCGCCGACGGCGTCTTCACCTACAAACCGCGCGGCCGCATCCTGGTCGATGTGAGTTCCACCTTCGGGTCGGACTATGCCGGACGCAATACCACGACGACGGGTATGCGCGCGCTGCGCCTGGGTCTGGAAGGCGGCGTGGGTCCGCACTTCTTCTACCAGTTCGAAAGCGACTTTTCGGAAAATGAAGTCGATATCGTCACTGCCTTCCTGGGCTGGCGCAACCGGCTGAGCGGCAAGGTCGATTATGACATCCGCGTCGGCCATCTGTTCAACGACCGCGCCTTCGAAGGCAGCACCGGGTCAGATTCCACGCCGTTCCTGGAACGCAGCACGGTTTCCACCGCGATCATTCCGCAGCGTGGCTTCTACGGCATCGGCATAATGGGCCGCCTGTTTGGTCCCAACTGGCACGCATCGGTCAGCGTGACCGGCGACCGGATCGACGGGCAGCAGGCGACCAATGACAGCCGCACCATGTCGGCGCGCGCGCACTGGAACCCGATCAAGACGGACCGGTCGCTGCTGCATGTCGGCGCCTGGGGCTTTGACGAGGCGCTGTCCGCCGCGGCGACGACGCTGACGCGCAGCACGGTGATCGGCGGGCGCTTCAACGGGGCGGTGCGGGTGTCGACCGGCGAACTGCTCGGCGGTCGCTCTACGACCGGCTATGGTGTCGAACTCGGCGGCTATAGCGGCAGCCTGTGGGTGATGGGCGAAGCAGGCCGCCGGGTCGCGCGCCTGACCGGGGATCGCCCGGATTTTGAAAGCAAGGCGTGGAGCGTATCGACCGGCTTCTTCCTGACCGGCGAACTGCCGCCCTATAACCCGCGCCTTGGCAGCTTTGGCCAGCCCAATGTGCTGAAACCCACGTTCGACGGCGGGCCGGGCGCGATCGAACTGACCGCGCGCTATGAAAATCTGGACTATACCGACCTGTTGCTGGGCGGCGACGGCTGGGCCGCGACGGTCGGCGTCAACTGGTATCTCAACAGCTTCACCCGGCTTCAACTGAACGGCATCCACTGGCGCACCGACAATCGCGCCGGCGCCTTCACTGGCAGCGACGACGGCCAGACCGTCAGCGCCCGTGTCGGCGTGACCTTCTGATGCCCCCCTTTACCGTTTATCCAAGGACGCAGCGATGAACCTTGCCCTGCTCGGCTTCCTGATGGTCGCCACCTTCATGACGCTGATCATGACCAAGCGGATGACGCCGCTGGTCGCGCTGATCATCATCCCATCCCTGTTCGGCGTGATCGCGGGGCAGGCCGCCGGTCTTGGCGACATGATGATCGAAGGTATCAAGAATCTCGCCCCCACCGGCGTGATGCTGCTGTTCGCCATCCTCTTTTTCTCGACCATGACCGACACCGGCCTGTTCGACCCGCTGGTCGGGCGGCTGGTGCGGCTGGTCCATGGCGATCCGTTGCTGATCCTGCTGGGATCGGTGGTGCTGTGCGCAGTCGTCAGCCTGGATGGTGATGGCTCAACCACCTACATCATCACCATCGCCGCGCTGCTGCCGCTCTACAAACGGTTCGACATGAAACGCATCTACCTCGTCTGCCTGTTGATGGTGACGAGCGGGATCATGAACCTGACGCCATGGGGCGGGCCGACCGCCCGCGCCGCGAGCGCGCTGAAGCTCGACCCCGCCACCCTGTTTCTGCCGCTCATCCCCGGCATGATTGCGGGCCTCGCCTTCCTGCTCGGCCTCGCCTTCTGGTTCGGGATCAAGGAGCGGCGTCGGCTGGGCCATGTGCATATGCCGCAGCGCGAGCCGGTCGACATCGCTGACCTTGGCGTGTCGCAATATCCCGAAGCGCGCCGCCCGCATCTGCGCTGGTTCAACGGCCTGCTGGTCGTGGCGCTGCTTGGCCTGCTGGTATGGGGCATCCTGCCGCTCTCGGTACTGATGATGATCGCCTTCGCCATCGCCATGATCGTCAACTATCCCGGCGTCGCGCAGCAGAAGGAGCGGATCGCCGCTCATGCCGGTAACGTCCTGTCAGTGGTATCGCTGATCTTCGCGGCGGGCATCTTCACCGGCATCCTTGGCGGCACCGGCATGGTGGAAGCGATGAGCAAGGAAGTGGTGGGCTTCATCCCGCCTGCGCTTGGCCCCTATATGGCGCCGATCACGGCGCTCCTCTCCATGCCCTTCACCTTCTTCATCTCCAACGACGCTTTCTATTTCGGGATGCTGCCGATCCTGGCCGAAGCGGGCGCGCATTATGGCGTAGAGCCGATGGCGATCGCGCGCGCGTCGCTGATGGGCCAGCCGGTCCATCTGCTCAGCCCACTGGTGCCGTCCACCTATCTGCTCGTCAGCCTGGCGGGTATCGACCTGGCCGATCATCAGCGCTTCACGCTGCTGCCCGCCGCCGCCGTCTGCATCGTCATGACACTGGTCGGCATGATCGCGCTGGCCTTCCCGTTCGTCGCCTGACGCCATCGGACGACGCACAAGAATGAGGAATTAGTCCATGGTCCGTCCTGTCCCGATTGGATCATGGGCTGGTGCCCCGGGGGTAGCCCTTCGTTTCCTGGCGGCGCTGGCCGTCGGGGCGGGGGGCGGCGCGCTGTTCCACTGGATCGGCGCACCCCTGCCGTGGGTACTGGGATCAATGGCGGCCTGCGCCATCGCCAGCGTCGTTGGCCTGCCGATCCAGGCATCATCCGCTACGCGCAGACCGATGGCAGCGGTCATCGGCGTAGTGCTGGGCAGCAGTTTCGGTCCGCATATCTTTGCGCAGGCCCGCGACTGGCTAATCCCGCTCGCGGCCTTACCCTTCTTTCTCGCCAGCGCGGCGCTGCTGTGCGTCACCTATTTCCGCAAGGTCGCGAAATTCGATCCCGCGACAGCCTATTTTGCCGGGATGCCCGGCGGCATCGCCGAAATGGTGGTGATGGGCGCGGAACGCGGCGCGGACGAGCGCATGATCGGCCTGATCCATGGCGCGCGCATCTTCCTGGTCGTGTTCATCCTGCCGTTTCTGATCCGACTGGACCATGCACCGGTCGCGATCGCGCCTGCCGCTACAGTCACCGGCAACGTCGCCAATTGGTCGCTGTTGCTCTGGGCGAGCGGCTGCGTCGTGGTGGGCCTTTGCGTCGGTCGATTGCTGCGCCTGCCCGCCTGGCATCTGGTCGGGCCGCTGGCGGTCAGCGCGGCCGTGCATATGAGCGGGATAGCGGATTTCCGCATTCCCGGCTGGGCGCTCGCCGCTGCGCAAGTGGGGCTAGGCGCGACGATCGGATGCCGCTTCGTCGGGCTGACATTGGGGACGCTGCTGCGGACCGTGGTGCTGGCGGCGGGATCGACCGCGATCCTGCTGGCGGTCACCTTCGCCTGGGCGACGAGCATCGGCGCGCTGACGGGCCTTGATCCCATCTTGCTGACCTTGGCCTATTCGCCCGGCGGTCTGGTCGAAATGAGCATGGTGGCGCTCAGTCTGGCGCTGGAGCCGGGCGTAGTCATCATCCACCATCTGACCCGGGTGGTGCTGGTCCTGATCGGCGCACCGCTCGGGTTCGCATGGATGGACGCTAGAAAAGCGTGACGAGGCCCGTCGCCGGATCGACCGCCCCTTCGTAGATCATCTTGCCCGCGACATAGAGGATTACGACCAGCCCGAAATAGGCGATGGCGCGATAGCGTTCGATCACGCGGGCCAGCAGGTTCGCCGCCACGCCCATCAAGGCAACCGACAGTATCAGGCCGATGACGAGGATGCCCGGATGCTCGCGTGCGGCACCCGCGACTGCCAGCACATTGTCCAGGCTCATGCTGACGTCAGCGATCGCCACGGCCCAGGCCGCCTGCGCAAAGCTGCGCGGCGCGGCCTTGCCAGCAATATCCTCGCCATCTTCCGCGTCGCCGCCCGATCGCAGTTCGCGCCACATCTTCCACGCGACCCAGACCAGCAGCAGGCCACCGGCGAACACCAGCCCGACCAGTTGCATCAACTGCGTCACCAACAGGGCGAAGGCGATGCGCAGTACCAGCGCGGCGATCACGCCGATTGCGATCACCTTGCGCCGCGACGCGGGCGGCAGCCCTGCGGCCAGCGCGCCGACGACGATCGCATTGTCCGCCGCCAGCATGATGTCGATCAGCACGACCTGGCCGAAAGCAGCCAGCGCTGACGGGGAGCCGAGATTGGAAAAATCGGCAACGATGTGGGTCCAGATGTCGGTCATAAATCCTCTCGCCGTGCCCAGGCACGGTCTTGTCGGTCGGAAAGCCAAACGCGCGGCTAGTGCGCAGTCGCCGCCGACCTAAGAGAGGAAGCTGTCATCCACCTTTCAGCGCGCCTAATGGTGGATCAGGCTTGGCTTTCCTGCCGCAGCGCTTCGGCGAACTGCCCGGCCCTGGCCTGCAGTTCGCGGGACCGTTCGCGCAATTCGCCCGCCGCGCTGGTCACGGCCTTCGCCGTGCGCTCCGATGAGCCGATCACCCATTCCAGTTGGCGGATCGCCGCATCGGTGGCTGTCATGCGCGCCTTTGTGCTGATGATAGCGTCATGGATTTCCCCCGCGACGACTGACTGATGGTCCAGTGCGGCGCGCGACGATCCGGTCACGACGGCGATCTCTCCCACCATGTCGCGCATGGCATGGACACCCGATGTAGCGGTCTGGGCGGTATCCTGCATCATGCGCAAAACCGCCGTGATCGATGCGGTGGACTGGCTGGTCAGTTCCGCCATCTGCCGCACTTCGTCGGCGACGATGGCAAAGCCGCGTCCGCTTTCCCCGGCCCGCGCCGCTTCGATCCGGGCATTCAATGCCAGCGTGTTGGTGCGCGCCGCGATGGCCGCCACGGACGATACGACTCCTTCCACCGCCAGCGTGTTGGCGCTGAGGTCCGCCAGCCGGGCGACCAGATCATCGATCGTCTGTTCCGCCCGGCGGGTGGAGGCGACCGCCGCGCTGACATTGCCGTCCAGGCTGGTGGTCGCCTGATTGAGCGCCTGATTGCCATCGACCACGATGTCGATCGATGCCGTGGAATGCTGGGCGGAACTCGCCACGATCGCCGTCGCCTCCCGCCCCGCTTCGGCGTCCCGCTCCAACTCGCCGGACTGGCTGTTGAGCAGCATCGCTATTTCCAGCATCGGGCGGAGGACGGTATCGAAATCCTCTTCGAACATCGACAGCATCGCCAGCGACTTGTCCCGCACCTCCTGCTTGCGTCGCGCGCGATCGCGGTCACGCTCTTGCGACAGCCGCGCCACCGCCTGCTCCTGCTCCAGTAGCCGCGCCATCAGCGCCTGCGCCGCCTGCTCGGCCTGTTGCGACAATAGGGACGCGTGGCGACTTTGCGCGGCCTGTGTCTCCGCTTCGGCCTGCTTATCCAGCAGCAACTGGTTGAGCCGACGCGCCAACAAATATTGTCCAAGGCCAACCAGGCAGGTGACGATGATCAGACTGAGCGCCGGAAGCCATCCATTTTTCAGCATCATGCTGCCGGGACGGCGCGGATTCCAAGTGATGCCCGCATCGACGGTGCGATCGGCGAACACACGAATCCAGGGCGTGTCGGACCGATCAATGCCGGTTTCCCACCGCAGGCCTGAAATCGCCATGGATTGCCCGATCTCGTCCAGCACCCGCCCGGCAATGGGCTGCACCCAAATCATATAACGCTTGGGATCTTGTGCATCGCGCACCATGCCGTTGGTCGGACGAATCCGCGACAAGCCCAGAAAATAGGGCTGGCCGTCGAACAGGATGATCTTGACGATCGGCGTATCGGTCTTGTCCGCCGCCTGGCGAAGCAGCGGCAGCTTTACGCCGGTAAATGTCGTAAGGTCCGGCGCCTTGCCGTCGGCCCAATAGCGGTAGAGCGGTCGATCGGCGGCATCGCTGATATAAATGCCCTTCATCGGCATGGTGAAGGATTTCCAGACGCCCGGCCCGACATTGTCGTTGGTCCAGCTGAGGTCGGTCGATTTCACCATATGGGCGTATAATTCATCCCACAGGGCATAGCCTTTCAGCCAGCTGCGGAAATTCTTCGCCTTTGTGTCGATCGCGGCGTGGATGGCGTTTGTCGTATAGGTGATTTCCGCGCGATCCTGTTCCTTCGCCCGATCAGCCCCGAAAAGCAGCAGCGACCCGATCAGCAGCAATGCCGACAGCGTAAAGCTCGCCAATATCTTGGCCGGGAAGGACAGCCTCTCCGATAGTCTGCCCGGATTGAATATGTGTATGGAGTGCAACGAGCCAGCCTTGGAATATCTGCGGCCCTTTTTACAACGAGAGAGTAAAGAAGCCTTTAGCATCTATTGATTTGTAAATACGCCAGTAATAGGCGAGTTGTCGGGGCATGGAGCGACCAGCGAGCGCCATATTTACATATGTGCAACTGCCCATGCATCTGAAATGTGCGTGTTGAATCATCGTTGAGCAGGGCCAGGCTAGCCGATTCGAACGCATCGCCGTGGCTTGACCATGGGCTTTGCCTGCGCCAACAAATGTTACGCAATCCTTAGACTATGGTCTAACTCCGCGCCGCTACGGACCGGCCGGTAAGATTTCGTTAGCTGCAAGATCATCCAAGGGAGCCAGCGCCTCAACAAGGACTGGAAACCATGGCCCGTACACTCATCGCTCTTCTTGCCGCCGCGGCCGTCGTCACGCCCGCAATCGCTTCTCAGGGACCGTTGCAGGTCGCCTCGAAAATCTTCGTAGAACAGCGCGCCCTCGACAAGGCGGGCGCTGTCAGCACGTCTCTGACGCCCGCGACCCGCGCCGTGCCGGGCGACCATGTCGTCTTCGTGCTCGCCTATCGCAACACCGGCGCGCAGCCGCTGTCCAACATCGTCCTCGACAATCCCGTGCCCGGCGCGATCGCCTATCGCACCGTCGGCGCTGGCACCGCCGCGCCCGACTTGTCGGTCGACGGCAAGACCTATGGCACGCTCGCCCAGTTGCGCGTGCCTACGGCCAGCGGCGGCAGCCGCGCGGCCACACCCAATGATGTCCGCCATGTTCGCTGGCGCATCGCAGCCGTTCCTGCCGGAGGACAGGGCCAGCTCGCCTTCAAGGCTGTCCTCAAGTGATCGCGTCTCTTCGCGATCGCGCGCCTTCCCCTGACCCTCGAACCACAGGAACTACCAAGATGATCTCTCGCTCTGTGCGGCTGATGCTGCTCGGCGGCGCCGCGATAGCCGCTACCGGCACGGCGCACGCCCAATCGGCATCGACCGCGACCACCGCCGGCACGGAAGTGTCCAACACCGCGACCGTGACCTATACCGTCAATGGCGCGTCGCAGACCACCACGTCGACCACCGCCAAGTTCGTGGTCGACCGCAAGGTCGATTTCACCGTGATCACCGACCAGACCGGTGCGACCCAGGTCAATCTGGGCCAGGCGGCGGCCGTCACCAAGTTCAAGGTGACCAACCACACCAACGGCATTCAGGATTTCTGGCTCGATCCCGACCAGACGACCCTGTCGGTCGGCATCCTGACCGGCACCGACGATTTCGACATCGGCACGATGAAGGTCTTTGTCGATAGCAATAATAACGGCGTCTATGACGTCGATGTCGATACGCAGACCTATATCGACGAACTGGCACCCGAAGCGTCGGTCGCCGTGTTCATCGTCGGCAACATCCCGTCGACCGTGGGCATCCACGAAGCGCAGGTATCGTTGCATGTTCTCGCCGCCGCCGGTGGCGCGACGGGCACGAAGGGCGCGCTTCTGGTCCCGACCGATCTCAATCTGGGCAATGCCGACAATGTGGTCGACATCGTGTTCGCCGACGACGACAGCGACGGTGCGCTCAACCTGGGTGATATTGCGCGCAACGGGCAGGGTCGGGCCTATGCTGCCTATGTCATAGGCACGCAGAATGTCGCCTTGACCGTAACCAAGTCAGCGCTCGTCCTGTCGGACGGGGTCAACACCCTCAATCCCAAGGCGCTACCCGGCGCGACGGTGCAATATTGTCTGCTCGTCCGCAACGGCACCGCGCTGACGGGAGCAAATGGCGTGACGCTGACCGACATCGTGCCGTCGAACACCACCTATGTGCCCGGTTCGGTCAGCATCGGCCTGCCCGGCGGTACCTGCGTTCTGGTCGGCACGACCGAGGATGACGATGCCGACGATGCAGCCGAAACCGACGGGTACACGGCCAACTATAATAGCGGCACGAAAACCGTCACGGCCAATGTCGGCACGGTCGGCGGGCTGGGTTCGGTGGCCGTCGCTTTCAAGGTGACGATCAACTAATCCCCTCAAAAGAAAAGGATAACTTGGCGGCGCGCGCTTTAACCCGCGCGCGCCGACAGGACCCCTATGCCCAAATTCCGCGCCCTTGCCAGCCTGATCGCCGCCCTGACGGGCGTAGCAGCCCTGACGGGCGTAGCCGCCGCGACCCCCGTCGCGACGCAGGGGCAGACGCGCGTGACCAATATTGCGACACTGACGTGGCAAGGCCCGGACGGGCCGATCAGCATGCCTTCCAATGTCGTCACCTTCGATGTCGAGAGCCGCGCCAAGCGCCCGACGTCGCTCAGTTTCCGGCTGCTGCCCCTGAATTATCAGGTGAGCGGCGCCCAATGCGGGACTTCGCCGTCCGGCGCCGTCACTTTGACCCCAGCGGAAGTCAACGCCCAGGATTTGCAGAACGCGCCGGTCGCGCAAGGCTTTACGGTCGAAGCGCCCCGCATCCTGGTTCTGGAAGCCCCTGGCGGCAATCATGATCCCCTGACGCGGGAAACCGCCTGGATCCACGTTCTCGTCGCGAACAGCGACGCCATGCTGGAGTTGCACGAAACCGGCCCGGATACCGGGACGTTCGCTGGTGGCGTGCCTGCCGTCGGCCCGGACTCCCCCCTCGCCCGTTGCGCGCCGCCCATCACCGATCGCGAAATAAGCATCGGCCTGCGCTTCGACGAAGATGAACATAGCTATGGATCATCGACCTCGATCCTGATCGATCCGACTGGTTATGTCTTTGATTCACAGACCGGCGCACTGGTCGACGGCGCCACCGTGACCCTGCTTGACGAGAATGGTCAGCCCGCGAAGGTCTTCGGCGACGACGGCGTCAGCGCCTATCCATCAACCGTCGTCACGGGGGCCAGCGCGACCGACGCCAGCGGCCGGGTCTATCGCTTCCCACAAGGCAATTACCGCTTCCCCCTCACCGCCCCTGGCCGCTACCATCTTAGCATCGTGCCACCGGCCCATTATACCGCGCCGACCACGCGTAGCCGCGGCGATCTGGAGGCCTTGCGCGGGCCGGTGGGGCAGCCGTTCATCCTCAACGAAGCCTCGTTCGGCGGCGTTTTCGCACTCGCCGATCCGGAACCCTTCATCGCCGACATCCCGCTCGATCGCGTCGGCGACACGCATCTGCTATTGACCAAGACCGCATCGGTCCGCGAAGCCTCGCCCGGCGATTTCATCCAATATCTGGTGCGCGTGGACAATAGGTCCGATACCGACGCCAGCGGCATCCATCTGACCGACATCCTGCCGCCCGGCCTGCGCTACGAGCGCGGATCGACGCGCGGCGCGGAAGAACCGGTCATCGCCAGCGACGGCCGCACGCTGGACTTCACCGTAGCGCCGATCCCCACGGGCAAGTCGGCCGAAGTGCGTTATGTCGTGTCCGTCGCCCCCGGCGCGCCGCGTGGCGAGGCGCTTAACCGCGTGCTCGCTTCCGGTTCGGCGGGCGCGACCAGCAACGAAGCCGCCGCATCCGTGCGCATCGGCGCGCTGCTGTTCACCGACGGCTTCACCGTCATCGGCCGCGTAACTGAAGGCGATTGCAGCGCACCGGCCAAGGGGCGCAAGGGCGTTGCGGGCATCCGCCTGATGATGGAGGATGGCAGCTTCGTCGCCACCGACAAGGACGGCCTCTATCATTTCGAAGCGGTGCGTCCGGGCCGGCATGTCGTGCAGCTCGACACCGCCAGCGTACCCGCCAGCCATGCACCGGTCCTGTGCGACGCCGATACCCGCCAGGCCGCCAGCGCGACATCGCGCTTTGTCGAAAGCGCCGGTGGTTTGCTCAAACGCGTCGATTTCCAGCTGCGCCTGACCGGTATCGCGGCGCAGTCCACGGCCGACGCCCTGCCCGCCGCGCCCGACGCTGCGCAAGCGGCGGGCGATCGCGACTGGATCGACGGGCAGGATGCAGGGGTCGCAATGCTCTTTCCAACGCGGGATTATAATCCCCGTTCGCCTTCCACTCGCGTCGTCATCAAGCATCATGCCGGGCAGAAGGTCGCGCTGCGCCTCAATGGCACGCTGGTCGATGCGCTCGCCTATGACTCGACCGACACGCAGGGCGACATCGCTGTCGCCCGCTGGACCGGCATCGGCCTTAATCCCGGCGACAACATGCTTGAAGCCACCATCCTGAATGCGGACGGCAGTGTCGCGCAGACCTTGCAAGGCAGCGTCCATTATTCCGGTGCGGCCGCCAATGCGACTGTCGTACCTGAGGCCAGCAAACTCGCCGCCGACGGCATGACCAACCCGGTCCTGGCCTTCCGCCTGACCGACCGCACCGGCCGTCCGGTGCGCGACGGCGCGACCGTGCCCGTCACCGTCGATCAGCCCTATGCCATCGCCGTGGACGCCACCGTCCCTGCCGCCCGCCGTACCAACGGCACCGCGCTGGTGATCGGTGATGAGGGCATCGCCTATCTTGCGCTGGAACCCACAACCCAGGCGGGCGCATTGCGGGCGACGCTCACGCTGACCGACGACAAGCAGCAACGCGCGATCGAACTGCGCGCGCGCCTGACCCCCGTGGCGCGCGATTGGACCGTGGTCGGCTTCGGATCGGGCACGATCGGCTATGACACGCTGCACAAGCGTGCGTCGCGCTTACCCGCCTCCAGCCGCAACAGCCTGGTCACCGACGGCCAGCTGGCGCTTTATGCCAAGGGGCGGATCAAGGGCAGCTGGCTGATGACCATCGCCTATGACAGCGACCGTCAATATGACCGTTCGCGCGGTTTGCTGGGCCAGATTGATCCGGATCGCTATTACACCGTTTATGGCGATGCGACCCGCCAGGGCCATGACGCGGCCACTGCGCGCAAACTATATCTGCGGCTGGAGCGCAAGGATTTCAGCGCCCTGTTCGGCGATTTCGAAACCGGCATGACCCAGACGCAACTGACCCGCTACAGCCGCACGCTCAATGGCATGAAGGCCGACTATGCCGACGATCGGCTGAGCTTCAGCGCCTTTGCCGCAAACAGCGACGACCTGCACGCCCGCGACGAACTGCAGGGCAACGGCCTGACCGGTCCCTATCGCCTGTCGGGCCGCGACATCGTGCCCAACAGCGACAAGCTGAGCATCGAAGTGCGGGACCGGCTGCGGCCCGAACGCATCCTGTCATCGACGCCGATGACGCGCCATATCGACTATGACATCGACGCCACCATCGGCACCATCCGTTTCCGTGAGCCTGTTCTGGGCCGCGACGCCGCCAACAATCCGGTCTTCATCGTCGTCGATTATGAAACCTATGGCAAAGCCAAGAAGCTGACCGCCGGTGGCCGCGCCGCCATGAAGTTCGCCCATGGCAAGGCCGAAGTCGGCGTGTCGGCGATCAAGGACAACAGCCATGGCGACGGCCTGTTGGTGGGCGCGGACGTCCGGGCGCAGATAACCGACACCACCCAGTTGCGCGCGGAAATGGCGGCTGGCAGCCGCGAAGGCCTGTCCGACGGCCGCGCCTGGCTGGCCGAAGTCGAACATCATAGCAAGAAGGCTGACGTTCTGGCCTATGCCCGGCAGCAGGATGATGCCTTTGGCCTGGGCCAGCAAAATCTGGTCGAAGCGGGCACGCGCCGCATCGGTTTCGACAGCCGGGTGCAGCTGGCCGACAAATGGGCCGTCACCGCATCGTCCTGGTATCAGGATCAGCTGATCGGTCCCGGCAACAGGTTTGCAGGCGAATCGCGTGTCGAATATCGCCGCGAGCGGGGCACGATCTTCGCAGGTGCGCAGTTCGCGCTGGATCAGGGCGTCGACGGCAAGGATCGCGATTCCCGGCTGCTGACGCTGGGCGGCACGCAGGTGCTGATGGGCGGCAAGCTGACCCTGACCGGCCAGACCCAGTTCGCGCCGGGCGGCGATCATGACAGCGTCGATTTCCCGGCCCGCCACCAGCTGATCGCCGCCTGGCGCGTCAAGCCCGGCATTCGCTTGATCGGCGGTTATGAGGTCGCGCAGGGCGAGGACTATACGACCCACACCGCGCAGCTTGGCTTCGACGTCCAGCCCTGGACCGGCGCCAAGCTGACCACGGCGCTCAACAATCAGACCTCGGGCGAAAATGGCGCGCGCGTCTATGCCAATTACGGCCTGGTCCAGTCGCTGCCGATCAGCGAGCGCTGGACCATCGACGCGACCTTCGACGCCAGCACTACAGTCAGCGGAAGCATCCCGGCAGGCGGGGTGGTCCAGCCGTTCCAGACCAGCGGATCGGGCAGCGTCGGCGGCGGTGCGCTGGGAAGCCTCTATGGCAATGACGGCGATTATGCGGCGGTGACGTTGGGCGCCAATTATCGCGCCGACCTCTGGTCCTGGAACGGTCGGGTCGAATATCGCAAGTCCGACCAGAATAAGCGGTTCAACATAACCAGCAACGTCGTCCGCGCGCTGGGTGAGGGCAAGACGCTGGCGGGCACGGTGCGCTATTCCACGCTGGGGCAGGTCACGGGCGCGCAAGCCAAGAGCCTGGCGACATCGGTCGCGCTGGCGTGGCGGCCGCTCGACAGCCGCTGGTCGCTGCTGGAGCGGCTGGAACTGCGCAAGGAAAGCGCCGATGCGGGCGTGGGTGGCGGCAATGTGCTGGGCGTCCCGGCGGGCAGCGGCGTCGGCCAGCGCACCACGCGTCTCATCAACAATCTCGCCGTCAACTATCGCACTGGCGACGAAGGCACGCGGCATAATGTCGAGGCGACCGTCTATTATGGCGCCAAATGGGTCGCTGGCAGCTACGGCGCGGACGATTATACCGGCTATATCGACGTGACCGGCTTCGACCTGCGCATGGATCTGGGCAAGCGTTTCGACATCGGCGTGCAGGCATCGGTGCAACATGCCTGGAGCCGTGGCGCGGTGGCGTTTAGCGGCGGACCGTCGGCGGGGGTTTCGCCCGCGCCCAATGTCTGGATCAGCGCTGGCTATAATATCGCAGGCTATCGCGATCGCGATTTCGAGGATGATCGCTATACCCGCCGCGGTCCCTATGTGACCATGCGCATGAAGTTCGATCGCAACGCTATCGCCGGGCTGCTGGGGAAAGGCCGGTGATGCGCGAGGCTGCCTTCCTCCTGCTTGCCGGGCTGTCCACGCCTGCTTTGGCCGATCCGATCATAGCGACCAAGTCGGTCGGCATGGTGTCCGATCCCATGGGCAACGCCATCCCCCGCGCCATTCCGGGCGCAGTGGTCGATTATACTGCGACCCTCGCCAATCCGATCGCGAACCTGGGCAAGACGGTGCGCGGCATCGTGTTCGAGGACCAGTTGCCCGCCAATGTGATCCTGCGCGTCAGCGATCTGGGGGCAAGCGGCAGCGGCCCGGTCGTCTTCACCAACGGTGCGATCGTGTTGGGCGTTGGGGATAGTGGCCTGACCTATAGCTTCAGCAGCCTTGCCAGCACCGCCGACGGCATCGAATTCAGTGACGGGACGAGTTGGACCTACACGCCCGTTCCCGACGCCAGCGGTTATGACGCCAATGTCCGCGCCATCCGCGTCAAACCGCTCACGACATTCAAGGCGGGCGGCTCGTTCACCGTCCGCTTCCGCGTCAAATTGCGTTAACAGGGGGAATGGGATCATGCCTTATGGAATGGAGCAGGCGGCGGTGACGCCGGTCACGGCAGCGCCTTTGCCAGGATCGTCCGCGGTTCCCATGGAGCGACGACGCGACGAACGCGCCGCTACCGTCTTCACCATCGGCAAAATCTCGTTCGATGGCCGCAGCCTGCCCTGCATGGTGCGCGATTTGTCGGCCGGTGGCATGCGTATCCAACTGCCCGCTCCGCCGCCGCCAAGCTCGCGCGTCCTCATAGAAATGCGTGGCCTCGACCCGCGTCTCGCCCATATTCGCTGGGTGTCGGGCCATGAAGCCGGACTGAGTTTCGACCTGCGCTGCTGCCCTGCCGATATTTTTGCCGCGCGCAGCAGCCAGGCAGGCCGCATCGCGCGCCAGCCGCGCTTTCCCTTTCGGCGGGACCTGGCGTTGACGGTCGGCGACAGCATCCTGTCGGTCAGGATCGACAATATCTCGGTCGGTGGCGTTCTGCTCGCCGCGCCCGGACCGTTAGACCTTGGCTTGCGCGGGATTCTGGGCCTTGCGCTAGGCGACCGGCAGGGGATCGCGGGCGACATCTGCTGGTCGCGCAATGCCAGTTGCGGCTTCCGGTTCGTACAACCAATCAGCAGCGTCGCCCTTGCCGTGATGCTGAACGCCGCCAGCCTGACCTGATCGTCCGGTTCAGGTGTCCTCCGCGAGCCAGCGATCGATTGCGATCAGCGCGGTCCGGCTGTTGCGTAGCGCCGCCGCCTGATCGCCTGTTCCCCTATCCATCGCCTGCCAGCTTTCGCTGGCGGCGGCAAAGCCTAATGTTCCCGCCAGTCCCGCCATCCTGTGCGCGTCCGGCACGGTCGTCCCCGTCACCGCCTGATCCAGTTCGACGCGCAATCCCTGCACCACCGGCAACAGGGCGTCGCGTCCGAACAATGCTTCCATGCGCGCCAGGCTAGACATGTCAGGTGGCAGCCAGAGCCGGAATTCCTCGGCCATCTGCGCGATCGACTGGCTTGGATCGATCCACAGGTCTGCGGCCCATCCTGCCCTCTCCACGTCATCGACCACCGCTGCCAATAGCTGATCCGACCGTGAAGACGGCAGGTCCGTGCATCCCTCCACGACCAACATATGGGCGGCAGCCATGGCGCTGCCATCATCCTGCTCCACGGCCCGCACCTCCCATCCGGCACGCTGCAAAGCCTCACCGATATTCGGATAAGTTAACGCAGTAGCAACAAAGATGACAGCCAAAGTACTTTGTGGTTGCGACATACATGCATTATACCAAGTTAGCGCTAACTGCGATTAACGCATTATTCGATGAATGAATAACGATAAGGCAGGTGAATGGCGGAGACCGTGCCCGGCGGCCGCGTATTGATCGCGGATGATCACCCATTGATCCGAGAAGGTCTGGCGCTTGCCGCACGCGCGGCAATCCCCGGCATCACGGTGGACACGGCCGGCACCATCGGCGAAGCGATGGCGGCGTTGAAACGCCACGGCAAATATCGCCTGATCCTGCTCGACTTCGTCCTTCCCGATGCACGCGGCTTTTCTGGCTTCCTGCAGGTCCAGCATGAAGCCGGACGCGTCCCAATCGCCATGATATCCGCGCATGAAAATCCCACGCTGGTGGAAAGCGCCCGCGCCCTGGGCGCTGCCGGTTTCCTCTACAAGACCAGGCCGTTCGATGATCTGGCGCGGGATATTAAAAGGCTGGCCGACGGGCAGACCAGCTTTCCCCCTGTCGACGCCGGAATCGATTCAGGCGCATTGCGCGATCGGATCGCGACCCTGTCCGGCGCGCAACTGCGGGTGTTGATCGCCCTGTCGGACGGGCGCCTCAACAAGCAGATCGCCGCCGATCTCGACGTATCCGAAGCCACGGTGAAGGCGCATCTGACGGCGATCTTCCGCAAACTCGACGTCGGCAATCGTGCGCAGGCTCTGCTCGCGGTGCAGCCGCTGCTGGGTGTGGTGGCGGCGGACCGCGTAGCATGAACGGCACGCCGCCCCGTCCTCCACGCCCGCTTCGCTTCCTCCTGTCCGCCCTGCTCGTCCCGCTGGTGCTGGCGGCTCTGCTCTTTTGGCTGGGCGGCGAATATGACCGCTGGAACAGTCTGCGCGAAGATGCCGACCGGTCCTTCCAGCGCCGCGTGCTGCTGATCAACATTCTGTCAGAAATGCGCGCCGCCGAATTGAGTCAGCGCGGCTACGTCATCACCAACGACCCGGAATTTCGCGCCCGCTATAATGAATGGCACGCCAGGATTGATCAATCCTTCGCCCGCGCCGATCAACTCTATCGCAACGTGCCGTCCCATCAGATCGGCTTCAGCAGCCTGCGCCGGATCGCCGATATCAAGATCGCGGAAATGGATGCGGTGCTGCGGCGCTATGACGAGCGCGGCCCGGACGCCGCCCGCTTGCGCGTCGCCGATGGTGAGGGCAAGCGGCTGATGAGCCGCCTGCAGCTGCAACTTGACCAAGTGATCCGCGACGAACAGCGGATCGGCGAGAACCGCGTCGCCGCCTATCGCAGCCGGACAGAAGCGCTGCAGCGGGTGATGTGGATATTGATCGCGCTGAGCAGCCTGTCGCTGGCCATCGCGTTGCTGGGCCTGTGGCGTCAGCGGGTGGCGCAATATCAAACCGAAATGCGCGGGTTCGAGGCAGCACAACGGAACGAAACCATTCTCGACAGCACGATCGATCCGATCATCATCGTCAATCCCAGCGGCAGTATCGAAACCATAAACCAGGCGGCGACAAAAATGCTGGGCTATGAAGCTACCAGCCTGGCCCGCCGCGACTTCGACCTCATTTCCGACATCGCGCCAGGGGTCGGCAGTTTCCTGGATCGCGTCGGACTGGTCGATGGCAAGTTGAAGACGCCCTATTGGACCGACCGGCAGGTTCGGCACCAGAGCGGTCGCCTGCTGCCCGTCGACATCGCACTCGGGGTCATGGCGCTGCCCGATGGCGACCATATCGTTGTGTCGTTGCGCGACATCGTGGAACGCAAGCGGGTGGAGCGGTTGAAAGACGACCTTATTTCCACCGTCAGCCACGAATTGCGCACCCCGCTGACATCCATCGTCGGCGCATTGGGGCTGTTGCGGCTGGACGTGGGCAACCGGCTGGACCCGGAATTGACGGGCCTGGTGACCATCGCAGAGAATAATGCGCAGCGGTTGATCCGGCTGATCAATGACATGCTCGACATCGACCGCATCGATTCGGGCAAGCTGCGCATGACGCTGGCGCCGATCGACCTGCATCATGTCATCCTGCGCGCCTGCGGCGATAATAGCGGGCTGGTGCGCACCACTGGAACCTTGCTCGATTGCGCCACGACGGGCGAAACGCTGATGATCCAAGGTGACGAGGAACGGTTGCTGCAGGTCATCACCAACCTTTTGTCCAACGCGGTCAAGGCGTCGGCGAAAGGCGGTCATGTCACCGTGGGGCTGACCCGAAGCGCGGACGGCCGCCGGGCGACCGTCTATGTCGATGACGAGGGGCCGGGCATTCCGCAGGAATTTCGCGGGCGCATTTTCGGCCGGTTCGAACGCGCCACCAATGACGAAGGCGCGCCCGGCACCGGCCTTGGCCTGGCCATCGCCCGCGAGATCGTCAGCCAGCATGGCGGCGACCTGTGGTTCGAAGATCGGGTCGGCGGCGGCACCCGCTTTGCTTTCTCGCTGCCGGTCATGCTGCCGATCGCGATACCCCGCGCCGAGCCGGACGGTGCCAGCATCCTGATCTGCGAAAGCAATCCGGCCGCCGCCCGCCTGTTGCAATCGCAACTGTCGGAGGAAGGCTATGCCTGTCGCGTCGTTACGTCTGCGCATGCGGCACGGGAAGCTATCGCCGCCAATGGTTACAGCCTGCTACTGCTCGACATGGCCCTGGACGATGCCGACGCCTTCCACTTCGCGCGGGAGGTCCGGCGTTTGGAAGGGCCGGAGACGCTGTCGATCCTGATGGTGTCGGCGCAGGGCGGCGATGCGTCTACGCCCTTGTCGCTGAACCTGGTCGACTGGATCGACAAGCCGATCGATCCCGGCCGCCTCAAATCCGCGATCGCCACCTCCTTCCGCCGTTCGGGGACAGACCGGCCGACGGTGCTGCAACTGGACGATGATCAGGACACGCTCGAAATCACCGCCTCCGCGCTCAAAGGCATCGCCTATATTCTCAAAGCCACAACCCTTGAGGAGGCGCGCGCGCTGATCAGGGTGGAAACCCCGCATCTGGCGATCCTGGACGTGCATCTGGAAGAAGGGCTGGGCCTGGACCTGTTGCCCGACCTGGTGGATGACCAGGGCATCGCCATCCCGACCATCATCTATTCCGCACATGACGTCGATATCGAGATTGCCGGCCAGATCAACGCGGTCCTGGTCAAGTCGCGTACCTCCCTGCCCGATCTGAAGGCAACGGTGCGCCGCGTCGTGGCGGCACGCCAGAACGCGCCGAAAGAAGGAGACGAGGCATGAGCGAGGCCGACCGATTGCGCATCCTTTACGTCGATGACGACCAGGATATCCGCCATATCGTGAAGCTGTCGCTCGCCCTCGATCCCGCTATCGAACTGCGCGTGTGCGCCGATGGGCCGCAAGCGCTGGAGGCGGTAGAAGCCGACGACTGGCGTCCCGATCTCGTCATGCTGGACGTGATGATGCCGCGGATGGACGGCCCAACGCTGATGATGGCGTTGCGTGCCGTTACCGGCTTTGCCACCACGCCCTTCATCTTCGTCACCGCGCGCGCCCGCGCCGCCGATGTGCAAAATTATCATGCCGCAGGGGCCGTGGGCGTGATCCTGAAACCGTTCAATCCGTTGACCCTGGCCGCCGACGTGCGGGCGCTGGCGGGCTGACCCCGCCCTTGCTTCACGCGTCGGCCAGGTGCCGCGCGCGCATGAGCGCAGTCGGATCGGGCGCACGGCCCAGAAAGGCGCGGAAGGAGTCCATCGGGTCGCGGCTGTCGCCCGCAGCCAATATCTCCTGACGGAAGCGGGCGGCCAGCGCGGGATCGAAGATATCGCCGGTCGCCACGAACGCTTCGAACGCATCGGCATCCAGCGCTTCCGACCAAGCATAGCTATAATAGGCGCTGGCATAGCCGCCGTCGAAAATATGGGTGAAATAGGGGAAGCGGTGGCGCAAACCGATTTCAGGTGGCATCCCCAACCGCGCCAATTCCGCTTCGACAAAGGCGCGGGGGTCTGCGCCCGCCGCCGATGCGCGGTGCAGCGCCAAGTCGACCAGCGCGCAACTGATCAACTCGACCGTGGCGAAACCCTGGCCGTAAGATTCGGCGGTGCGGATCGCGTCGATCAGCGCATCAGGCACGCCGAAGCCGGACAGCACGTCCCGGCTGACGATCCAGTTTTCCATGAACTTGCTGGGAAATTCCACGAAATCACGAGCGACCGCCGTGCCGGACTGGCTGGGGTAAGTGACGCGTGACAACAGGCCGTGCAGCGCATGGCCGAACTCATGGAAGAGCGTGCGCGCCTCATCGATCGACAGGCGGGTGGCGCCAGTGTCCGGCGGCGGCGCGGCGGCGAAATTGGCGACCAGATAGACCACCGGCCGCACGTCGCCGTCCATCGCCTCTTGCACGCGCAGGCTGCCCATCCAGGCACCGCCATGTTTTTCCGGTCGCGCCAGATAGTCGGTGAAGAGCAAGCCGACCGGCGCACCGGCATCGTCGCGAACCTCCCAGGCCGATACGGACGGATGATAGCCTGTGATATCGGTTCGGCGCGTGAAGGTCAGGCCATAGAGGCGCGCAGCGGTGTCGAACGCCGCCTGCCGCACAGCGTCTAGCCGCAGATGCTCCGCCACGGCAGCCCCGTCCAGCGCATAACGGGCGCGGCGTATCTTTTCCGCGTAGAAGCGCCAGTCCCACGGCGCGAGCGCGAAGCCACCGCCCTCCGCATCGATCAGCGCCTGCAACTCGGCGGCTTCCTCCCCAGCGCGGCGCTTGCCCGGTTCCCATAGCTGCGCCAGCAGATCGGCGGCAGCATCGGGATCCTGCGCCATACTGTCTTCCAGCGCATAATGGGCATGGTCGGCATAGCCCAGCAGCGCGGCACGCTCCTGCCGCAGCGCCAGCGTTTCCGCGATCACCGGCCAATTATCCTGCGCGCCACCATCGCAGCGTTCGGTAAAGGCGCGCCAGACTGTTTCGCGCAGGTCGCGCCGCTGCGAAAAGGTCAGGAAACTCTCATAGTCGGTGCGGTCGAGCGTGATATGGTAGCGCCCCGCCTGCCCCTTGGCGCGCGCGCGTCCGGCGGCCACGTCACAAAGGCTGGCGGGCAGGCCATCTAGGTCGTCGGAACCAAGGTCCAGCACCCAGGCGGCGGTGGCGGCCAGTACATGATGGCCGAACGCGACCGACAAGGCCGACAATCGCGCATCGATAGCGGCGAAGCGGGCCTTGTGCGCAGGCGCCAGTTCCGCCCCGCCCCGCCGGAATCCGGCATGGCTGCTTTCGACCAGCCGCACCTGCTCGGGCGTCAGGCCAGCGTCATGACGGGCGGCATGGACCGTGGCGACGCGCGCGGCGAGCGCGGCATTGTGGCTGATCGCCGTACCATGGGCGCTCAGCATCGCCGACACCTGCCCCTCAATCGCGCGGATCGCGGGCGTCCCCTGCGCCGACGACAGGGTCCAGAACAGGCGACGTACCCGCGCCAGCGGTTCGCCCGACCGTTCGAGCGCTGCGACGACCGTGTCGAAGGTGGCAGGCGCGGCGCTGTCGGCGATGGCGGCAATCTCGTCGCGATGCCAAGCGATAGCGGTTTCGAACGCAGGCAGAAAATCCTCGTCCCGCACCTGCGCGAAGGGCGGCGCGCCCAGCGGCCCGTCCCAGGGTTGCAGCAGTGGATTGGCGGCTTGGTCAGTCAAGCGATGACACCTCGTCGGTATGGACTTCGAACCGCACCAGGTTCGCCGGACCAAAGGCGGTGGTCAAGGCCACATCGGTGGCGTCGCGTCCGCGCGCCATCAATATCCGGCCGATCCGGGGCCGATTGTGCCGGGCGTCATGAGTGTACCAGTCGCCGTCGATATAGACATCGAACCAGGCGCTGAAATCCATCGGCGCATCGACCGGCGGAATCCCGATATCGCCCAGATAGCCGGTGCAATAACGCGCCGGGATGTTCATGCAGCGGCACAGGGTCACGGCCAGATGCGCGAAATCGCGGCACACGCCCTGCCGTTCCTGATAGGCGTTCCAGGCGGTCTTGTCCGACCGGGCATGATGATAGCCGAACTCGATATGGTTATGGACGAAATCGACGATCGCCTCCACCCGGTCGCGCGCCGTGCGATAATGAGCGAAATTGGCCCAGGCGACCGCCATCAGCCGATCCGTCTCGCAATAGCGGCTGCCCAGCAGGAAAGGCATGACCGCATCGGGCAGGTCTTCGACCGGCATTTGCGGCGCATCGGGCGCGCGCACGTCGGGCTGACCGCTATCCTCGATCACGAAATCGCAGGACAGGGTGACCCCGCCCGGCGGGATGGTGAGGCGAGTGGCGACATTCCCGAAACCATCCTCGAAATGATAGAGCGGGATGTCGGGGCTGGCCATCAGCCGCTGCGGCGTTTGCAGATCATGATGGCGGGAAGGATGCAGGCTCAGCATCGCCATCATCGCCGTCTTCGTGTCGGTTTCGAACCGGATATCATATCCGCAGCGGATCAGCATAGGCTTCACTTTCCTGAAACGCCGACGGTTCGGCTGTTGATGGCGCCATGGCCGGTAGTGGGAAATTGCCCGGGATCGGCGCGCCGCACGTTCACGGTCACGTCCATCGCCAGGAAACTGGCGGGCAGGCCAAACCAGGTGCCGGACAGCGGCAATGCCTGGTAGGGATCGCGCGCCACGGCGACCCGTATCAGGCCACGATTGCCGATGATGCCGTTGGTCGGATCGAATTCGACCCAGCCCGACCCCGGCAGGAATATTCGGACCCAGGCATGGGTGTTACCGCCGCCCACCACATCTTCGGTCCGGGATGGATTATAGACATAGCCTGAAACGAACCGCGCGGCAAAACCCAGCGCCCGTACCGCCTCTATCATCAGCACGGCGAAGTCGCGGCAGGTGCCCTGTCGCTTTTCCAGCGTCTCGATCGGCGTTTGCGTGCCCTTTTCATGGCGCGGCACATAGGTGAAGTCGCGCTGAATGCCGGTCGCCATCCGGGTCAGCAGATCGACCGTTTCGGTGTTCCCGTCGTTGCGCACGAAGGCGCGCGCCCAATTGTCCACGATCCGGCCCGGGTCATGATATTGCCGCTCGATCGACCGCAACAGGTCGGGCATATCCTCCGACGCATAGGTGAAGGGGAACAGCCGGGCATAGGGTTCGACATCGACCTGCCGCTGCGCCAGCGGCGCATGTTCCAACGTCGCCTCGCTGGTCACGACCAGATGGGACGCGCGCCGGTCGAACGAAGCGATCGCCACCGAATTGCCGAATACGTCGTGCAGCCAGCGCAACCCGCTGGGTTCCGGGTCGATATCGAGCCGGGCGGACAGCAGGCGCTGGTCAAACGCCTCGCGCGGGCGCATCATGACGCGATGTTCACCCAGGGATACAGGCTGGCGATAGCGATAGGTGGTGACATGATGGATCGTCAGCAACGGCATGGGGCTAGATCCTGATGGCCGGGCGCACGGCGGATGACATATTGGGTCCGGATGATCCGGCGCCGTTCGGCGTCTTCAACGCAGCAGGCGCGTCCCCGTTCCTGCTGATCGGCGACCATGCCGGATCGGCGATCCCGACGCCACTGGGCGATCTTGGCCTCACCGCCGTGGATCGGGGCCGCCATATCGCGATCGACATCGGCGTCTATGGCATGGGCCATGCGCTGGCCGAGCTGCTCGACGCGCCGTTCCTGCATCAACATTATTCGAGGCTGGTCATCGATTGCAACCGCGACCCTGACCTGCCGGACGCGATCCCGGCCCTGTCCGACGGCAGCCGGATCGGCGGCAACGAAGGGCTGGACGCCGCCGTCCGCGCCGCGCGGATCGCCGCGATCCATACGCCCTATCATGCCGCGATCGCTGCGACGATCGCCCAGCGGCAGGCAGCCGGTCGCGACACGATTTTGCTGTCGCTGCACAGCTTCACGCCCGTCATGGGCGGCATCGCCCGTCCATGGGAGGTGGGCGTCTTATACTGGCAGGGTCGGACGGATTTTGCCCAGGCGATGCTGGCCGCGCTGCGCGAAGACGCCACGCTGACGGTGGGGGACAATGCGCCCTATCAGATGGACGCCACCGATTATACGGTGCCGCGCCACGCCTTTCCGCACGGCCTGCGCTATGCCGAAATGGAGGTGCGGCAGGATCTGATCGGCGACGCGGCGGGCCAGCATGAATGGGCGGAGCGGCTGGCGCGGACCGCCCGAACCGCCGCCGGGCTGACGGGTCAGGGATCGAATGCCGACTGTCGCGACTTATAGGCCTGAGTGACAGTCGGCGGGCGTCGGGGTCGACGCTTTCATGCATCGTCACGCACAATCAGAACAATCATAGAGAGCAAGACATGGCGATGCCTAACCCCAGGTCGTGCCGGTGGCCCTTGAGCCGAACCAAGACAATCGAGGCCCGTTGGTGAAGAACCCCTTTTCGACCGTCCTCAAGGCCAACCGGATGATGCGCAAGGGCCGTCCGCTGTCCGCCGCGCTGCTGTGGCAGCGCGCGCTGATGCCTGCCGCCCCCGCCGCCAAAAAACCGCGGGCGGCCAGGCGCAAAAGCACCGCCAAGAAGGCGGAGTCCGCCAAACGCCCTGCGCCGGGCAGCTTTATCGAGGATGATTATAGCTGCGCGCAGGGGTCGCTGCGCTACCGTCTTTATACGCCGGTCGGGTCGATACGCCGTCGCCTGCCGCTGATCGTGATGCTGCATGGCTGCACCCAGTCGGCCGCCGACTTCGCGACCGGGACGGACATGAACAGGCTGGCCGACGAACTGGGCTTCCTTGTGCTCTATCCCGAGCAATCGTCGCGCGCCAACGCCAATCGCTGCTGGAACTGGCACAGCCCGTCGCATCAGGCGCATGGTAAGGGCGAGGCGGCGGTCATTGCGGGCCTTACCCGCCACGTCCTGGACCACAGCAAAGGCCATGCCGGGCGCGTCTATATTGCCGGCATTTCTGCGGGGGGCGCGGCCGCCGCGATCATCGCCGCCGCCTATCCGACCCTATATGTCGCGGTCGGCGTGCATTCCGGCGTCCCGATGGGCACGATCGGTTCTGTCGGCGACGCGCTTTCGGCGATGCGTGGCAAGGCAAGCCCGTCCATCGGCAAGACCGTGCCGCCGCTGCCCATGATCCTGTTCCATGGCGATAGCGACCGGGTGGTGCACCCTTCCAACGCGGGTGGCTTCGTCAACCAGTTGCAGCGATCAAGCGCGCGGCCGCTCAACGTCGTATCGGAAGAGGGCAGCGTAGCGGGCGGGCGGGCCTTTACCCGCACCCTCTATCGCTATGGCCGTGGCCCCGTGATGCTGGAGGAATGGACCATCCATGGCAGCGGCCATGCCTGGTCGGGCGGCAAAGCGGGGGGTAGCTACACCGACCCCAAGGGGCCGGACGCGTCCCGCGCGATGGCGACCTTCTTTCTGGCGCGCCGCCGGGCGGCGTAACCGGCGGTCAGGCCAGGCGATCGGGCACGCTCAGCGCCTCATCCACGATCGCCTGCCGACTGGCGAGGGCTTCCCAAGGAAAGACGAACCAGCGTTTGTCCGTGTCCCGATCGATGCTTTCCGCCCAATAGTCCACGCGCTCCTCCGAACGACTGTTGGTCAGCAGCATGGCGAAGCGGACATGGGCAGCATCGCCGCCCTTCTCGCCCAACCTGCGCCGAATATGGCCGATCGTCCCGCCGCTGTCGTTGATATCGTCGATGATCAGCAGCCGGACGCCTGCCCTGCTTCGGCCCGCCAGGTCATCGAACAGGGCATGGGTGCGGTCGGGCGTAGCGCCGCTATAATCGACCGACAGCATCGGAAGGTCCAGCCGGTGCGACAGATAGACCGTCGGCACCAGCCCGCCCCGCCCGATGCCCACCAGCAGGTCGGGCGACCAGGCGTCCGCCGCGATCCGGTCGGCCAGCGTCTCCACATAAGCGATAAAGCATGCATGGCTGATCGAATGCAATTGCGGGTCGGAAGATGTCATCGGTAGCAATCCCAGGGGCAGGAAAAACTCCGGTTACCCCCTCCGACGCGGACGGGCAACGGCTGCCAGCAGCGTGGCCCAGCGATCCAGCATCGCGTCCAGCCGATAGGCGTCGATCCGGTCGCCGGGAGCAATCGCGGTCGATGGATCGATTTGGCGCCGCAACGCTGCGGCCATCGCTGTCGGGTCCGATGGATCGACCAGCAGGCCGTGGCGCCCCTGCGCCAGGACGGAAGCCGCATTTCCCGCGCTGTGCGACGCGACCACTGGCCGGTTGAGCGCCATCGCCTCCAGCAGGACGTTGGGCGACCCTTCCCACCAGGACGGCAGGGCGAAGGCGCTGGCCTGCGCCAGCCAGGGAAAGACATTGTCGATATTGCCGGGCAGCAGCAGGTCATCGGCCACGCCCAGCGCATCGGCCTGTTCCAGCAGCGCTTGCCGCGCATTGTCGCGACTGTCGCCGATGATGATAAGACGGGCGTCCGCGCCCGACCGGCGCAATTGCGCGAAGGCGGTCAATAATGTGGCGAAGTTCTTTTGCGGCGCCAATCGGCCGATGGCGACGATCACCGGCACCGGCGTATCGAACCAGGGATGGGGCGACGGCCCGGCGGCGCGGGCGTGCGCGATGGCGGGGTCGATCCCGTTTTCGATGACGATCGCCCGGCCATCGGCCAGCGCGCGCCCCAAAGCGGGCATGTCGTCCGCCAGTGTCGGGGATACCAGTACCAGGCGGTCGGCATCCGCCACCAGCAACCGGGCCATCAGCGATCGACCGGCCGCGCCGACCACCCCCTGCGGCGTCCCGGGCGCGGCGCGGCGCAGGTCGTTGCTGATGCGATAGACGCGGCGTAGCCCCCGCATCCCGCGACTGCCCAGCAGCACCGTCAGATGCCCATGATTGCCGGCCGACAGCAGCAGGTCCGGCCGCGCGGTACGCAGCCAGGCATGAAGGCGCGGCATGGCCCGCCATTTCTGTAACAGGCGCGATCCGCGGTCGTCGGGCAGCAGCGCATGATGCGGTACGCCGTCCACGCCCACGCCGCCGGGTAGTGCCGTCACCACCGTCACATCATGGCCGCATTCCTGGAAATCGGCGGCCAGCAGGCGGATGTTGCGCACCACGCCTGTTGCCGCCAGCGCATGAACATAGAGGGCGATCTTCACCGCCGGTCCCGCTGCACCACCCGCGCGGCGCGCCAATCAGCGGCCGTCAGTCGGCCCAGCCCATGGCGATATAACGCGCCCAGCCGACTGTCCGCCACGCCCCGACCATTGGCGAGTTGCAGGATGTCGGTGCCGGGGTTCCAATTCCCCTCGATCAGCACCGGTCCCTGCGCGGTCAGGCCGATGTCCCAGCCGATCAGGGTGAAGCCGGTGCGAAACCGGTCATGCGCCCGGATGGCGAGACGCTGTGCCGCCGCATGATCGGGCAGCATGACGCCTTCAATCGGTGCGCCGGTCGACGGATGGCGGCTGTGGCGCGTGGGGGCTTGTCGTCCGCCGCTGCGCCAGGCGGGGCCGCATCGGCCATCGGCATCGACCGCCAGCACCAGATTGCCTGCGTTGAAATTATCGACCGGCCGGGGTCCACCCGCCGACAGGCGCAGCGCCATGTCGCAGATTTCGGGGTGTCCATCCTCGTTCAGGCAGGTGACGATGCGCAGCGTCGGCAGCGCGCCTGGCGACAGATCGGCCAGCGCCGCATGGGTTGGCAGCCGTTGCTGAATAACGCCGCCCCGCCGCCAGAGCGCGCGTAATGAGACAGCGAGTTGGACAGTTGTGAGCGTTACATCGCCGTTGCGCCAGGCCTTGCCCTGGCGGACGAAACGCTCCACCCCCTGCCCCTTCGACTGGTAGCTGGGCTTGGCGATGATATCGTCCTGCCCGTCCAGCCAGGCGTCGAGGTCGATCGCGTCGGGATCGCAGGCATCAGGTAGCGGCAAACCCGTTGCCACTGTTGCAAACAATTGCTTATTTTTCAATGTATTAATAGATAGCGGAAAGGCGCCGGGGTTGAGCAGACGGTGCAGCCCCTTGCGATCCTTCATGCTGATGCCCTGCGTCCGCACGGCATCGTCCAGATAGCGCCGTTCGGCCGACGACCATCCGCCCCGCCCCAGTGCGGCGAGCATATGGCCGACCAGACGCTGCGTCGGCGTCCAGTGGCGAACAAGCCCGTCATGATAGGCGCGCAGCAGGGCATTGGCGTTCTCACCGCGCAGCGGCAGCGCGCGCAGCGTGAGCAAGGACCGCTACTCCGCCGCCTGCGCGAGCATCGCGCGCTGTTCCAGCAAGACAGTCGCGACGCCAAGCGATCGGCTGTTATCGACGTCGATCGCCACCGCGCCATCGGTCAGGATCACCGGGCTGATGGTCAGGCGAAAGCGGCGCGAAAAGCGTGCGAAGGCCTGTTCCAGCGTGCCGATGCCGAAGCGGAAGCGGATGAGGTTGAGCAGGCCGAAAGCGCCGATGATACGCCCCGGATGTTTCACGAACTGGCCGCCGGAGCGGAAGGTTTCCGCCATCTTCAGCGCGGCGCGGTCGCGCAGCCAATAGGTGTTGCAGTTGGAATAGCTGTCGTCGGCGAACGCGTAGAATTTGCGCTGGCCTTCGCGATGGGCCGCCAGCACCGACGCGCGGCGGGTGAAGGCGACGGCGGCGTCCGCCCCCTGCGCCGCGCAGCCGTCCAGCATCTCATCCACGGCATCCGGCGTCAGCAGCACATTGTCGGCGGTGGTGATCAGCAGCGGGAAGGCCGCGCCATCGGCACCGGCCAGGATGCTGTCGACTAGATGGGGCCGCGCCGCGACGCCGACCAGCCGTCCGCTATGCAGCAGGCCGCGCAACGGCGGCAGGCCCGCGAGCAAGGCGGGATCTTCGATCACCACACGTACTTGCCCGATCCGGCGATTGGCGACCAGCGCTTCGACCACATGCAACAGCATCGGCTGGCCCGCCACCGGGGCCAGGCATTTATGCGTGACCCCGGCGGCCAGCGCCAGCGGATCGGTCGCGCCATCGCGCCGCCCGGCGAGCAGGACCGCCGTAGTAGTGCCGCGCATCATGCCGCCACCCGCACGATCGCGTCGCTGAGCAATCCCTGCCGACCCAGGCTATGGCCGACGATCGTTTCGACCAATGCCGCATGGTCCAGACCGATCGAGGCGGCGGAGCGCGCGATCGTCTTTTTCGACCACAGATTGCAGGACAGGTTCACTTCCATGAACAGCAATTGCCCGCTGGCGGGATCATAGCGAAATTCGAAGCGACCATAGTCGAACGGCCAGAGTTCGGGCAGCAGCGCGGCGGTCATCGCCTCCAGCCGGGCGCGCAAATCGGCATCCTCGACCAGGATCAGCGGGTCGTCGCCCGCGTCGATCAGGCCGCGCTTTTCCTCATAGCTGCGTTCGCGATGCGGGTCGGCGGGCAGGTATAGCATCGGCGGCAAGATCCACGGCTGACCACCGCTGCCACCGATCACCGGCACGGCGACGTCCAGCAGCGGCGCCCATTGTTCCACCAGCACGTCATGACCCAGCGCGAACAGGCTGTCGGCATGGTCCTGCGCTTGGCACCAGTCATCCACCATCTTCACGCCCCAGGAAGCGGAAGAGGCATTGGGCTTCACCACCAGCCGGTCGGCGTGGAAGGTCGGCGCATCGAACAGGCCGCCGCGCCGGAACAGTTGCGCCTGCATCGTCGGCACGCCGCGCGCCCGCGCGATCAGCTTGCTAAGATATTTATCGTCGGACAGGCCGCGCACGATCGGGCTGGCGCCCAGATGGGGCATGGCGTGGCGGCTGAGCAGCAGCGGCGCCAACATTTCGCTATTTAGGAAGCCGCCGCGGTTGAGCAGGGTGACGACGAAATCGGCATCCGGCCGGTCGAACAGCGCATCATAGCTGTCGGCGACATCGACCTGCAGGCCGATCGATTCCAGCGTCGTGCGCATTTCATGATGATAGACGGCATGATTGCCATCCTGTGCATCGGGCCGCCCATCGGCGCAGGCGTGCTTGGCGAGGAAGAGGATACGCAGCCGCGCCTTGTCGGCGGCGGGGATGCAAAGCTGGCGAGGATGGATCGTCGTCATGGCCGCTGCCTAGCAAGCGCGCGTGACGCGCCGCTTACGTCCCGGTTGCAACGGCGTGAAGGCCGTTGGTCATGTGCATGACATTTGGCTTACAGGGCCGTTACCGCAGGTCGATGGGCGCGGCATTCGCATCGGGCAGCGTGCCGCCCATCAGCTTCGCCAGCGTGGGCGCGATGGCGCGCATGTCTATCCGGCCCAGATCCTTGCCCTTCGCCACGCCGCCGCCCATGACCATGAAGGTCGCGTCCAGATGGGCGGGGCCGGGCAGATAGCCGTGCATACCCCGCACCGGCGTCGGCGCGACCAGCCGCGCTGTGGCACCTCGAAAGGTGTCGGTGACGAAGCCGGGCGCCAGATTGACATAGTAGGATGCCTGCGGATTGCCGCCGACCCTGGCGATCGCTGCCTTTTCCAGCACGGCCGCGATGCCGTTGGCCGGGTTGGCGGCGAGCGTGTCGAGCAAGGCCTTCGTCCGTGCGGCGATGCCGGCGTCATCGGGCCGGGCCAGCATGATCGCGGCGGACCCGCCCGCGATCCAGGGCATCGCCTGCCAGGATGCGACCTTGCCATCCTTGTCCAGCGTAATGAGGCCCGCGTCGATGAAGGAGCGGAAGAGGTTGAGGCCGGTGTGCGTCGATTCGAACCCATGGTCGCTGACCAGCGCGATCGCTGCGTCGGGATGCGCCTTACGCTCGGCGGCGATCAGGTCGCCGACGATGGCGTCGATCTTTTCCAGCACGGCCTTGGCCTGGGGCGTGTCCGGTCCCTTCTCATGCTGTTCATGATCAAGCGCGGTGAGGTAGACGGTCAGGAAATCGGGCTTATGCGCGGCGATCAGGGCGGTGGCGAAGCGGCCTCTGTTCTGGTCGCCGGACAGGCTTTCGTCGATGCCCATCGCATAGGGTTGGCCGACTTTGGCTTCCAGTTCCGCCTTCAGCCCCGGCGTCGCCAGCGCGTCGAGCAGCTTGGCGTCGTCGGCATGGCCGGTGCGCCAGATTTGCGGCAGGTTCCAGGTCACGCCCTTCGCCGCCACGCTGACGGGCCAATGGACGTTGGCGGTGGAGAGGCCCGCCTTTGTGGCGGCCTCCCACAATGTCGGCACCTTGATATCCTGGGCATACCAATACCAGCCGCCCTGGTTGATGCCGGTCGGATCGAAACTATTATTGGCGACGATGCCATGTTTTGCGGGCGACACGCCGGTCATCAGCGTCGTGTGGCTGGGATAAGTGAGCGTCGGCGCGACCCCGGTCACGCCCGACGCATGGGCGCCGTCGGTCAGGAAGCGGCGCAGGTTGGGGAGAGAAAGGCCGCGCTTTTGCGCCTCCAGCACGTCGCCGGGCCGCAGTCCGTCGATCGAGATCAGGAGCAGCGGTTCCGCCAGCGCCGCGCCCGGTATGAACGCGGTAAGAGCGGAGAGGAGAAGCGCGGCCTTTTTCACTATTTTAGAACCCCGCCTTCAGCGTCGCGAAGAATTGCTGCGGCGCGCCGACCAGCAACGTCTGCGCGTCGCCGCTGTTGCTGAAACCGCCCGACCCGATCGTGCCGACATATTTCTTGTCGAACAGGTTGGTGACGTTCATCTGGATTTCAATCTTGTCGGTGAAGCGATAGCCTAGCGACGCATCGACCAGCAGGCGGCCGGGGACCGACGCATCGTTGGTGTAGCTGTAGAAGCGGCGCGACATATAGTTGAGGCCCACGCGGAAGAAGCGCTGGCCATCGTCATAGTTGAACTCGCCCCGCGCCATATGCTTGGGGCTGTCGACTACGGTCTTGTCTTCGATCGCGGCGACCACCACGCCATTGCCGTTCACGACATCGTCGCGATAGGTGGCGTCGGTGTAGCTGTAGCTGGCATAGAGGCCAAAGCCGCCGCCCAGCCGCAGGTCGCCTGCCGCCTCGACGCCGACGGCGCGGACCCCGCCGACATTCTGGAGCGCGGACGGATTGCCCTGAATCGCGGAGCCGACCTGCACGGCCAGCAGGCGGTTCTTGAAGTTGACCAGATAGGCGCCCAGCGTGCCGTTGAAGATCGACGTATTGTAGCGCAGGCCCAGTTCGAACGTGTCCGACGTTTCGGGCTTCAGATCATCCTTGATCGCGTCGAACCCGGCCTGGTTGGTGGAGAAGGGACCGGTGGTCGTGGCGCTGGCGAAGGCGCGGGTGACCTGCGTGAAGCCGCCGAAGATTTCCGCTTCGGGCGTCAGCTCCACCGCGAAACCGGCATGGGGCTGGAACCAGTCTTCCGCCTTGATCTTGCCTTCGGGGAAGGTGGCCGAAACGATCGCTTCGGCCTTGTTGGTGACCTTGAAGCCCTTCCACCCCAGATTGATCGTCACCATGCCAAGGTCAATCTTGTCCTGCACATGATATTGGAAGGTGTCGGTGGTGAAGTCGAACTCCCACTGGGTCGCGAACGGGTTCTTAGGATAGTCGCGGAACGACAGGCCCGGCTCGGTCCGGCTGGCGAAGGCGTAGAAGCGACGGGCCTGGTTGAACTTGTTATTCTCGTACCAGGCGCCGACGCTGAAATTCTGGATGCCCAGCGTATAGTCGACGCTGCCGAACGCGCCGATCCGGTCCATCTCATATTCGGTGGTCCGCACCGACATCGGCACGCCATTGGGGCTGGGGACATAGGGGGTCGCCCACAGGCCCATGCCGCTGTTATTGTGATAATAGCCCTTGATCTTGAAGGTCGCGCTGTCGCCCAGCGGCGTGGTCAGGGCCACCGCGCCCAGCCAGTCCTTGCGCAGGCCAGCCGCATCATAATAGGCGTCGTCGGCGCTGGTGACATTGCCGGGATAGGTCTGGCCGGTGGCGACGGTCGCGCCGCTATAATCGTAGCGGCCGTCCGGGAAGGGCGAGCCGCCGCTATTGCTGACCCGATCGACGTCGTTCAGGCGGTTGGCATAGTCGATCGCGCGGGCATAATCGGGATAGGTGTTGTCCCAGTCCCAGCCCAGGCGACGGATCATGCCCATCGACATGTCCTGATAATCCTGTTCGCGGCGATCCGAATAGCTCAGCCAGCCGTCGATCTTGGCGTCGCCGACGGGGATGATGACCTTGGCATTGCCCATATGCTGATCTTGGACGCCCTGGCCCTTATATTTGTCGGTCGATCCGTAACCGTAGGAGACGTAGCCGCGGATACCGTCCTTGCTGCCTAAGTTGATGCGGCCGAAGGCGCGCCAGGTGTCGTTGCTGCCATAGGTCAGGTTGCCCTGCGCACCCAGCTCGCCGGTCGGGTCCATCGAGAAGGTTTCGACCGTACCGCCGAGATTGCCGGTGGCCTGCGTGCCGAGCGAACCGGCACCCTGGCTGACGCGCACGCTACCGATATTTTCGCTGCTGATCGCGCGGGTGATGTGCAGGCCGTTATGGTTGCCATAGCTCATGTCGCCCAGCGGGATGCCGTCGAAAGTGAAGCCAAGCTGGTTCTGGTTGAAGCTGCGGATGGTGATGCGCTGCGACCATTCGTAGTTGCCGAACGGGTCGGCGGACTGGAAGTTGACGCTGGGCAGCTTTTCGATGGCTTTGAGCGGATTGGTGCCCGGCGTCAGCACGACGATGTCGCGCGCCTTGATTTCCTGCACCTGGCGGGTTTCGCCCCGGCCGAAGACGATGATTTCACTATCGTTGGCGGCGGCGTCAGCGGCGGGCGCGACGTCCTGGGCATAAGCGGATTGGGCAATGATGGCGGTCGACGCCATCAGCAGAGCGGTAGTGATACGCATTGTGGATAGTCCCCCTTGGACATGAAGTCCGGGGCGCCCTATCCGCGTCATGTTGCGCTGCAATGTGGTTTGGTTGACGGCGCCAAGTCATATTGATGACAGGCGCCGTCATATTGTTGCTGTCGCTGTGAAGTACGGCGTGTTCCCGCGCAGGAGGGACTCAGTTTGGGCCGTGGGACTGGGTTCCCGCTTGCGCGGGAACACCCGATTTACGCTCGTTCAGTCGTTCACGAAGGTGAGCGTCGCCATATGATAGAGGGTCGCGACCTTCTGGTTCGCCAAGGTCAGGTCGCCCTTTTCCTCCTGCGTGGCGCTGAGAATATAGCGGCCCTTGTCCTTGATCGGCAGCGCCACGCGACCCTGCGCGTCGGTGACGAAGGCCTTGGACCATTTGTCGGGCGAGATGACGGTCAGCTTGGCGGCGGGCACGGGCTTGCCATCGCGGACGAGCGTGAAGCTGTCGGCATTGGCGGCGGTGGGCACGATCTCCAGCGGCAGGCCCGCCTTCGCTTGCGTGCGACCGGCGCGGGCGTAATAGATAACGCCCTCCTTCTTGCCCTCTTCGCCCCAGGGTTCGAACACCGTGTCGTCGATGACGCGCACGTCGCCCGCGGGCGCGGCGACTTCGATATAGCCGGTCTTGCGCACCTGCGCGGCCTTCGACGCGGGCACGATTTTGGGTGCTTTCAGCTTCTCGAACTCGGGATCGCCGCCTTCGGGCAGGGCTTCGGCCGGTTCGCCCAGATAGATGCGCGCAGGGCCGGTGCCGTCGCGTTCCACCCAGATTTCATGGGCGTCAACCGTCGAGGACAGGCCGACCAGCGCCAACAGCGCCATGGACAATGTCTTCATGCTCTCTCTCCTCTTTATGATCGTCAGAACCGGAAGCCGACCGTGCCCATCACGTTGCGCGGCGCGCCGACGAAGCAGTCGCCACGGGCCAGGCAGGACGCATAATATTGGTTGTTGAGCAGATTGGTCGCGTTGATCGCGAAGCGCCAGCTGTTCCAGTTGATCTCCGCCAGCGCGTCCACCGTGGTGCGCGACGGGGTAACGATGCTGTAGAGCGTGTTCGCCGGAATGGCGGGGTTGAGGCCATAGGGATCGACCAGACCGGTCGAGATGCTCTTGCCGCTATAGACCACGCCCGCGCCCAGCCGCAGCTTTGCGCCGTCCGCGACGCCGAAGCTCTTGGTCGACCAGATCGATGCGGTGTGGCGCGGCATATAGTCCAGGCTGCTGTTCACTTCCGACTTCAGCTTGTTATAGCCGTAATTGACCAGCAGCTGGAAATCGCCCGGCAGGGTGTGGCTTGCCTCGACCTCGATCCCCCGGGTCGTCAACTCGCCGGACTGGGTCGTGGCGTTGTTGGCGAGATAGAGAACGCGGTTGCGCTCCTTGATGTGGAAGGCGGTGACGGTGACGAGCGTGCTCGGTTCCGGCTGCCACTTTACGCCCGCTTCATATTGCGTGCCGGTCTGCGGCCGGTAGGGCGCGCCGATGGTGCCGTCGCCATTCTGGATGGAACCGGCGACCGGCAGGAAGCTCTCCGTATAGCTGAAAAAGGGCGAGAAGCCCGCGCCCAGCTCGCCGATGATCCCGGCGCGGAAGGTGGTGGCGTTATCTTTCTGTCCGCGCGAACCGGTGACATGATCGCGGCGTGCGCCCAGCACGACCGATACACGATCGAAGAAGCGCATCTGGTCCTGCACATAGACGCCCAGTTGCTTCTGCGATTCATAGGAGAAGGGACCGGACGGGTCGTAGGTCTTGAGCGCATCATAATCGATGTCATACAGATCGACCAGTTCGAGCGTGGTCGCGGCATAGCGCTTGCCGACCTTGTTCCAGCTGTAATCGATGCCGACGAGCAGCTTATGTTCGATATTGGCGCCGGTGTTGAACGTGAATTGCAGATTATTGTCGGTCGAGAAGACGTTCATCCGCGCATCGCTGGCATCGGCATAAAGGCCGATGGTGCGACCGTCGGTGCCGTACACGGAGAACGGATTGCCGGGGTTGGTATAGCTGTCGGCATAATGGGTGAAATATTCAAGGTCGCTGTCGATATAGCGGGCCTTGAGGCTCAATCGCACGGCGTCGGAGAAGTTGTGGGTGATGGACCCGCCACCCTGCAGCGAACGGCCATTATAGCGGTCCCAGCCCGCCTTGCCGACGAAGGTATCGCGATCAAGCTGCTGTCCCGCGACCGTGTTCGGGCGGAAGGTGCCGACGATGGGCAGGAATTGCGAGGTCGATCCGGTGTCGTCCTCCTGATAGAGGCCGGTCAGCACGATGTCCGTGTCGGGCGTGGGCTGCCAGCGGATCGACGGGGCGAACATCACGCGATCGTCTGGGACATGATCGATATAGGTGTCGGCGTCGCGGGCGCGGCCCACGAAGCGCACGGCGAGATTGTCGGCGATCGCCAGATTGACGTCGCCCATCGCTTCCTTGCGGTCATAGCTGCCATAGACGAGGTTCAGTTCGCCGCCGGTGCGGAACTCCGGCGTCTTGGAGACGAGGTTGACGAGGCCGCCGATCGACCCCTGACCATAGAGCACGGAAGCCGGACCGCGGACGATTTCCACGCGGTCGAAATTATAGGGGTCCGACGTGATGCTGGCATAATAGGAAAAGATGTCGCGCATGCCGTCGCGGAACTGGAGCGCGTCGATGCCGCGAATGTTGAACCCATCGACGCGAGTATCGCGACCATAGGGGTTGGCGAGCACGCTGGCGCCATATTTGACGGTATCGCTGATGCTGATCGCGCCCTGCGACAGATATTGGTCGGCGGTGATGACGGTGATGGGCTGCGGCGTTTCGATGAGCGGCGTTTCGGTCTTGGTGCCTGCAAACTGGCTGGCGGTGACGACGATCGAGTCCTGCGACTGTTCCGCGTCCGGCGCACCGGCACCGTCCGCCGCATAGGCAGCCGGATGGCACAGCGCGATGACCGCCGCGCCGCTCAACGCGATCCATTTTCCGTTCATAGCAAAGCCCTTTTCCTGATTCGTTGGGGCCAACTATAGATAATGCGACATATTCGCAATTGCATATTCGCGGTTTTCGTCGGAGATTTTCGATGGATGCGTGGCTCTCTAGCCGTCTGTAACTTTCCGACAAGCGGCAATGAACTCAACGGCTTGTAGCGCGTTTAGAGCGATACGGACGGCGGGGATGGAGGTGAGCAATGGCGATTTCGGTGCGTTTCCCCGACGGCAGCTGGCGAGAGATTCCCAGCGAATTGCGCGCCATCGACCCCGCAACGACCGGCGTCTACAGCCGCTTCCGCCACGTTCCCGTCAATTGCGACCCGCAATGGCGCTATATCTGCGTCGCCGCGACTTGGCATGCACGCCCGCGTCACGGATCGCTTGCAGTCTTCTCGCCACCGGTCGAAGAATGGTGGCACGATATCCCGGCGATGGCCGACATGCCCGAGCAGGCGGACCCGGAAGCCCTGTCGCCCCGCGCTGCCTGACGACCCTTTTGGGCACGCCATATTCAGTCGTTGTCGGTCAGGTCCATGAAGTTGCGCGCAGCCTCCCGATCCGCCGGATCCTTGAACGCCACGTCCAGGTCCGGCGCGGCGCCCAGCAGGAACAGCAGCGACCATAAGGCGAACCGCCGCCCGCGATCCTTTTCCAGCCCCAGGTCGACGCGCATCCGCTCGACCCCGGCCTCGACCGCCTGGGGCGGCAGCGTATCGATATCGGTAGTCCCGAAATAGCGTTGAAGCTGGTCGTCGAAATGCACGAGTTCAGCCCTTGAAGGCGCAGGGCACGATGCTGGCCGGGTCGGGCCGCGCGGTGATGCGCCGGAACCGCGCGAGATAGCCGCCTGCGGTAGGCTTGGGGATCAACCGTTCCATGCGAAAGCCCATGGCGGCCAGTTCGCAGGCCAGCAGGCGCGGCGGCGTGCCATGTTTATCGGTGGGGCGATCGGCATCGACCACGATCAGTTCGCCATCCTTCTTGAGCGCGGGGCTGAGATGCCAGAGGAAGGCATAGGGTTCGGCGATCTCATGATACATATGCACCATCATGATCCGGTCGAAGCTGTTTTCGGGCAGGCGCGGGTCTTCCTGCGCGCCCAGCTTCACGCTGACATTGTCCCATTTTTCGCGGGTGATGCGGCGCGACAATGCTTCGATCACTTCGGGCATGATGTCTTCGGCCAGGACGCGGCCCTTGTCGCCCACCCGCTTGGCGAGGCGCACAGTATAATAGCCTTCGCCCGCACCGATATCGGCCACGGTCATGCCGGGGCGGATGCCCGCACGGTCCATGATGTCTTCGGCTTCATTGACGCGGTCGCGCGCTTCCTCGCTCGACCAGCGGGTCGACACGATCGGCGCGACCGGCCGGTCGGCCTGCGGGAAAGGCGCGGCGGCAGCGGCGCGATGCGTTTCCTTGGCCCCGCTCAGCTGATCGCAGGCGGCGAGCAGGACGAACAGACCCGCCAATGCCGCCCGGCCGATCAATCGACATCCTCCACATCGACCTTTTCGCCCGTCACCTTCTGGCTGAGCGCGGCGGCCATGAAGGGATCGAGCGCGCCGTCGAGCACATCGTCGGGCGCGGTGGAGGTGACGCCGGTGCGCAGATCCTTCACCAGTTGATAGGGCTGAAGGACGTAGGAACGGATCTGGTGGCCCCAGCCGATTTCGGTCTTGGCCTGATAGTCGGTGTTGGCGGCTTCTTCCCGCTTGCGCAGTTCGGCTTCGTAGAGGCGCGCTTTCAGCATGTTCATCGCGGTCGCGCGGTTCTTGTGCTGCGACCGGTCGTTCTGCGAGGCGACGATGATGCCGGAGGGGACGTGGGTGATGCGGACCGCAGAGTCGGTGGTGTTGACGTGCTGCCCGCCCGCGCCCGACGCGCGATAGGTGTCGATCTTGAGGTCGCTTTCCTTGACCTCGATATCGATATTGTCGTCGATGACGGGATAGACCCAGACCGACGAGAAGCTGGTGTGGCGGCGCGCGGCGCTGTCATAGGGGCTGATGCGGACCAGACGGTGGACGCCGCTTTCGGTCTTGGCATAGCCATAGGCGTTCTCGCCCTTGATCAGGAAGGTCGCGGATTTGATGCCCGCGGTTTCGCCCGCCTGATAATCGACCAGTTCGACTTTATAGCCGCGCCGTTCGGCCCAGCGACGATACATGCGCGAGAGGATTTCGGCCCAGTCCTGGCTTTCGGTGCCGCCAGCGCCTGCGTGGATTTCCAGATAGGTGTCGCTGGCGTCGGCCTCGCCCGCCAGCAGCGCCTTGATCTTGTCCTCGTCCGCGCGGTCGGCCAGCGCCTTCAGGGACGCGATGGCTTCGGCCACCATCTCCTCGTCGCCCTCGGCCTCGGCCATCTCGATCAGTTCGGCATTGTCGGTCTTGCCGCCCTCGATCGCGCGGGTCGCGCCGATCGCGCTTTCCAGCCGGGTACGCTCGCGCATCACTTCCTGCGCCAGCTTGGCATTGTCCCACAGGGTCGGGTCTTCGACGCGAGCGTTCAACTCGTCCAGCCGACGCAGCGCGCGGTCCCAGTCGAGGAAGCGGCGCAACAGGTCCAGCGCGGCGTCGATACGATCGATATATTGCTGCGCTTCGGCGCGCATGGGGCGTCTCCGGATATCATACTGGCGCGTTAACGCATCAAGCGACTGCCCCTATCCGAGGGCGGCAGATTTGGGAAGATCAATCCTCCCCTGACGGGGAGGGAAGGGTTGACGGCGGGATAGTCATCGTCCGGCGATCGCGATGATGTGAAGGACTACCGCTTCCAGATCGCGCAGAACATCGACGGCGGGGATACGGACAAGCTTGATGCCTTCGCCCATCAGCCATGCATCACGCACTGCGTCGCGTTCGGGCTGGTCGCCCCGCCCATGTCCTCGCCATCGACCTCGATCGCCAGCCGGTGCCTGGGGCAAAAGACATCCAGCACATAGATGCCTGCCGGATGTTGTCGGCGGAAGCGGAGATTGGCCGGACGCTTGCGCAATTCCTGCCAGAGAAGCACTTCGGGCAAGGTCATGGCCTGGCGAAGCGTCCTGGCGCGGCGCTGCGTCTCTTTCGGGCCGTGGAGCATGTTGCACCCTACCCCTCCGTCTGGCCTTCGGCCAGCCACCTCCCCTGTCAGGGGAGGAATTTTGTTGATGTTATGTCAATCCTCCCCTGGAAGGGGAGGTGGCAGCCCGAAGGGCTGACGGAGGGGCAGTTCGCCATCGTGACTGACATCGGAATGAGGGCGGTAGCGAGGAACGACACTCATCCGTCACCCCACCCGACGCTCAATAAATCCCGCCCTGCCCCTCCAGGAAGTCCGCGTCGCTGCGCTGGCGGCGTTGGCTGGAGGCGGCGCGGCTTTCGGCGACCTTGGCTTGCGCTTCGGCCTCTTCCTTGCGGATCGTGCGGCGGGGTTCGGATTCGGGCTTGAACGCTTCCCAGATGACGGCGGCTTTCGGCTCGCTGGTCGGCCAGGCGCCATAGACGCGCTTGCCAGACCGACGGTCGATCGCGACCATGCGCATGCCCGCGGGGGCGACGAAGGGCGTCTTGGGCATGGTTTCCAGGATGGGGGCCATCGCCGCTTTCCAGATCGGCGCGGCGATGCGGCCGCCCTGCGCCCAGCCGCCAAGGCTGCGTGGCTGGTCGTAACCGATATAGACGCCCGCGACGATATCTGGCGATCCGCCCACGAACCAGACGTTGGTCGGGCCGTTGGTGGTGCCGGTCTTGCCGAACAGCGGACGCTTCAGGTCCGCCAGCACCGTCGCGGTGCCGCGCTGGATCACGCCTTCGGTGATGTGGACGACCTGATAGGCGGTCATCGGGTTCATCACCTGCTTGCCCTCCATGCCGAAGCGGGGCATCGGCTTGCCGTCCCAGTTCGCCATGTTACAGCCATCGCACGGCCGCCAACGTTCGGGCCAGATCACCTTGCCGCGGCGGTCCTGGACATAGTCCATTACCTTGGACGGGAATTGGCGGCCCTGGTTGGCGAGCGTGGCATAGGCGTTGACCATCTTTTCCACGGTCGTTTCGCCCGCGCCCAGCGCGAAGGAAAGATAGGGCTGATAGTCGCCGATCCCCAGATTCTTGATCGTGCGCACGACGCGGTCCATGCCGGTCTGGCTGGCGGCGCGCACGGTCATGAGGTTGCGGGACTGTTCCACGCCCCAGCGCATCGTCTGCGGACCCGCGCTGCCGCCCGAGAAGTTGCGAAAGCATTTCTGACCGAGGCCCGCGCCCTGATAGACGCACAAGGGGCCATCGACGATGATCGAGGCCGGGGTCATGCCGCCGTCGAGGGCGGCGGCGTAGACGAACGGCTTGATGGTCGAGCCGGGCTGGCGCATCGCCTGCGTCGCGCGATTGTAGGAGGACAGGCGCGAATCGAAGCCGCCCTGCATCGCGCGGATGCGGCCCGAATGGACTTCTTCGGCGACCATGCCGCCCGACACTTCAGGAATGGAGCGCAGCGCCCAGCTCGATCCGTTGCGCGCGACGACGATCAGGTCGCCGGGCTTCATCGCCGAGAAGGCCGGGCCGCCGACCTTGCGATAGGGCATCTGCGCCGATCCGGCGGGCAGCGTCCCGGTGCTGCCGTCGGCAAAGCCGATCTGCGCGTCGGACGATGTGCGGCTGATGACCACGGCGACCCGCCATTCGGCATAGTCGACATCGATATAGCTGGCCGCCAGTTCGCGTTCCCAACCATTGTCGACATTGATATGGCCGACCGGGCCGGACCAGCCGCGCCCGGCGTCGAAGCGCAGCAGGCCGTTGCGCAGAGCGGTGGCGACGCTGTCCTGCACCACCGGATCATAGGGGCTGCGCACCCACAGGCCGCCGGCATAGACGCTGTTGGGGCCATCATCGGCCTTTTCGCCGAACAGGCCGATCAGGCGACGGCGCACTTCCTCCATATAATAGCCGCCCGCGCGCGCGTCGAAGCTGGAGCCATGGGCGGCGACAGTGCCGAGCGGCTGGGCGGCGGCGGCATCGCGCTGCGCGGCGGTGATCCAGCCGTTCTTGAGCATTTCGCCCAGCGCCCAATTGCGCCGGTCGATCGCGCGGGCGTGGCCGGTTTCGCTTTCGGGGCGGTAATTGGCCGGTCCCTTGGGCAGGATGGCGAGATAGGCCATTTCGGGCAGCGTCAGGTCGGCGACGTCCTTGTCGAAATAGGCGCGCGATGCGGCCTGGACGCCATAGGCGTTGCGGCCCAGGAATATCTGGTTGAGATAGAGTTCGAGGATCTGCTGTTTGGACAGCACTCCTTCCATCCGGTAGGCAAGGATCATTTCCTTCACCTTGCGCGTGGGCGAATATTCGTCGCCGATCAGCAAATTCTTGGCGACCTGCTGGGTGATGGTGGAGCCGCCGCGCGCGCGCTGGCCCGAGCCGAGCTTGCTGGCGTAATCGACCACCGCCCCTGCAAAACCGGGGATGTCGACGCCATGATGTTCGAAGAAGGTCTTGTCCTCCGCCGCCAGATAGGCGCGGACCAGCAGCGGCGGATAATCGCTATATTGCAGCTGGACGCGGCGTTCGCGGGCATAGCTGTGCACCGGCTGGCCGTTGATGTCGCGCACGATGGTAGGCAGCGGCGGCTCATATTCCAGCAGGGTCGCGGCATCGGGCAGGCCGCGCGCGAAGATCAACCAGAACAGGCCATAGGCGAGCAGCAGGCCGCCCAGCGCGATCATGCCCCAGCGGAACAGGCGGCGCGACCATAGGGGGCGCAGACGGCCGAAAAAGCCCCCCGCGTCGCGGCGCAGGCGATAGGCGAAGGACGACGGGGCGGGTTCGGAACGGGCGTCTTCCATGGGAAAGAGGCTCTAGGGTCAAATGATCGTCAAGACCAGTGGGGATGACGCGATCCGCCGCATCTGTAGCGGCTTTGCGCTAGCCCCCTCCCCTTAACTTCGCACATTTCCCGCCGATTTCGACATTTTATTGCGTCGCCCTAATCCTATCGGAAAGCGTGGCCAATCATAGCAAGGTCGCCGCGAATAGGACAGCTATCCCCCGGCCGCCGCGCCGCGCATCGCCAGCTTGCGGGCGAAATGCACCTCGATCGCGCGGGCGACGCCGCGGGCGATCTTGCCCTGTCCTTCGCGTGACGACAGGAACGCCGCATCGTCGGCATTGGAGATATAGCCGGTTTCGAACAGCACCGACGGGGTGTCGGGCGCTTTCAACACCATCAGCGAGGCGAAGCGGTGATAGGCGCTGCGGAAGGGCACATAGGGTGCGGCTTCGCGCTGGAGCAGGCGGGCGAAGTTGGCGGAGATGTTCATGGATTCGCGCTGGGTCAAGTCGATCAGGATGGACGACACGTCGCCCGACTGGCCGCCCAGGTTCACGCCATTGATGATGTCGGCCTTATTCTCCCGCGCCGCCAGCCGCGCGGCTTCGCGGTCGGACGCGGTTTCGGACAGGGTATAGACGGTCGCGCCATGGGCTTCGGTATTTTCCGCCGCGTCGGCATGGACGGAAATGAATAGGTCCGCGCCCAGCTTGCGGGCGATGCCATAGCGTTCCTGCAACACCAAGAACTTGTCGTCGTCGCGGGTGAGCGCCACGCGGACCCGGCCGGACTTGACCAGCTGGTCGCGAATCGCCTGGGCGATGGCGAGCGTCACGTCCTTTTCGCGCTTGCCATTCTCCTTGTTGATGGCGCCGGGATCATGGCCGCCATGGCCTGCGTCGATCACCACCAGCGGCCGTGCGCCGTCCTGCGCGCCTTCGACCCGGGGCAGCGATACGCCGCGCGCGGCGGCCGGGATCGGTACGGTGATCGAATGGATGCGCCGTTGCGGGCGCGCGGCCATGTCGGCAGGCGCGTCGAAGCGCGTGCGCCCCTTGCCCACTTCTAAACGGAAGCGGCTGTCGGTGACGCCCTGGAGCGAGAAGCTCAAGGACTTGCCGTCCTGCGCCAGGCGGGCATTGCCGACCGTCGCGGGGCTGTACAGGTCCAGCACCACGCGTGCCGTGCCATCGCTCAACTGCCCCTGTCGTACCGCGGCGATCGCGCCATTGCCCGGCGTGAACCGACCCCGCCCCATCTGCGCGCCGTCAATGTCGAGCGCGATGCGGCGCGGCGCATCCAGCAGGAAGGCCGACGCGCCATCGACCCGATCGTCGAAGCGCACCACGACCGTGTCGTCCTGCACGTCCACGCCGGAAATTCCCCCGGCGCTGCCAGGGACGGCCATCAATATCGTGCCTGCCAGGGCAAGGCTTTGGAGCATGCGCCGCTTGTGCAACGCGCCCCTACGGGCCGTCCAGCCAAATATCATGTGGGCTAATCCGTTCAGCGTCCCCACGCTAAACCCCGGATTAAGCATTGCCCCTTTTGACCCGGTAAAATGAGAAGGTTAATCCTGCTTTCACGATGAATAATGCGACATGGCAGGACATTGCGGCACGCGGCATTATATTTCAGGCGGTCGTTGCCCCGTGGGTATTTGACTGCTACCCATTCACATTCCCGAAAGGCTTGCCGATATGACGGCGGCGTTACGGGGCAAAGAGAGAGGCACCGGCGGACGCAGCAATTTGCGCCCCTGCGGTGCCGCAAACAGGTTGACGCTGCATGAGGCATGATTTCCATTCCACGCTTGCCCCGGTAACGGGCGATGCGGCGTGGATGGTCCGGCCCGGCGATTTGTCCGGCCCTGCCGACGCAGCAGACGCGCATAATTTCCTGCAAACCTGGACGATGCCGAAACCCGCGCCCCTGGCGGCGCGCATCCGGCCGTCCCTTCACTATCGCGTGGCGGCGCGGCCCTGTGCCGCAGCCCGTCCACGCCGGAGACATATAAATGACAATGCGTATGCTGATCGATGCGCGCCACCGGGAAGAGACCCGGGTCGCGGTCGTCAAGGGTAACCGGATCGAGGAGTTCGACTTCGAGTCCGCAGAGCACAAGCAGCTCAAGGGCAATATCTATCTGGCCAAGGTCACCCGCGTGGAGCCATCGCTCCAGGCGGCGTTCGTGGATTATGGCGGCAACCGTCACGGCTTCCTGGCATTCAGTGAAATCCACCCCGACTATTATCAGATTCCGCGCGAAGACCGCGAGGCTTTGCTGCGCGAAGAGCGCGCCCATGCCGAGGAAGAAGCCGCGCTGCGCGCCGATTTCGACGATGACGATCATGATCTGGACCATGATTCCATCGCGCCCGAGGGCGGCGTGGAATATGTCGAGGCGACCCATCATCATGACGATGACGAGGCGGGCGAAGAAAGCGAACAGGCCGAAGGCGAAGGCGGCAACGACAGCGCCAATGGCGCGCCGAACGGCCGTCGCGGTGGACGCGGTCGCGGCCGGGGTGGCGATGACGCCGCCGACGAACTGCGCCGCAAGCGCATGGCGCTGCGCCGTCGCTACAAGATCCAGGACGTCATCAAGCGCCGCCAGGTGCTGCTGGTCCAGGTCGTCAAGGAAGAGCGCGGCAACAAGGGTGCGGCGCTGACCACCTATTTGTCGCTGGCCGGTCGCTATTGCGTGCTGATGCCCAACACCAGCCATGGTGGCGGCATTTCGCGCAAGATCAGCAATGCGGCCGACCGCAAGCGGTTGAAGACGATCATCGCCGAAATGGCGCTGCCGTCTTCCATGGGCTGCATCGTGCGTACCGCTGGCCTTCAGCGCACCAAGCCGGAGATCAAGCGCGACTTCGACTATCTGGCGCGCCTGTGGGACGAGATTCGCGAAAAGACGCTAAGCGCCGCTGCGCCTGCGCTGATCCACAATGACAGCGACCTTATCAAGCGGGCGATCCGCGATATCTACAACAAGGATATCGAGGAAGTCATCGTCGAGGGCGAGCATGGCTATCGCGCGGCCAAGGACTTCATGCGCCTGCTGATGCCCAGCCATGTGCGCCGGGTGAAGCAATATGCCGATCCGGTATCGCTGTTCCAGCGCGCCAGCGTGGAAGAGCAGCTGGCCGCGATGTACAATCCGGTCGTGCAGCTGAAATCGGGCGGCTATCTGGTCATCAACCCGACCGAGGCTTTGGTGTCGATCGACATCAACTCCGGCCGGTCGACCCGCGAACATGGGATCGAGCAGACCGCCGTCGCCACCAACCTGGAAGCGGCGCGGGAAATCGCGCGTCAGCTCCGCCTGCGCGACATGGCGGGCTTGGTCGTCATCGACTTTATCGACATGGAGGTGAACTCCAATATCCGTAAGGTCGAGAAGGCGATGAAGGAAGCGCTGCGCGACGATCGCGCGCGCATCCAGGTAGGCCGTATCTCGGGCTTTGGTTTGATGGAAATGAGCCGCCAGCGCCTGCGCACCGGCGTGCTGGAAGCATCCACCCGCCAGTGTCCGCATTGCGAGGGCACGGGCCTGGTCCGCACCGCATCGTCGGCGGGCCTGGGCGCGCTGCGCATGTTGGAAGAGGAAGCGGCGCGTGGCCGCGGCAACCTCATCACCCTGCGCGCGAGCCAGGAAGCGGCCTTCTATGTGCTGAACAACAAGCGCCTGGAACTGGACGAGATCGAGCAGCGCTATGGCGTGCGCATCGAAATCCTGCCCGATGGCGAGGTCGAGGGCGCGCGCATGTCCGTCGAGGCCAGCGGCCCGCGCCCGGAACGCGTCGTAAGCTATGCGCCGCTGCCGGAAGAAGATGACGATCTGGACGTCATCGAGGAGGAGGAAGAAGAGGAAGCGGTCGAGGAGGCCGAAGCCGAAGCCGACATCGAAGGCGAGCGTGAAGAGCGCGGCCAGCGTGGCGAACGCGGAGACGAGGATCGCGACGGTGGCCGTCGCCGTCGTCGCCGCCGTCGCCGTCGTGGCGGCCAGCGCGATGAAGCGCGCACCGGTGAAGGCGCCGAGGACGAGGCGACGCAGAATGGCGACGCCGAGGGTGATGAGGATGGCGAGGCTGTCGTAGCGGCCGACGACGCCACCGACGCACCGGCCGATGCGGTTGCCGCTGGCGATGACGAGGAAGGTGGCGCACGTCGCCGCGGTCGTCGGGGTCGCCGTGGCGGTCGTCGCCGTCGCGAAGGTGGCGAGGACGCGGCGTCGGTCGAGGCCGACGCGGGCGAATCGGAGCAGGTCGAGCCTGTCGCAGAGGCTAGCGAACCGGTGGCCGAAGCTGTGGTCGAGGAAGCGGCGTCCGAGGACGCGCCCAAGACCCGTCGTCGGCCCCGCGCCCGCAAGGCGAAAGCTGACGTGGAACCGGTGACCGATACGGCCGAACCTGTGGCTGAGGCCGTCGCCGAAACCGCGCCGGTCGAAGCCGCTGCCGAGGAAGCGCCCGCCAAGCCCAAGCGTACCCGCCGCAAGAAGGCGGATGTCGTGGCCGAGGACGCCGCCCCTGCGGCAGACACGGTCGTGGCCGAGGACGCGCCCGCTGAAGAGGCACCTGCCAAGCCCAAGCGCACCCGTCGCAAGAAGCCCGTCGCTGACGCGGCCGACGCCGAGCCTGCTGCCGCCGTCGAAGCGGTGGCCGAGACGGCTGCGCCCGAAGCGCCGGTTGCCCAAACCGCTGAGGCCGCCAATAGCGCAGACAGCGTCGGCGAAGATGGCGAGCCGCGCCGTGGCTGGTGGCAGCGCACCTTCGGTCAGTAAGGCCGGACGGGAACTGCTATGAACAAGCGCCGCTGCCCATCCGGTCCCGACCGGTGCGCAGCGGCGCTTTTCGTTGGGGCGGCCCGCTTCACCACCGGTTCAGCCCGACCCTGCCATGGGGTCGCCGTGACGGTCTGCCCTTCCCCCTGCCCGGTCCGTATCTGATGCGGCGGTCCTTGAAACTCTGCGTCCTGGCGATCGCCACGCTGGCCTGCATGGCGCGCCCGGTCGCCGCGCAGCAGATATTGCGCGACGCGGAAACCGAAGCCTTCATGGCCGATATGTCGGGTCAGTTGGTGACGGCGGCAGGCATGGACCCGCGCAATGTCCAGGTGATGGTGATCAACGATCCGGAGATCAACGCCTTCGTCGCGGGCGGCCAGATCGTCTGGGTGCATAGCGGGTTGATCGCGCAGGCCGACAATGTGAACCAGTTGCAGGGCGTCGTCGCCCATGAACTGGGCCATATCGAGGGCGGCCATGTCATCCGGTCGGGCGAAGGAATCAAGGACGCCACCAGCGTCACGCTGCTCAGCCTGGTGCTGGGCGCGGCCGCGATCGCGGCGGGCGGCGCGGAAGCGGGCATGGGCATTATGGGCCTGGGCCAGCAGGCAGCGATGAGCAAGTTCCTGGCGTTTTCGCGCGGGCAGGAAAGCTCCGCCGATCTGGCGGGCGCGCGCTATCTGTCGAAGGCGGGGCTGAGCGGCAAGGGCAGCCTGGAATTTTTCAAGAAGCTGCAGAACCAGGAATATCGGCTCGCCATCCCGCAGGATAATAGTTACGGGCGCACCCATCCGCTGTCGGGCGAGCGGATCAACGTGCTGCGCGAAGTCTATACGGTCGATCCCGCCTGGGACCGGCCGGTGGACAAGGCGCTGGAGGCGCGGTTCGAACGGATCAAGGCGAAGCTGATCGGATTCGTATCGGAACCCACCCAGACCCTGATCAAATATCCCGAAACCGACCAGTCTATCCCGGCCCATTATGCGCGGGCCTATGCCTGGCATAAAAGCGCCTATCCGCAAAAGGCGCTGGACGAAGCCGATGCGCTGCTGACCGCCGCGCCGCACGACCCCTATTTCCTAGAGTTGAAGGGGCAGATATTGCTGGAAAGCGGGCGGCCCAAGGATGCGATCGCGCCGCTGCGCGAAGCGGTGAAGATCACCAACCAGCCGCTGATTTCCGTGCTGCTGTCCCATGCGCTGATCGCCACCGAAGACGAAGCCAATTTCGCCGAAGCCGAACAGGTGCTGCGCTTGGCGGTGCAGCGCGATCGGGAAAATCCGTTCGCCTGGTATCAATTGGGCGTCGTCTATGAGCGGCGTGGCGACACGCCGCGCGCGGCGCTGGCGACGGCGGAGCGCTATGCGATGATGGGGCAGCACCCGATGGCGCTGCGCAGCGCGGACGGCGCAATGCAGGGATTGAAGCCCGGCACGGTTGACTATCTGCGGGCGCAGGATATCGCGATGACATCGCGCGCCGCGATCGAGCAGCAGCGCAAGAAAAGATAGATATGACAGACCAGAACCTGCCGCATTTCCGCGCCGCCCTATCCAACAGGACGATCCAGATGACCCTTGGCGCCTTCGCTCTGACCGCCGTTGCCGGCATCGCGCTGGCGGCGCAAGCGCCTGCCAGCGTCAACGCCACCGACAAGGCCGCGATCGAGAAGATCGTGCACGACTATATATTGGAGCATCCCGAAATCATCCCGCAGGCGGTGGAAAAGCTGCAGGCCAAGCGGATGTCCGGCACGATCGACGCCAGCCGCAGCGCGCTCGAAACCCCCTATGCCGGGGCGTGGGAAGGCGCGGCCAATGCCGATGTGACCGTGGTGGAATTTTTCGACTATGCCTGCGGCTATTGTCGCGCTTCGCTGCCCGACCTGGCGAAGCTGGTGGCGAGCGACGCGAAGGTGAAGGTCGTCTATCGCGAATTGCCGATCCTGTCGGAAGCAAGCAGCGACGCGGCCAAGGTGTCGCTGCTGGCGGCCGAGCGGGGTCAGTATATGGCCTATCACAAGGCGCTATATGGCGCGGGCAAAGTGTCGCGCGACACGATCCTGGCGGCGGCGGCGAAGGCGGGCATCGGCAAAGCCGACGCCGAAGCGGCGATCGCGTCGAGCAAATATGATGCGGAAATCCAGTCCAACATCGCGCTTGCGCAGAAATTGCAGGCGAGCGGCACGCCGACCTTCGTCATCGGCAGCCAGGTGCTGAACGGCGCGGTGGGTTATGATGCGTTGCAGAAGGGCGTGGCGGGCGCGCGGGGGAAGTAAAAAAGCACCGTTCGGTTCGAGCCTGTCGAGAACCCGGTCCAAAGGGTGCTCGACAGGCTCGAACCGAACGGATGTCGGGATTTGGTGGCCGCCCACCCATTGACTTGCCCCCCCTTTTGCCTATCGGACGCCCCCTGACATGCGGCCGCTGCTTTGGCGGCCCTTTTTTGTCACGCCCGATTCTCTAGTTGTTTTTTGAGGAATGAACGATGAAGCGCACTTTTCAGCCGAGCAATCTGGTTCGGAAGCGCCGTCACGGTTTCCGCGCCCGCATGGCGACCCCCGGCGGCCGCAATGTGATTCGCGCACGCCGTTCGCGCGGCCGCAAGAGCCTGAGCGCCTGATCGAAACGCTGCAAGACACTGCCGCGCCGACCATCATGGCCCGGCGCGCGGATTTCCTTGCGGCGAATCGTGGACGTCGCGCACCGATGCCGGGATTCGTCCTGCTGGTGCGCGAACGCGGCGACGGCGATCCGGCGATGCGCATCGGCATCACCGTCACGAAGAAAATCGGCGGCGCCGTCATCCGTAACCGGATGAAGCGCCGCTTTCGCGTTCTGGCGCGCGAACTGTTGCCCCAGCACGGCATTGCCGGTGCGGATCATGTGCTGATCGGCCGCGAAGGCGGGGTCGAGCGCGATTTCGCCCTGCTGCGCGCTGAACTGGGCAAGGCGCTGGGCAAGATCATGACGCGCCCGGTCGATGCGCCGCGTGGTCCGGCGCGACCGCGCAAGGGCAAGCCTGCCGTTAAAAAGGACGACGTGCTCCCGCGCAGGCGGGAGCCTAGTTGGGACGCCTCCGCGACGCGTGAGGGGGGACTGGGTTCCCGCCTGCGCGGGAACACGGTGCGGAGGATCGCAAGGCGGACGACACGGGGCGTGCTGTTGCGCCGCCCCCCTCCGTCTGCGCTTCGCGCAGCCACCTCCCCGCAGGCGGGGAGGAGTCATGATCGCGCGGCTGCTGATCCTGATCGCGCGCGTCTGGCAGCTTGGTCCTTCGCGCATCCTGCCGCCCACCTGTCGCTATGCGCCGTCCTGCTCGGCATATATGATTCAGGCGATCGGCAAATATGGCGCGATCAAGGGTAGCTGGCTGGGGTTCAAGCGGCTAATGCGATGCCACCCATGGGGCGGTTCGGGCTACGACCCGGTTCCCTGACGACATAGACATAAGACGGCGGAGCCGAACACGTGGACGACAAGAAGAATATCATTCTGGCGGTACTGCTGACCGCGGCGATCCTGTTCGGCTGGCCCTATGTCTCGCATTATTTCTTCCCGGCGGCCAATCCGCCCGCGACGAAGATCGAAGGCGGCAAGACCACCCCGGTGGCTGCGCCCGGCACCGATACTGCCGATGGTCCCGCGACGATTCGCGACCGCGCCATCGTGCTGAAGGAAAGCCCCCGCGTGCCGATCCGCACGCCTAAGCTGACCGGCTCGATCAACCTCAAAGGCGCGCGCATCGACGATATCGTGCTGCCGACCTATCGCGAGACGATCGCCAAGGATTCGCCCGCCGTGCGCCTGTACAGCCCCAGCGGCACGCAGGACGCCTATTTCGCTGGCTTCGGCTGGCAGGGCGAAGGCCTCAAGACGCCGAACAAGGACACGCTCTGGACCGCGCAGGGCAGCGAACTGACACCGACAAGCCCGGTCACGCTGACCTGGAATAATGGCGCGGGGCAGTTGTTCGAAATTCGCCTGACCGTCGATGAGAACTACATGATCTCCGCCGCGCAGAAGGTGTCGAACAGCGGCACAGGCGCAGTGGCGGTCAAGCCCTACAGCTATATCAGCCGCAACGGCATCCCCAAGGACCCCGACACCTGGACCATCCATGTAGGGCCAATGGGCGTGTTCAACGGCGCGGCCAATTATGACGTGAATTATAAGGATCTGGACAAGGGTCCGTCGAGCCAGAGCTTCACGTCCAAGGGCGGCTGGATCGGCTTTACCGACAAATATTGGCTCTCCGCCCTCGTCCCCGGCAACGACGCCGATTTCGCGGGGCAGTTCCGTAAAGGCGCCGGCACGCAATATCAGGCGGACGCCGCACTGGGTTCGACCATGTTGGCGCCCGGCAAGGCCGCGACGCAGAGCATTCGGCTTTATGTTGGCGCCAAGGAAGTCAAGACGCTCCAGGCCTATGAGCGGACCGGCGTCAAGCTGTTCGACCGCGCGATCGACTGGGGCTGGTTCTACTGGTTCGAACAGCCGATCTTCGCGCTGCTCCACTGGCTGTTCGAAACGCTGGGCAATTTCGGCTTCGCCATCATCTGCCTGACCTTCGTCGTGCGCGGCCTGATGTTCCCGGTCGCTCAGCGCCAGTTCGCCAGCATGGCGGCGATGCGCGCGGTGCAGCCCAAGATGAAGGCGCTGCAGGAAAAATATAAGGACGACAAGCCGCAACTGCAGCAGAAGATGATGGAGCTGTACAAGCAGGAGAAGGTCAATCCGCTGGCCGGATGCCTGCCCATCTTCATCCAGATTCCGATCTTCTTCGCGCTCTACAAGGTGCTGATGCTGACGATCGAAATGCGGCACCAGCCCTTCGTCCTGTGGATCAAGGATCTGTCCGCGCCCGACCCGCTGCATATCCTGAACCTGTTCGGCCTGTTGCCCTTTACCCCGCCGTCCTTCCTGGCGATCGGCGTGCTGGCGCTGTTGTTGGGCATCAGCATGTATTTCCAGTTCAAGCTGAACCCCGCGCAGATGGACCCGATGCAGCAGCAGATCTTTTCGATCATGCCGTGGATGATGATGTTCATCATGGCGCCGTTCGCGGCGGGCCTGCTGGTTTACTGGATCACCAACAACTGTCTGTCGATGGCGCAGCAATGGTGGCTGTATCGCCGCCATCCCGTGTTGAGTACGGCGAGCGCGACGAAATAAGTCAGGCACCACGCCCGTTCGTTTCGAGCTTGTCGAAAAACGGGTGCCTACGGTTCTCGACAAGCTCGAACCGAACGGAGTGTGGCATGACGGACCAAGATAATAGCGACCTGATCGAGGACGCGCGCAAGCTCTTCGCCGGGCCGATCGCGTTCCTGAAATCCGCGCCGACGCTGGAATATCTGCCCGACATGGACGTGAACGAGGTCGCGTTTGCGGGCCGGTCCAATGTCGGCAAATCCTCGCTGCTCAACGCGCTGACCAACCGCAACAGCCTGGCCCGCACGTCCAACACGCCGGGGCGGACGCAGGAATTGAACTTCTTCGACGTGGGCGAACCGCTCCAGTTCCGGCTGGTCGACATGCCGGGCTATGGCTATGCCAAGGCGCCCAAGGACATAGTGCGCAAATGGAAGTTCCTGGTGAACGACTATCTGCGCGGGCGGGCGGCGTTGAAGCGCGCGCTGGTGCTGATCGATAGTCGCCATGGCATCAAGGATGTCGATACCGACATGCTGGACATGCTGGACGGCGCAGCGGTCAGCTATCGCATCGTCCTGACCAAGAGCGACAAGATCAAAGCGAGCGAACTGGCCGCCGTCACCCGGGCGACCGCCGACGCGATCCGCAAGCGCCCCGCCGCGCACCCCGACATCATCGCCACGTCGAGCGAAAAGGGCATGGGCATCCCCGAACTGCGCGCCGCGGTGCTGGAAAGCGTGACGCAGGGATAGATCCGCCATGGCCGACGACGATTATGTCTATGATGAAGCGAGCGGCGAATGGATCAGCGCCGCGGATGCGACGGTGGCGCGCGATGCCGCCGATAGGGTGGAGGTGCGCGATTCGGTCGGCAACCTGCTGGCCGATGGCGATCAGGTGACGCTGATCAAGGATCTGACGGTCAAGGGCGCGGGCCAGACATTGAAGCGCGGCACGCTGATCAAGGCGATCCGCCTGACCGGCGACCCGCAGGAAGTCGATTGCCGCTATGACGGGATCAAGGGGCTGGTGCTGCGCGCGGAGTTCGTGCGGAAACGGTGAGTGGACGTAGTTATGTCCTGGTTCCACCCATCCCGCTGATCAGAACAATCGATATTGCGCGTCGCCTTGCAGCGGCCATGCGCCCACCGTCTCATGCCGGGTGAGGCCGACATGGCTGCACACCAGTACCAATTCCTCCACAGGCCAGCCGAAGCCGTCGATCCGCCGCTGCGCGGGCGGTCCGTCGCGATAGAAGAGCGTCTGATGCGGACTGAAGCGCCAGTCCTTCCGCGGCGGCGCGGCCGATCGTTTCAGGGCGTCCGCCACCTGTCGTTGCAGCCGGACCAGCGGCGCGTTGCTGCGCGATGGGCGCAGCGCCGCCGATCGGCCGCCATAGCTCAACCGGTCGAGCAGCAGGTCGAACGGATCGGCCATGATCTGCGCCGCCGCGCCGTGCAATCTGTCGATCAGGTCCTGCGGATAGGCATCGATATCCGCGGCTATGCCCAGCGTCACATGCTGATGCGCGGGCAATATGCGCGTGTCCCCGCCCGCCAATATCGCCGCATATTGGTCGATCCGGCGTACGACCAGCGGCGGCGGCTTGAGCGCGAAGAACAGGCGATAGGCGGACGCGACCCGACGTCCCATGATAATGCATCCCGAATCATGTCGTTGATGTTCTTTATATGTTCTTATATCATCGGAGTCGATCGATATGGGAACCCGACTCGCCCCGTCCTGCGTTGAGACTCAATCGAGCAAAGGAGAGACATATGGTGGAGCATACGATCGCCAGTCTGGCCGAGAAAATGCAGCATATCGATTTCGCGATGCTGTCGACCCATACGGAAGACGGACATATCGGCGCCCGGCCGATGAGCAACAATCATGATGTCGCGCACGGTGGCGACAGCTATTATTTCACCACCGACGACACGTTGATGGTGCGGGATATAGAGCGCGATCCGCGTGTCAGCCTGTCCTTCCACGGCAAAAGCGGTCTGTTCGGCCAGCGCCCCTTGTTCATCGCGCTGGAAGGTCGCGCCGACCTGATCCGCGACCGCGCGCAGTTCGAAGAGCATTGGAACCCGGACTTGGAACTGTGGTTCGAGGATGGGGCCGACACGCCGGGGCTCGTGATGATCCATGTCCATGCCGAACGCGCCCATTATTGGGATGGGCAGGATGAAGGCGAACTCGAAATCGACGTGATGCACTGACGCCATGCGCGGCCGCACCATAGCCCGGCTGGTGCTGGCCGCCCTCTATCTGGTGGCGGGCATCGCGCATCTGACGCGCCCTGGTGGCTTCATCGCGATCACGCCGCATTGGGTGCCTATGCCTGAAACGGTCGTGGCGCTGACCGGCGTGGCCGAACTGGCGGGCGCTATCGGGCTGATGATCCCACGCCTGCGCTATGCGGCCGGGATCGGGCTGGCGCTGTATGCGCTGTGCGTGTGGCCCGCCAATATCAATCATGCGGTCAACGATATCGCCTTGGGTGGGCGGCATCTGAGTTGGTGGTATCATGGTCCGCGGCTGGCGTTGCAGCCTGTCATCATCTGGTGGGCGTTGTGGGCCGGTGGGGTGATGGACTGGCCGTTTCGGCGGCGTGGGGCGCGGCGCTAGGGCTGATAGCAAGCTGCATTGACCAAAGTCGCTGTTCCGCGGCGAAGGCCTGGGTACATGATTGTTCTGATGACATATTGTTATCACGTTGGAGATATGTCGCGCGCCCATGGGTGTCGAGGGCGTTGTCTTTCCGGTCGAGCAGCTTAGGGTGGCGTTGATACGCTAATCGGCGTCTGCCCTATGCTCTACTGAGCAGGCTCCCTATCGACATGAGGCGGCATGACCCGGCATCTACCCTGGATTTTGATCGCGATCGTCGGAGCGGTGGCCCTGACCTTCGTCGCCGTGTCGCGCGGCGAGGCGGTCAATGCGTTGTGGATCGTGGTTGCGGCGGTCAGCTGTTTCCTGGTCGCCTATCGCTATTATGCGCTGTTCATCGCCCGCCATGTGATGCGGCTCGACCCGGCGCGGCCGACCCCGGCGATCCGCCGCGCCGACGGGCTGGACTATGTCGCGACCGAACGCAGTGTGCTGTTCGGCCATCATTTCGCGGCGATCGCGGGTGCGGGGCCGCTGGTCGGGCCGGTGCTGGCGGCGCAGATGGGCTATCTGCCGGGCACGCTGTGGATCATTGTCGGCGTCGTGCTGGCGGGTGCGGTGCAGGATTTCATGATCCTGTTCATTTCCATGCGCCGCGACGGTAAGTCGCTGGGCGAACTCATTCGCATGGAAATGGGCCAGGTTGCAGGCACGATCGCGCTGTTCGGCGCCTTCATGATCATGGTCATCATTCTGGCGGTGCTGGCGCTGATCGTGGTCAAGGCGCTGGCGGAAAGTCCCTGGGGCATGTTCACCGTTGCGGCCACCGTGCCGCTGGCGATGGCGATGGGCACCTATACCCGCTGGATCAGGCCGGGACGGATCGGCGAAGTGTCGATCCTGGGCCTGATCGGCCTGATCGCCGCGATCGTCTATGGACAGGCGATCGCCGCGTCGCCGGTCTGGGGTCCGGCCTTCACCTTCACGCCGGTGCAGCTGTGCTGGATATTGATCGGCTATGGCGCGGTCGCGTCCGTCCTGCCGGTGTGGCTGCTGCTGGCGCCGCGCGATTATCTGTCCACCTTTCTCAAGATCGGCGCGATCGCGGCATTGGCGATCGGCATCGTCATCATGGCGCCGCCATTGAAAATGCCCGCTTTGACGCAATTCGTCGGCGGCAATGGCCCGGTCTGGGCGGGCGGCCTGTTTCCCTTCCTGTTCATCACCATTGCGTGCGGGGCGGTATCGGGATTTCATGCGCTGATTTCCAGCGGCACCACGCCCAAGCTGATCGCCAGCGAAGCCCATGCGCCGCTCATCGGCTATGGCGCGATGCTGATGGAGGCGTTCGTGGCGATCATGGCGCTGGTCGGCGCCTCGATCCTGGACCCCGGCATCTATTTCACGATGAACAGCCCGGCGGCGCTGATCGGCACGGATACGGCGAGCGCGTCCGCCGCCGTTACCGCCATGGGCTTCCCGATCTCGCCGGACCTGATTGCTCAGACGGCGAAAGATGTCGGCGAACATAGCATCATCAGCCGCGCGGGCGGCGCGCCGACGCTGGCGGTGGCGATGGCGGAGATATTCTCCCATGTCGTCGGCGGCCCGGCTATGAAGGCCTTCTGGTATCATTTCGCGATATTGTTCGAGGCTTTGTTCATCCTGACCGCGGTGGACGCGGGCACCCGCGCCGGGCGCTTCATGCTGCAGGATCTGATCGCGCTGGCCGTGCCTTCGTTCAAGGAGACGAGCAGCCACGTTCCCGGCATCGTCGCCACCGCGCTGACGGTCGCGGCCTGGGGCTTCTTCCTGTATCAGGGCGTCACCGATCCGCTGGGAGGCGTGAACACGCTCTGGCCGGTGTTCGGCATCTCCAACCAGATGCTGGCGGCCATCGCATTGATGCTGGGCACCGCCGTGCTATTCCGCATGAAGCAGGACCGGTTTGCCTGGGTCACTTTGGTGCCCACCGCCTGGCTGCTGATCTGCACCCTGTCGGCGGGTTGGCTCAAGCTCTTTGCGGCCGACCCCAAGGTCGGCTTCCTGGCCCATGCTTCGAAATTTGCGGGCGCTGCCGACGCGGGCACGGTGCTGGCCCCGGCCAAGTCGATGGCGGAGATGCAGCGCATCATCTTCAACGACCGGGTCGATGCCGCGCTGGTGGCGTTGTTCCTGGCGGTAGTGCTGGCGCTGCTGGTCTTCACCATCCGCACATGCCTGGCCGCCAGGCGGGTGGCCGCGCCCACGACCCGGGAGATTCCCTCGCAACTGGTTCCGGCCGAATGAATGCGATGTTCGAGAGGCTGCGCCGCACCGCGCAACTCATGGTGGGCCTGCCCGACTACGACGCGTATCTCAGGCATATGGCCGCCCATCATCCTGACCGCCCGACGATGGACCGGGTGCAGTTTTTTCGCGACCGGCAGGAAGCGCGGTATGGCGGCAAGAATGGCGGGCGTTGCTGTTGAAAGAGCGTCTTAAAACAAAGCTATAGGGCGTCTTGCTTCACGCTCTTCACAACTGTTTCCGTGATATTGCCGGAGCAATATCACGATTGTAAAATCCCGTTTCACGACAATAAGTTTCAAACATACCTATTTTGGGGTATTGAATATAGCGTGCGCTTTGCTACGGCGCGGCGTCCTTTGTGCCCGACAGCGTAAGGGATGCGCCCCCTGCCGTCCCTTGCGGCGGGGGGCGCTCATATCTTCAATCCTGCCGATTGAACCCGGCGATCATGCCTGCGCTGATCGACAACGCGATTTCCGCAGCGCCGACTGCGCCGATGTCGATACCGGCAGGGCCGTCGATACGTGAGAGTGCGTCCGCGTCGAACCCCATGGCGCCCAGCCGCTCCAGCCGGGCAGCATGGCTTTTGCGCGATCCCAGCGCCGCGACATAGCCGGTGGGCGCGCGCAATGCTTCGACCAGGGCGGGATCATCGATCTTGATATCGTGGCTCAAGGTCACCACCGCGGTCGATTCGCCGGGTAGGCGCGCGGCGATCGCTTCGTCCGGCCAGCGATCGTCCAGTTCGACGCCGGGGAAACGCTCGGCCGTCAGGAAGCGACCGCGCGGATCGATCACCACCGGGGTCACACCGATCGCCTGCGCCAGCGGCACCAGGCTTTGCGCGATCTGCACCGCGCCGACGATGAGCAGGCGACGCGGCGGATCGTAGCGGTTGAGGAACGCCCCCGCCTGCGCCGATTCGCGCGTCACGCCGCTGTCCAGATCGGTCGCCAGTGTCAGGGCGCGGCCTCGGGCGCTTTCGGCGGCGATGCGAGCGAAGAGTGCGGGGGAAAACCCGGCTTCGCTGACGGGCTGGACCAGCACCGCAATCTCCCCGCCGCAGGGCAGGCCGACTTCCCACGCATCGCCGTCAGCCACGCCATAGCGTTCGACATGCGGGGCGCGCCCGGCGATTACCTCGGCCGCGCGTTGCAGCACCGCGCTTTCGACGCAGCCGCCCGATATGCTGCCTTCGAACCGCCCGTCGGCATGGACGAGCATATGGCTGCCGCGCGGGCGCGGGGCGGAACCCCAGGTCGACACCACCGTCGCCAGCGCCAGCGGCGCGCCCTGCCATTCCTGCCCCTTGCGGATCACCGCGCCGTTATCGTTCAATCGAAAACTCCCGGACGTTCTGAAACTTCATGCGTGTCGCCTATCATGACAGGCAACGCCCGGCAGGTGGGATGCGCTCCCGCATGTTGTAATGCTTAATGTAAGCGCCTGCCGCTCCATACCACCCGACCGACAATGTCCACCAGCGCCGGATCGATGTCGTTCCAGTCGGGATAATGGGGATTGTCGCTGACCACGCTGAACCAGCCGCGCCGTGGCCCCATGGCGACACGCTTGACCATCAGCACCCCATCCAGCCGCAGCACATAGACGCCGTCGCGCAGGCGGGTGGCGTCGTCGTCATGATCGACCATGATGTCGTCCCCATCATTGAGCGTCGGCGCCATCGATTCGCCGTCGACCCGGATGATTGAGACGCGCTGCGGCCGCACGCCCAGATGGCGCAGCCAGCGCGCGTCAAACGCCATGACGCCCGCCGCCTGCTCATCCTCATCCAGCGATCCCACGCCCGCCGATGCGCCGAGCGCCAGGCGCGGCACGGCGATGACGGCCGGGACGCCGCGCATCCGCGTGGGCGCAGTCACCGGCGTCGCTGTGCCGCCCAGCATCTGTTCGGGCACGCCGAAATAGCGCGCCAGGACGCGGCGATCCTCCTCATCCAGTTTGCGCGGCGTCCCGCGTTTGATGAACTGCTGAATATAAGCGGGGTTGCGGCCGATCAGCCGGGACAGATCGGCATAATTTTCCCCCCGTTCGGCGATCAACCGATCCAGCGCGATCCGACTATGCTGCGATTCATCCATATCCATTCCATAAAGATAGGAATTTTCCTAGACAAGTAGGAAATTCAGTTTGAGATAGGAATAAACCTATCGGCTTGCATGGGGCGAGTCGGCCTGAATGGGGAGATGAAAGCCAATGCTGCTGCGTATGATCGAGGTGTTTCTGCACGAATTTAAAATGCCGCCGACCCGGTTCGGGCGCGAATGCGCACGCGACCCCCCGGCTGGTGTTCGACCTGCGCCTGGGCCGGGAGCCGGGGGATCGGGTGCGGAGACGGATAGAACATTTCATGAACACATATCGCAGGAGCGTAAGCCAATGACAAGTATGGATCATGGGTACGGATCGGCCAATCTGATCCGAAATAAAGCTATCGGCGGTCGGCAGGACGATCCCCTGCCCCGGTTGCTGGCGCAATTGCTGGATCGGGCGGGTCAGCCCGCCATAGTCGAACGAGCGACCAGTCGCCCCTGGGCCAGCGCTCTGTTCGAAGGGCGCCGTCATGTCATCCGGCTACGGCTGAGCGGCGAAGACTTTCCGGAGCGGGGGATGGCCTTCATGCACGGCCTGGCTGACGCGGAGTGGGTATTGCCGGGGCATTTCGTCGCCGACATCAGCGTCGATGATGGCGACGCGGATATGGACGGCGTCTGGCTGGAACTGTCGGCGCTGACGATCGAGGATTGGTAAGATGGGTGGGAGGGCGGCGAAGGATGCGAGCGCCTTCGCCGCCCTCCCCGATATCAGCGTCGTCCGGCCATGGAGCGCAGCGCGCCAAGGGCGGCGCGGAGCGCTTCGTCGGCATCCTGCTCCACCGCCGGGCGCACCGGTACGGCGGGGGCGACGGGCATGTCGGCGATGACGCCGCGGCCAGCCGCCGATGGCGCGACGGTGCGCGAACGGTGCGCAAGGCCGCGTTCCAGCCGCGTCGTCAGCTCCGCGATCGACAGGCCGTGGGTGGATGGCAGCGGCAAGGGCGCAGGACGCAGCGGTTCGGCAGGTTGAGCGAAGGCGGATGGCGCGACGAAGGGAGCTGCGTCAGGCTGCGCCCATGGCTGATCGACCGAGGACGGCGCGGCAACGGGCGATTCGTCTATCGACGGATCAGTTTGGGCGACCGGTTCGTCGTCATAATCGTCCTCATCCTCCACCAGCGTCGGCCCGGCGAAGGGTCCGGCGGGGCGTAGAAAGGTCGGCTGGGGCAGTTGGTCGTCCGACAGCGGCATCGGCGCGCTGGGCATGGTGAGGTGGCCGAACGGCACGACGCTGTCTTCTACTTCCGGTTCGCGGCGGGCCACCAGAACTCCGGCGGCCCGATTCACCGCGCGGGAAAATGTCGATGCCGTCGAAGTCGCGGCTCGCGAAGATCGGCGGGCGCGACGGGGCGTCGGGATGCGCATCGGCGCGGCGCAGGATCGGCGCGTCCGGTCCGGTGTCCGGTCCCAGGCCAGGAACGGCGCGGCCGCGCGCCAGTGCGGTGAGCTTGGAGAATGCGAAACCCATTTTATGTGCTCCCTGGACGCGATGGGCGCGTCCTTTCCCATTATCTTGTGCCGGCAATCCGGCATCGCGACGCGCAAGCCCGATCAGGCCAAACGTCATCAATCCTGCGAAGCCCGCCATGATCAGGCGCGCCTTCAAACCCAGAGGCGGCGCGGCGGCGGGCCAGGCCTCGCTCAGCCCGCTCGACGCCACGATCATTTCCATCAGGCCGACCGGAATGCATAGAATCAGCAGCGCCATGGCCAGGCCGCCCAAGGCCGCCATCGCCATTCCCCGCTGAGTGTGCACGCCTGCCGACACTTATTCTTCAACCCTTGTTCATGCGGCGGCCCGCGTCCGGGCAGGACGCAACAGCCGTTGGTAAACAGGCTCGTAACGCAAAATGTTTGACGACCAGTTACGCTCGCGCTCGACAAAGGCGCGGGCGACGGCGCGGCGTTCGTCCCATCCGGCACGATCAGCGAACAGGCCTGCCAGCGCGGTAGCGATGGCGGCCGGATCGTCCGGCGCGAACAGGGTGCCGGTGACGCCATCCTCGATCAGTTCGCGATGCCCGCCGACGCTGGACGCAGCGACCAGGCGGCCCTGCGCCATCGCCTCCAGCGGTTTCAAAGGCGTGACCAGATCGGTCAGGCGCATCGCCTTCCGCGGATAAGCCAGGATATCGACCTGCGCATAATAATGTTCGACCTGGTCGTGCGGCACGCGACCGACGAAGACGATATGGTCGGCAAAGGGCGACGCCAGCGCCTGTTCGCGCAGCGCCTGTTCGCGCGGGCCGCCACCGACCAACAGCAGCTTGGCCCGGGGCCGGGCCCGCACGAGTCGCGGCATGGCTGCAATCAGGTCGTCCAGCCCTTCATAATCGTAGAAGCTGCCGATGAAGCCGACCACGTCGGCACCCTCCAGCCCCAGCTTGGCGGTCAGCGCCGGGTCGCGATCGACCGGTGCGCCGAACTGGTCCATGTCGACGCCATTGGGCGACACGATGATCTTGTCCGCCGCCACGCCGCGCGCGATCAGGTCGCCGCGCAGCCCTTCGCAGATGACCGCGACGGCATCGGCCGCGCGCACGGCATGGGTTTCCAGCTGGCGGGTCAGCCAATAGCGCGGACTGCCTTCGACCCCGGTGCCGTTGCCGACCGCCGCATCTTCCCAGAAAGCGCGGATTTCGTAGATCATCGGCAGGTTGTGGCGCTTGGCGACGCGCTGCGCGGCGATGGCGTTCAGTACCGGCGAATGGGCATGGATGACGTCCGGCCGCCATTGCCGCACCAGTGCGTCGATCGCATCGGCATGAGCAGCAATGTCGCGCCATTCGCGAATCAGAGGATTGCCACTTGCCGGTGCGCCGGGCGTGCGGTGGAAGGTCAGGCCGTCGACCAGTTCCTCCGCTGGCCCCTCCGCCGCGTGGCGATGGCCGGTGATGCCGCGCACGTCCCAGCCCCGGGCGATCTGCGCGCGCAGGATCGCGCGGGTGCGAAAGGTATAGCCGCTATGGAGCGGCAGACTGTGGTCCAGGACGTGGAGAATGCGAGTCATAGCCCGCTTTATCTGCCGGAAAAGGTTTAACGGCCCGTCAACTCTGTCGCGTTAGTGGGTGAATCGTGCCGAACGGAATCACCCCTGCCCCTAAGATCGCCGCGCGATGATCGACGCCCTTTCCCTGCTGATCAGCCATGGCGTGATCCTGCTTGCCGCGTGGCGATTGCTGCCGCGCGCTGAACTGGATCGCGACCCACCGCCGCAGCATCCTTCGGCACCGGAGCCGCACGTCGATGCGTGACCTGTTCTTCATTGCCTTCCTTGGCCTATTCGGGCTGATGGGCCTGAAACGGCCGTTCCTGCTGGTCGCGGTCTATGCCTATATCGACATCGTCTCGCCGCAGCGACTGTCCTATTTCCTGCTGAACACGATTCCGATTTCCGCCATGGCCTTTGCCGCGATGGTCGGCGCCTGGCTGGTGATGGACGACAAGAAGGATTGCCGATTCTCCGTGCGGCAGGGGCTGATGCTCGTCCTGGTCGCCTATTGCGGCTATACCACCATGACCGCTGATTTCCCGGTCGAGGCGCTGACCAAATGGAATTGGGTGTGGAAGGCGATCATCGCCGGCATCTTCCTGCCGCTGGTGCTGCGCACGCGGTTGCGGATCGAGGCGCTGACCGTCTTCATGATCCTGTGCGCCAGTACCATCATCATCAATGGCGGCATGAAGACGGCGCTGTCGGGCGGCGGCTATGGCGTGCTCAACCTGATGGTCGAAAATAATAGCGGCCTGTATGAAGGCTCCATCATCAGCTGCGTCGCCATATCGTTGATGCCGTTGATCCTGTGGCTGTCGCAGCATGGCACGATCTTCCCACCGGACTGGAAGGTGAAGGGCTTTTGCTATGCGCTATGCCTGGCCTGCATGTTGATGCCGATCGGGACGGAAGCGCGGACGGGCCTAGTCTGCCTCGTCATTCTCTTTGGCATGATGCTGATGCGGTCGAAGCGCAAATTCGTCTACGGCCCGCTGATCGCGGTAGCCGCGCTGGCCGCCATCCCCTTCCTCCCCGCCAGTTTCACGCAGCGCATGGGCACGATCGAGAATCACCAGGGCGACGAAAGCGCCTCCACCCGGGTCGCGGTGTGGATGTGGACGCTCGATTATGTGAAGCAGCATCCGGGCGGCGGCGGCTTCGACAATTATCTGCAGAACAGCTTCACCTATTTCGCCCAGAGCACCGTGGTCGATAGCGGCGGCGCGCGGATCGAGCGGCGCATCGTCACCGACAAGGGCCGCGCCTATCACAGCGCCTATTTCGAGATGCTGGGCGAACAGGGCTATTTCGGCTTCTTCATCTGGGCGTTGATCCACGGCATCTGCTTCATCCGCACCGAATCGATCCGCCGCACCTATCGGACGAGAGACGGGCCGGACGAGGCGTGGATCGCGCCCTTCGCCGTCGCCCTGCAACAGGGGCATGTCGTCTATATGATCGGATCCTTGTTCGTGGGCATCGCCTATCAGCCCTTCATCTTCATGATGCTGGCGTTGCAGATCGGGCTGGACACCTATTTGACGCGGCTGCGCAAGACGGCGGCGCGGGACGATCTGGCCGCGACACTGGCCGCGCGGCGGAGCGTGACGGCGTGAGCGGAGAAGTGCGGTTGCTCGGGCTTGCCCATGGGTTGGTGCTGGGGCTGGTTCTGGCCTGCCCGCTGGTGGCGCCTGACCTGCTACCCTGGGGGATCGACGCTCTGCTGCTGGTCGGGGGCTTTCAGTTGCGGCTGGCGGATCGGCGTTTCACGCTGCGGCCCGGCATTTGGGGCTGGTTCAGCCATATCCGCATGGCGCCGACGCGGCTGTTCCGATGGGGCGCGGCGGCGCTGGCGGCGATGATCGTGGGCCATGGCGCGCTTGCAGTCGCGATCCTGCTGGCGGCGCTGGCGTGCGAATTGCTGGCCTATCCGATCGTCACCTGGCTGCTGGACGCGCGGTCGCTGTCGGTTGCGACGGCGGCGCTGGTGCTGCTGATCACTGCGGTTGGATTGCCGGGGGCAACGGCGTTGCACCTGGTCGCCTGCTTTTTGACCGGGGTCGTAGGCTGTATGGTGTGGCTGCGCGGCCCGGATGGGGAACCGCGCGCGCTGGCGATCGCGCTGGGCGGCGGCGTTGCCGCCACCGCCACATCGCTCTGCTTCCCGGGCGCCCTGCCCTTCGCCGCGCCGATCGTCATCGTCTGCGCAGCGTGGATATTGGCGCATCTGTCGATGCTGCGCCGTCAGCTTCTACCCTGGCGGCTGGACATCGCGCCGGTCAGGCCGTGACCGCCTCCGCCTTCGCCACCGCCGTCTTGAACGCGTCGACAAAGGCGGGGATGTCGTCGGGCTTGCGGCTGGTGATCAGGTTGCCGTCGACCACGACCGCCTGATCGACCACCGTAGCCCCTGCGTTGCTGAGGTCGGTGCGCACCGACGGCCAGGACGTGACCGTCCGCCCCGATACGACGCCCGCTTCCACCAGCAGCCATGGCCCGTGACAGATCGCCGCGACGGGCTTGCCCGATTCGACGAAGGCGCGGACGATCTCCACCGCCTTGTCATTGGTGCGCAACGTGTCGGGATTGGCGACGCCGCCGGGCAGGATCAGGCCGTCATATTCGGCGATCTTCACCGCATCCAGCGTAATTTCAGGCGTAATCGTGTCGCCCTTCTCATCATGTTGCATGCCCTGGATGGGCTTCGTGTCGGGCGAGGCAAGAACGACTTCGGCGCCCGCATCGATCAGCGCCTGGCGCGGGTCGAACAATTCGGACTGTTCGAAACCGTCGGTCGCGACGATTAGGATGCGGCTTTCCTCGATAGCAGGCATGGGATGTTCCTTCATTGGGGGGAGGCCTGTCCTAACGGGCAGCGACGGCGGAAGTTGCGGAACGAAGCGATGAACGGCGGGTTTTCGGGATCAAGCAAGAACAAGAATAAGAAGGCGCAGGATAGATGGCCCAACCCCCGGTCGCCCATGCAGACGATAGCGTTCCCGGCATCACGCGGCGCAAGCTGAAGCGCGGCTGGGCCTATTATGATATCGATGGCGACCGCATCATCGACCGCGACGAGATCGACCGGCTGAATGCGATCGCCCTGCCGCCCGCCTATGTCGATTGCTGGTACTGTCCGTCGGGCCTGGGCCATATCCAGGCGACCGGCTATGACGACAGGGGGCGCAAACAATATCGATACCACCCCGACTTCCGCGCCGCGCGCGACGCGGAGAAATATGCCGGGTGCCCCGACTTTGGCCGCGCCCTGCCCAAGTTGCGCGCCCGGCTGGAGGCGGACCTGTCGCGTCGCGGGCTGCGCAAGGATCGCACGCTGGCCGCCGTGGTGCGCCTGCTTGACCTGGCAAAGCTGCGCGTGGGCAACGAACATTATGCCACCACCAACAAGAGTTTCGGCGCGACGACGCTGCGCCGCCGCCATGTCGACCTGAACGGCCGTTCGCTGACGCTGCGCTATCGCGCCAAGTCGGGCAAGGACCAGCAACTGACCATCACCGACAGCCGCCTGCTGCGCTTCGTTCGGCAGGTGCAGGATCTGCCGGGCCAGCATCTGTTCCAATATCTGGACGAAGCGGGTGAGGCGCATCCGATCAGTTCCAGCGACGTCAACGCCTATATCGCCGACGCCATGGGCGGTCCTTTTACCGCCAAGCATTTCCGCACCTGGGGCGCGTCCACCATTGCCTTCGAAACATTGGCGGCGGGGCATGTGTCGCTCAAGGATCTGCTCGCCCCGGTCGCGCAGGCATTGGGCAACACCCCCGCCATCAGCCGCAAATCCTATGTCCACCCAGCCCTGCTTGCGCTGTGCAAGGATGGGCAGGACGATTGGCGCGCCGCCCTGCGCCTGCCGCGCCAGACGCGCTATCTGTCGCGCGGGGAGCGTGGGTTGATTGCCTTTCTGGACGGAATTGCCGATTGCACGCCGTTAGCGGTCGCGGCCTGACCGTCGCGCACCGACATTATAAGGCGATTTTGCGGGCGACGATCGCTAAGGTCGCGCCGCAATCGCTCCAGCCAGACGGAACAGCATGGCCGACAAGAAAGACACCGCCCTTCCCGACCTCAGCGCCCATGCGCCCAATTTACGCGCCATGTGGCACAGCACCGTCGACTGGTTCCAGGTCCATTATCTGCAGATTTTGATCGCCATCGGCGTCGGCACGATGATCTATCTGGCGCTGGCCGCGCTGCGCGAATTCGGCAAACGGCACAAGGGGACGCGGGGCGATCCGCTCGACTATGCCAATGTGCTGGGCCGGGCGGCGGCACGCACCACCCATTTCTTCATGGCGCTGGTCGCGGCGCGCCTGGTGGTAGGCTATGCCGACGCGCCGGTCGCGGTCAGCAAGACCATCGGCTTCCTCTTCACCATCGCCACCGTGTTGCAGGCAGCGCTGTGGGCGCGGGAGATCATCCTGGGCCTGATCGAACGCAAGACGTTGGCGGAAGCGGGCGGGGCCGAGACGCTGGCCAATGCGATGGGCCTGATCCGCGTCCTCGTCAGCTTCGCGCTGTTCGCGATCGCGGCGATCGTGGTGCTGGACAATCTGGGCGTCAACGTCACCGGCCTGGTCGCGGGGCTGGGCATCGGCGGCATCGCCATCGGCCTGGCTGCGCAGGGGATATTCTCCGACCTGTTCGCGGCGCTCTCGATCATCTTCGACAAGCCGTTCCGCCGGGGCGAGATCATCCAGTTCGACCAGACCACTGCGCGGGTCGAGCGGATTGGCCTCAAAAGCACGCGGCTGCGCGCCATGTCGGGCGAGCGCAAGGTCGTGTCCAACGCCAATCTGCTGCAAAAGGAAATCACCAGCCTGCAGACGCTGACCCAGCGCCGCGTGACCTACGCTATCGGCATCATCTACCAGACGGACGAGGCGAAGGCGGAGGCGATTCCAGCGATTCTGGCCGAGATTGTGGAGGCCGAGGGGCTGATCTTCGTCAACGCCGGGATCATCGCTTTTGGCGCGAGCAGCCTGGATTATCAGCTCAATTTCGACGTGCCCGACCCCGACCATCACGACTATTTCCAGATGCGCCACCGCATCGGCCTCGCCATCTGGAAGCGCTTCAATGCGGAGGGGATCGAGTTCGCCTATCCCACGCAGACAAGCATCACCGCCGGGCCGGACGGGCGGGCGATCATGCCCTATCCCGATGTGCAGCCGGTGCGGGCTGTGGGGGAATAGGGTTAAGGGGGCGTGCTGGAGAAAGGTAGCGGGATCCCGGGTCAAGCCCGGGATGACGAAGGAATTTCTGGGGGCAGCCAATTGCCGACGTTATTCCCCTCCCGCTGGCGGGAGGGGGTTAGGGGGTGGGCAAGCGCGACCTGGCGCTGGCCCACTCCGCTGCGACTAACGCGCTGCGCGCGCAAGTCTCGCTGCCCCTCCCGCTTGCGGGAGGGGACTGGTAATAAACCACCCAATGCTGCCGGAGACATATTCTCCTCTGCGCGCCGATGCGCGACGCAACCAGTCCACCGCATCCCGCCGCACAACCGACTCGCCTCGTCATGCCACCCCTTGCCGCCAGCGGCGCAGCGCCCTACGCGCCGTTCCATGAAGACCTTGCGCCTCCCCCTCGCCACGCTGGCGCTCGCCGCCGCCGCCCTGCCCCCCGCCGCCCATGCCGAAGGGCTGGGCGCGGAGGCCAATTATGGGCGGGCGGACGGTCATTGGGGGGCGGAGGTCGGCGCGGGCTATGCGTTCGGGCTGGCGGGGTTCAGCCTGACGCCGGGCGCGGGCGTCTATGTGCGCGATGGCGACACGAAACTCTATGGTCGGATCGAGGCCGCCTATACCATCCCCCTGTCCGCCACGATCGGCGCAGGCGTGCGGTTCAGTGGTGACAATACGCGCCCCTATGCCACGCTGGCGATGCCGCTGTTGCCTAAGGTGCGAGCAAAGGCCAATGTCGGCCCGAAATATTATGCGGTCGGGCTGACGCTGGGTTACTGATACCGACCCTGCCCCCAAAGCGTGCCGGGCGACAACAGCCCGTCGCGCAAGGGCAGGCCGCCGACCCGGTCCTGCGCCAGCAACAGCGCGCCGTCCAGATCGATCCAGTCCGCCCCCTGCGCTACCAGCGCGGCGGGCGCAATGCCGAGCGACGTGCCCAACATGCAGCCCACCATGATGCGGAAGCCGCGCGCGCGCGCTTCCTGCGTCAGCGCCAGCGCCTCGGTCAACCCGCCTGCCTTGTCCAGCTTGATATTGACCGCATCGAAATCGCCCAGCCGGTCGAGGTCGGCGCGGGTGTGGCAGCTTTCGTCGGCGCAGAGCGGCAAGGGCGCGCGGACCCCGGCGAGGCGCGCTTCCTGCCCATGGACGATCGGCTGCTCGACCATTTCGACCCCCAGCGCCGCGAGCGCGGCGGCCTCCGCCGCTATGTCCATGGCGTGCCAGCTTTCATTGGCGTCGACGATCAGGCGCGCGGCAGGTGCGCCCGCGCGCACCGCCGCGATGCGCGCGCGGTCGCCCTCGCCGGTCAGCTTGCATTTGAGCAGCGTAAAGCCCCGCGCCGCCGCTGCGCGGGCATCCGCCTCCATCGCGTCCGGCGCGCCCAGGCTGATGGTGAAGGCGGTCTGCAACGGCACTGGCGTGGCCAGCCCGGCCAGTTGCCACACCGGCACGCCCGCCTGCCTGGCTTCCAGATCCCATAGCGCACAGTCCAGCGCGTTGCGCGCCGCGCCGCGCGGCATGTGTGTCAGCAGCGCCTGGCGATCCAGCGGCCCGGCATAGGCCTGGAGCGCCGCGACGCAGCCCTCCGCGCTTTCGCCCTCATAATAGATGGCCGTGCCCTCGCCGCGCCCTTCCTGCGCGCCGTCGCTCACGGTGCAGACGATCACGTCGACATGCGTCTTGGCCCCCCGGCTAATGACGAAGGCGCCCGCCACCGGCCAGCGTTCGACGGTCGCGGATAGGATATGGGTCATCGGCTTTCCCTGCGTCATCAATCGATCCTGCGCCTGTAGGCGAGAAGGGGATGGTCGGCATAGTCCGACGATCGCGGGCGGCGCATGTTTTTGCGGTCATGGCCTGCCATCAGCGGCGCCATGTTGGGCCCGCCTCGAACGCCCCATTGAGGCGCGGCGAGCCTGCTGCTAAGCGCCGCAGCCATGGAGGATGCCCCGATAGCCACCGCCCGCGCCGATGCGCGACCCGCCCTTGGCAGCCTGGCGATGCTGTGGGGCTTTGCCCGCCATTATCCGGGGCGGATCGCCGGGGCGCTGGTCGGGCTGATCGTATCGTCGGCGGCAACGCTGGGCATCCCTAGCGGCTTCCGCCTGGTCATCGATCGCGGCTTCATGGGCGGCGGCGACATCAGTCGCTGGTTCGAATATCTGTTGATGATCGTCATCGTTCTCGCGATCGCCAGCGCGCTGCGCTTCTATTTCGTGTCCTGGCTGGGCGAGCGGGTGGTCGCCGACATCCGTAGCGCGACGCAGGCCAATCTCCTGCGGCAGGCGCCCCGCTTCTTCGAGGAAAACCGCCCGTCGGAAATCGCGTCGCGCATGACCGCCGATACCGCGATCGTCGAGCAGGTGGTGGGATCCACCGTGTCGGTCGCGCTGCGCAATATGGTGACGGGGCTGGGTGGCCTCATCTATCTTTTCGCGCTGGCGCCCAAGCTGGCGGCGATGCTGTTGCTGGGCATCCCATTCATCCTGCTGGTGCTGATCGGCCTGGGTCGGCGGGTGCGCGGCCTGTCGCGCGCCAGCCAGGATCGGCTGGCCGACATCGGCAGCGTCACCAGCGAAGTGCTGGGCGCGATGAAGATCGTGCAGGCGTTCAACCAGGAACGTCGCGAAGCCGCGCGGTTCGACGCGACGGTGGAAAGCGGCTTCGCCACTGCCCGGCGGCGGATCGGCCTGCGCGCGGTGATGACGGCGCTGGTCATCGCGCTGGTGTTCGGATCGATCACCGCGGTCATGTGGCAGGGCGCGCTGGATGTCGCGGCGGGCAAGCTGTCGGGGGGTAGCATTGCCGCGTTCGTGCTGACCGGCGGGCTGGTGGCCGGGGCGTTCGGCTCGCTGTCGGAAAGCTGGGGCGACCTACTGCGCGGCGCGGGCGCGGCGAGCCGGTTGCACGAACTGATGAACGCGGTGCCGGATATCGTCCCGCCTGCGCAGCCCGCGCCGCTGCCCGCCACTGCGCATGGCGCCAACCTGTCCTTCGAGGATGTGCATTTCCATTATCCCACCCGACCGGACCAGGCGGCGCTGCATGGCGTGTCTTTCGCGGTCGCGCCGGGGGAGACGGTCGCGGTGGTCGGCCCGTCCGGGGCGGGGAAGTCGACGCTGATCCAGTTGGCGTTGCGCTTTTACGATCCCGCGACAGGCGTGGTGCGGTTGAATGGCGTCGCCTTGCCCGATGCCGATCCTGCCGCCTCGCGCGCGATGATGGCGATGGTGCCGCAGGACAGCGTGATCTTCGCCGCGTCGGCGCGCGACAATCTGCGCTACGGGCGTTGGGACGCGACCGATGAGCAGATCTGGGCGGCGGTGCGGGCCGCCAATGCCGAAAGCTTCCTGCGCGCCCTGCCGCAGGGGCTGGACAGCCACTTGGGCGAGGGCGGCGCACGCCTGTCGGGCGGTCAGCGTCAGCGCCTGTCGATCGCGCGCGCGCTGTTGCGCGATGCGCCGATCCTGTTGCTGGACGAGGCGACGTCGGCGCTCGACGCCGAATCCGAGCGGCTGGTGCAGGATGCGTTGGGGCGGTTGATGCAGGGGCGCACCACGATCGTCATCGCGCATCGCCTGGCAACCGTGCGGGCCGCCGATCGCATCATCGTGATGGATGAGGGTCGGATCGTGGAACAGGGCGACCACGCGTCGCTGGTGGCGCTGGATGGCCTTTACGCCCGGCTGGCCAGCCTGCAGTTTCAGGATAGCCCGGCGGCTTGATTCTTGGCGGTTGGGGGGCTGACATTAGCGCGGAGCAGGTAGGTAACGCGGCGACAGATGCTGGCCCCGGACCGCCACAGGCGCGTTGCCAACCTATGATATAACCTGCGATGATAAGGACGCGTCGGACCAGTCAACTTCTCCAGCGAAGATGTCCCGCGGCGCGTGACTTCGATCAGGAGTTCAATCCAGAGCGCGGGACCGGCCCCCGCCTTCGCCAGGGAACGGCGCTGGTTCCTGCCACTGTCGTTTGGCACTGCGCTATATCATGATCAGCTGTATCAAAGAGCCGATCGGACGGCAGCACGTGAAGAAAGGCTTCGACATGCGCAGCCCGACCGGGTCCGGTTAACAGCGCGATGCTCTGGCGTGTGGCGACGACGATAGGTAGATCCCGCCTATCGGCTGGCGCAGTTCGCGATTGGAGCGGTTTACAGTGCGATTACACCGGATCAATCGCTCTAGCTTTATGGCTCACCGCGATTTAGCAGCGCTGCCCTTCGGTTCCGGGTCATGAGCGATTCCATCCGAGTGGAAATCGCTCCAGCGCGGCGGCCATGCACGTACGCGTTATCGCTGACGGCGCAATAAGCGCCCTACGCTCGTTTCAGCGCGCCCCCACGCCTTGATTGGCGCTGACGATATGGTCGAGGATCGCCGGATGAAGCGGACGTTCGAAGGCGCAGCCCGAGTCCGGACCGCGGGTCCACAGCACGCGGGCGCGACGGCCTTCGAAGCCGGGGAGCATGATCCACAGATCGCTGCCGATGGTGAGTTTCATGAAGCTCTGCAGGCGAAATCCGGTGACGGACACGTCGGTGATCCGGCTGGTGAACCAGGTTTCCCCCGGCCGCCGAACCTTGACGGCGATCTGCACATGGCGACGCTCGGCCGCCCGTGCCTTGCGATCATAGTCTGTCTTACGTTCCGCACCCATGGCTGACACCGCGCTAACTTTGGATCGGTATCCTCCATCGGGGTAAGCAAAAGGTTAAATGCCACCCGTCAGGCGGGACGTAACGCAGCCGATATAAAAAAAGGCCGCCCGAAGGCGACCCTTTCATAAAGACATATATTCTGCCGCCTAGTCCGGCCCGCGCCATCCCGAAAACCGGGAAGTCTTGTGCGAGATGGACGCTGCCGGACGTCAGCGATCAGAAGCTGCCATATTGCTCATTGCCGACGAAGCCCAGCTTCGTCACGCCTGCGCGCTTGATCTCCGCCAACACTTCATCGACGGTCACATAGCGCGTCTGCGCATTCGGCTGGAACTGCAGTTCCGGCTCTACGGGCAACCGCAGCGATTGCTGCAGATACTGGCGCAGGGTCAGAAGGTCGATCGGCGCGCCGTTCCAGGTGATGATCCCGGCCGGGTCGATCGCGACCTTGTTCTTTACCGGGTCGATCACGCTGTCGGTTGGCGGCGCGTTCTGGGGCAGGTCGATCTTTACCGCGTGGGTCTGGATCGGAATGGTGATGATGAACATGATGAGCAGAACGAGCATGACGTCGATCAACGGCGTCGTGTTCATTTCCATCATCGGCTCACCATCATCGGAGCCCATGCTCATAGCCATAGCGAAATCTCCTTAATCAGCTGGTCACAGGCGCTGCGTCGTCGAACCGGGTTCCGGTTCGGAGATGAAGCCAACCTTCGGGAAGCCAGCGCGCTGCATCGTGTAGATGGTCCCGCCGATGCAACGATAGGGGGTGTTGATGTCGCCGCGGATATGCACTTCGGGCAGATCTTCCGGCGTCATATTTTCGACGCCGCCCGCCTTCTTGATATCCGCTTCGAGCTTTGCGACCGCACGGTTCAGCAGATCGTCGGACGTGACCTTCGTCATGTTCCAATAGACCTGGCAGCTGCCATCCGCCGCGGAATTGACCGAGAGGGAAACATTTTCCGGCTTCGTGGTCGTAGGTTCGAATGCAACCTTGGGAAGCTGCAGATCGACCGTCTGAACCACGACCGGGACCGCGATGAGAAAGATGATGAGCAACACCAGCATGACGTCGACGAGCGGCGTCGTGTTGATGTCGGACAAGGGCTTGTCGTCACCGCCGCCGGGGCCAACACTCATTGCCATTGATACTATCCTAACCTTGGTGTCGATGGCGCCTCGCTAACCGAGGCCCACGTCCGGCGGGAAATCCGGGCGGTCGCAGCCGCCGCCCGGTTTCCCAACCGGCGTATTAAGGCAATCAGGCCTTGGTCGGCGTAGCAACCGGCTTGGCGATCGGCGCGGCAGGGGCCGGGCCGACGGTCGGCTTCACGGCGCCGTCCGAAACCAGATAGGCCAGCAGATCGACGGTGAAGCCGTTCAGCTGCTCTGCGATGGTCTTGTTGCGACGCTGCAGGAAGTTGTAGGCCAGCACCGCAGGAACGGCGACGGCCAGACCCAGGGCGGTCATGATCAGCGCTTCACCGACCGGACCGGCGACGGCGTCGATCGAAGCCTGACCGGCAGCGCCGATCTTGATGAGCGCGCGGTAGATGCCGATAACCGTACCGAACAGACCGATGAACGGCGAGGTCGAACCAACGGTCGCGAGGAAAGCGAGGCCGCCACCGAGCGACGAGTTGATGCCGGCTTCCGAACGGGCCAGCGAGCCGTGCAGCCAGTCATGCGCTTCGACCGGATCCTTCAGCTTGCTATGCTCTTCCTGCGCCTTGATGCCGTCGTCGACGATCTGCTTGTAGGCGGAGTTCTTTTCGAGCTTGGCCGACGCTTCCTTGAGCGAACCGGCGCGCCAGAAGGTCGCACGAACCTTCTTGCCCTGGTTGATCACCTTCTGCTGTTCGATCAGCTTGGTGAACAGAATGTAGAAAGTGCCGACCGACATGCCGCACAGAATGATGAAGACGGTCCAGGCAATGACGCCGCCCTGCTCAAGGGCTTCGACAAGACCATAGGGGTTTTCCGGCTTCGGAGCCGCAGCTGCGAGATACATCAACATGTTCAAGACTTCCCTCTCAATGAGATCAAGCTAGGGCGAGGCGGCGCCGAGCGCACGCCTGCCCGATCAGGATTATTCCGGCAAACGCCAGGTGATACGCCCGTTATAGGTATCGGGCATATCCGCGCCATCAGACCCCTTGGCCGGCTTGAAGCGCGCACGCTTCGGCAGCAGGCGGCAGGTCGCCTCATCGAGGTCGGCATGACCGGTCGAAGAGGTGATGGTGCAGCTAGTGACCCGACCATCGGCACCGATTTCCAGACGGAAACCAGCCGTACCCGAACGTTCTTCGCGCTGGGCGCGGCTCGGATAGTCAGCGTCGCTGACCCAGCTACCCGGAGCGCCACGCGGCGAAGCGCGTGTGGCGGCCTGGGCCGGCGGGGGTGGCGGAGCCGGGGGCGGCGGCGGTGCGGCGACCGGGATCGGATTGAACACCGGAGGCGGCGTCCGAACCGTCTGGATCGGCGGCGCAGGCGCCGGGGTCTGCACGATCGGCGGAGGCGCGACAACCGGCGGCGGCTCGATCGGCTGATCTGGCGGCGGCGGTGGCGGCTCCTCGTCCGGTGGTGGCGGTTCCTCTTTCACGTCGATCACGTTCAGCTGTTCTGCCGCCTTTTTGACATATTTCATGCCAAGACCGGTGACGAAGGCATAGCCAAGAACAGCGTGAATCAGGGCGACGATGACGATCGAGACAGTCCGACTCGATCCTTGCGAGTGGTCAGCATAGGCCATTCGGCAACGACACTCCTTAACTCATCTTACCAGTGGTTTATACAAAATCAGCCAAAAACGACCCAAGCCGACCAAGCTCCCTTGGTCACCTTTGGCCCCTGCCCGTTCATTTGCTACCGTTCGAACTCCTATCGCGGCGCATCGTGGCACGCAAACGCTTTATCGATTTGTTCATTTGCGGTTACCATTTCATATCGGAATGACTTGCCTGTGACATCCTTGCCACGGGCCAAAATATAGGACGAAGCTGACGATGAAATCCGCCATCTGCTTAAGCCGCGTGGGTCTGTTTTGCCTCATTTCCGCCGCATCCGCCCCGGTTTTCCCAGCCTCCGCACAAAGTCGTCCAGTGGTAACGCAACCATCGGGTGGCGGGGGAACCCTGTCCTATGCCGACATTGTAGACCTGGCGGACAAAGCGCCGCTCGTGGCCAATGTGCGGATTCGCAACATCATCAATTTGAAGCCGGAGCAGGCCGGCACGGTCCCGGCGGGCCATAAAAGGCTGTTCGTGGAGGCCGATGTGACGGGTCTGATTCGCGGCGAGGGGGGCATCAGTCCTACCGTAACCTATCTGTACGACGCACCGATCGATGCGCGAGGCAAGGTGCCTAAATATAAAAAGGCGCAGGTCATCATTTTTGCCCGCCCCGGCGGACGGCCCGGCGAAATCCAGCTGACGACCCCCGATGCGCAGATCCCGGCGACCCCGGCAGAGGTCGAGCGGGTGAAGGGCGTGCTGTCAGCGCTGGTCGCCCCCAATGCGCCGCCGCGCATCCTGGACCTCGGCGACGCCTTCCATGTCGCAGGCACGGTCGCGGGCGAAGGGGAGACGCAAATATTCCTGCGCACGGAAAATGGCGATCCGGTGTCGCTGTCGATCCTGCGCCGCCCCGGCCAGCCGCCGCATTGGGCGGTCGCGCTGGGCGAGATCATGGATGAAGCGGCGCGCGCGCCCGAGCCTGGCAGCCTGCTATGGTATCGCCTGGCCTGCACCCTGCCCGCGACGCTGCCCGCGCGCGCCGTGCGGACGTTGCCGACCCCGGACGCGGACGCCGCGCGCGCCGATTATGGTGTCGTCATCGCCTCACTCGGCCCGTGCGGCCGGACGCGAACGCCGACCTGATTCGCACGCCGCCCGCTTTTTCTTGGACAGTGTCGCGCGGGCGGCTATCAGCGCGGCGTTTATCAGCCGCATAAGGAAGAGACGCCGCCATGACCAATCTGCACCGCCATGCCCCGCTGCGCGTCGCGCTTGTCGGCCTCGGCACGGTGGGCGGCGGGGTGATTCGGCTGCTCAACGCCAATGGCGACCTGATCGCCCGCCGCGCAGGCTGCCCGATCCAGATCGTCGCCATCTCCGCGCGGGACCGCAACAAGGATCGCGGCGTCGATCTGTCGCCCTATGAATGGGTGGACGACATGACGACGCTGGCGACGCGCGACGATGTCGATGTGGTGGTGGAGTTGATCGGCGGGGCAGACGGCCCGGCTCTGACGCTGGCGCGCCAGTGTCTGAAACTGGGTAAGCCCTTCGTCACCGCCAACAAAGCGATGCTGGCGCATCACGGGCTGGACCTGGCGCGTTTGGCGGAGACGGGCGGCACGGCGCTGAAATATGAAGCGGCGGTCGCAGGCGGCATCCCGGTGATCAAGGGGATGCGCGAAGGCGCGGCCGCGAACGAAATCAGCCGCGTCTACGGCATCCTGAACGGCACCTGCAATTACATCCTGACGACGATGGAGAAGGAAGGCCGCGCCTTTGACGAGGTACTCAAGGAAGCGCAGGAACTGGGCTATGCCGAAGCCGATCCGAGCTTCGACATCGACGGCGTGGATGCGGCGCACAAGCTGACGATTCTCGCCAGCCTGGCGTTCGGCACCGAACTGGATTTCGGCGCGGTCGCGACCACCGGCATCCGCCATGTCATCGCCGCCGACATCGCCGAAGCCGCGGCGCTCGGCTTCCGCATCCGTCTGGTCGGCCTGGCGCAGAACGGCCCCGACGGACTGTTTCAGCGCGTCCATCCGATGCTGGTGCCGCTCGACCATCCGCTCGCCCATGTCGATGGGTCGTTGAATGCCGTGGTGGCGGAGGGCAATTTCGTCGGGCGGCTCTTCTTCCAGGGACGTGGCGCGGGCGATGGTCCCACCGCCTCCGCCGTGGTCGCCGACCTGATCGACGTGGCGCGTGACGAATATGGCGACGCCTTCGCCATGCCGGTCGCCGCGCTGACGCCGCAGAACGCCGCGGATGCGGGCGCGCGCATCGGCCGCACCTATCTGCGCTTCAAGGTGCAGGATCGCCCGGGCGTGCTGGCCGAAATCGCCGCCGCGACCCGCGATGCGGGCGTGTCGATCGAAAGCATGATCCAGCGCGGCACTAACCAGGCCGACGGCGTGCTGGTCGCCATCGTTACCCATGCGGGCGAGGAAAGCTGCGTGCGGGGCACGCTGGAGCGGCTGGCTGGATCGGACAGCCTGCTCGACACGCCGATGGTCATGCATATTCTTGACTGATGCGGGCGGCGCTGGGGCCGCGCCGGGATCAATCGCCGCTGATTGCCTTGACCGCCTCGGACAGGATTTTGCGCGCATCCAGGCCGCCGACGCACCCGGCCCCCTGCCCGCCGATCACCCCGCAGCTCCCCTGCCGGACCGCCACGGCCGATGCGCGCGGGACATCGCCAGGCAGCGGTGTCGCGCCCTCCTCCGGCGCGCGGGGCAGCGGCAGGCGTTCGCGCGCATTGCGTTCCGCCTGCGTCCCGCACACGACGATCGTATCGCCGCTACGGTCGCATCGGCGCACGGCCTGTGTCTTTTGACGATAGGCGGCCATCAGCGGGTCGGCATCCTCCACCTGGGCCGGTGCGGGTGACGAAGCCAGGAAGAGCATGACGCCAACGGGGATGAGTCGCTTCATGGGGATAGAAAAAGCAGCCAATAATGGCGGCATCATGTCGATGGCGAACAGGCCGGAATGGGCCACCCTGCCCCCTTCCCTGCTCGACAAGGGTCGGCCAAACTCCTATCGGGTCGATCGATAAGAATAGGCAGGGGACGATGATGGTGCAGGCAAGTTCGATCCTCGATCGTGTCCTGGTGCTCGAAATGGTGCGGGTGACCGAAGCCGCCGCGATCGCTGCGTCGAAACTGATTGGCCGGGGCGACGAAAAGGCTGCCGACGCCGCCGCCGTCGAGGCGATGCGGCTGGCCTTCAACGACCTTTATATGGACGGCACCGTCGTTATCGGCGAAGGCGAACGCGACGAAGCGCCGATGCTGTATATCGGCGAAAAGGTCGGCAACGCGATCGGCAGCGGGCCGAAGATCGACATCGCGCTCGACCCGCTGGAAGGCACGACGATCACCGCCAAGGCCGGTCCCAATGCGCTGTCCGTGCTGGCGATTTCCGAAGAAGGCGGCCTGCTGAACGCGCCCGACGTCTATATGGACAAGCTGGCGATCGGACCCGGCTATCCCGACGGGACGATCGACCTCAAGCGCTCCGTCCGGGAGAATGTCGAATCGGTCGCGCGCGCCAAGGGGGTCGATCCGCACGAGATCATCGTGTGCGTGCTGGACCGGCCGCGCCACGAGAAACTGATCGGCGAACTGCGCGCCATCGGCTGCGGCATCATGCTGATCCCGGACGGGGACGTTGCAGGCGTGATCGCCACGACCGACCCGGAAACGACGATCGACATCTATATGGGGTCAGGCGGCGCGCCCGAAGGCGTGCTGGCCTGCGCCGCATTGCGCTGCGTCGGTGGTCAGTTCAAGGGCAGGTTGCTGTTCCGCAACGAGGACGAGAAATCGCGGGCGCGCAAATGGGGCATCACCGATCTCGACAAGATTTACGACCTTAAGGAACTGGCGAAGGGCGACTGTATCTTCGCTGCGACCGGGGTGACCGACGGGTCGCTGCTGGACGGGGTCAAGCGCCTGCCCGGCGGCAAGCTGACTACTGAGAGCGTGGTGATGCGCGCCAGCACCGGCACGGTGCGCTGGGTCAAGGGCGAGCATCGGGTGGATAACGGGAAGAGCTGAGAGACGCGCTCAGCCTACGCAAGGAAAATGGAGATTAGCGCCCGGCGCGGTGATTGAGGTCGTGGCCCAGTGCCAATATGCCGACGCCAATCAGCGTATAGACGCTTTCCTGCAACCCATGATCCATGGTGAGGGCGCCCGCCATGACGCCAAGGCCCAGCGATCCGATCGCCGCGGGCATCATATAGCCATGCACCAAGGCGCCATGGCCAAGCGCAACAGCGCCCAGCAGGATCGCCAGCATCAGGCCCGCTTCGTGGAAGATCGGGCTTTCGAAGATGCCGCCCGCCGACGCCAGCAGGCCTAATATCACCGCTGTGGCGAAACAATGGGCGACGCACAGGCCAGACAGCGCGATCGCGATACGATCCACACGACCGGTTGTCAGGGCATGGCGGAGAGTCACCTTCATCGTCGCTTCACATAGGCTAAAGCATCATAGGTTACAACATAACATCGATATTTTTCCTGAGGACTTTTGCTGGATGTTCGCGGTCCGTTAGAGGCTAATGACGATAGGTCGATTCACCGTATTTCGTTCGTTTCGAAGGGGTCAGAACAAAGGCGTCCGGCTCTAGTATCGGCATGGCAAAACCGTGCCCGGCGGGTTGGCGTGGCCCGAGTTCGGCGCCCCGGCACCGGTTGCGCGCCGGGTGCGGCGGCTTTAGGGCGGCTGGCGATGCTGCGCTTTATCCGACTATGCCTGCTGTCGATCGGCCTATTACCCGTTGCGGCCTTCGCCCTGCCCGCCAACAAGCCGACGCCCGGCTTCACCCGTGTGGCGATCGAAACGTCGGTCGGCACGATCGTGGTGGCGGTGGACCAGACGCGTGCGCCGCGCACGTCGGCCAATTTCCTGACCTATGTCGATGACGGGCGGTTCGACGGCGTCACTTTCTATCGGGCGGCGCGGCGCAAGAGCGATCCGAAATATGGCCTGATCCAGGGCGGGATCGATACCGACCTGCGCCGCGCGCTGCCGCCCGTTGCGCATGAGCCGACGAGCCGGACGGGCATCCTGCATCTGGATGCGACGCTGTCCATGGCGCGGCCCAACAGGCCCAATTCGGCAATGGGCAATTTCTTCATCACCATCGGCGCCACCCCCACCATGGACGCGCGCGAAGCCTATATCGGCTATGCTGCGTTCGGTCATGTCGTGGGCGGCATGGATGTGGTGCGCAAGATTCTGGCGGTGCCGACCTGCTGCGGGTCCGGGCCGATGCGCGGGCAGATGATCATAAAGCCCATCACCATCCTGCGCGCCCGGCGGCTGGACGGCACGCCGAAGCCGACGCGCGGGGTGAAGCCGTGGCTGATCGGCGTCAAGCGGACAGCGAAATAGACAGTTGTGCGCGATCAGGCGAACGCGGCCCGATCCCGCTTCCAGCGCCGCCCGCCAACGCGCGGTGAGCGGGCCTGGATCGTCTTCCACGCCTGTTCGTGAAAGAAGAAGGCGACCGCATTGATCATCGGTTCGACCAGCGCGATGCCACCCGCCAGCGCGAGCGACCCGGTCATGAGGTAGGCGACGGTGAAACCGACGGTCAGGTGGATGGTCAGGTAAGTGCCGGTCTTGATGAGGTCGAGCGACATGGGGCGTCTCCTTGCTGTCGCTTAGTTAAGAGTCGTTCGCAATATCGGCCAATGGCTTTTTCCGCTGGCTCTGATCGTCGTGTCCGATCAGGATGGCGGCAAAGGAGCGGCGCATGGAGGGACGGATCAGGGTAGGGATTGGCGGCTGGGTCTATGAGCCGTGGCGTGGCAGCTTTTATCCGGACGGGCTGCGGCAGAAGGACGAACTGGCCTATGTCGGCGAACATCTGACCGCGACAGAGGTGAACGCCACCTATTATAGCAGCCAGAAGCCTACGACCTTCGCCAATTGGGCCAAGGCGGTGCCGGACGGGTTCCAATTCGCGGTGAAGGCATCGCGCTATTGCACCAATCGCAAGCTGCTGGCCGAAGGAGGCGAGTCGATCGCCAAATTCACCGGGCAGGGCATCGCCGAACTGGGCGACCGGCTGGGACCGATCCTGTGGCAGTTCATGCCCACCAAGCAATTCGACCCGGACGATTTCGGCGCGTTCCTGGCGCTGTTGCCGTCCAGCGTCGATGGCGTACCGCTGCGCCACGCGCTGGAGGTACGGCATGCCAGTTTCGACGACCCCGCCTTTCTGGCGATGGCGCGCGATGCGGGGGCGGCGATCGTGCTGGCCGATCATGACGATTATCCCGCGATCACCGGCCATGATGTCGGCTTTGCCTATATGCGGTTGATGCGGGCGCGGGCGGACGAACCGACCGGCTACCCACCGTCCGAGATCGAGGACTGGGCCGATCGCGCGAAGACGGCGGCGCGGCAAGGCGACATATTCAGCTTCTTCATCAGCGGGGCGAAGGAACGCAACCCGGCGGCGGCGCAGGCGATGATCGTGGCTTTGAAGTAACAGACCTGTTGCATTTAGTGCAATCAGCATGCCGCGCTTTGCGATTGTTACAATGATATGACGGGCGTAGTGGCCCGCTCACACCCCGATGGGTGGCAATCAATGCAAAGAGGACTCACAATATGCGACAGGCTTTTCAGGGCGCTGTGCTGGCCGTAGCGGTCGGCGTTCAGATGCTGACTTTCTATTCGGTGCTATATGCCTGATCGCGCGTCACGCGCGATATTCATCCCGACAGAGCGGGATGCAAAAAGGCCGCTCCCGGCATAACCGGAGCGGCCTTTTTATTTGTCGACGACTTGGCGACGTCCTGCCCGCACATCGGGCGATATTCAACCTTCCGCGAGCCAGCCCGCGAGCAAATAGGCCACGACGCCGATCGGTCCCAGCGCGCAGAGCGTCAGAAGGACGAGCGCGACGCGTAGCAGCGTGACATCAACGCCGGTGCGGTTGGCGACGCCTGCGCACACGCCCATGATCTTGCCGTTGCGGCGGTCGAGGGTGAAGCTGTTGGTCATAGGTCTGGCTTTCCAAGGATAAGGGTTGATGCGGCGTCGATCAGGCGATCGGCGACACGGGGATGGCTGCGCCGACGAACAGGCTGGCGACGATGAAAGCGCCGACAAGAGCAACGGCGGCGTGCTGGAACTTGGCGATGGACATGATGAATACTCCCTGATGTGATGGCCGGATCATCCAGCCTTGATGCCAACAGGGATTGCAGATGCCGTGCCAGTTTCGCTTTTCCGCTGAAATGCGCGATTTTTTGAGGCCGATCCGTGAGACGCCAATTGACGAAATTCGCGCTGTTGGGATTTTTTCCCGCAGGTTGGTGAAATTTGCCTGACGATACGCCGATGCCTGACCATCTGTTCGTCTATGGCACGCTGCGCGCGGCGTTTGACGGGCCGATGGCGCTATGGTTGCGGCGGTCGGCGATCCTCGTGGGAGCGGCCACGATCGGTGGGGCGCTGTACCGGATTGCGGACTATCCCGGATTGGTGCTGGAGCCGGAGTGGCTGGTCCATGGCGATCTTTTCGCCCTGCCCGATGTTGCCGCGACGCTGGCGGTACTGGACGACTATGAGGAATGCGCCGCCCATCATCCGCTGCCGCATGAATATCGGCGGGTGCGCCGGACGGTGCAGGCGGCGGCGGGACCGATCGAAGCCTGGGCCTATCTTTTTGCCTTCGATACCACCGGCCTGCCGCTGATTGCGGGCGGCGACTTCCTGGCTTGCGCGGCGGACCGGGAAAGCTAGTCTGCCGCCGGGGGACCGACAGGAGGAACGCGCCGATGACGACCGACCGAAGCGATCAGGACCAGCCGCCCAAGGACCAAGCAGTCGAGCGACTGCCGGAGGATCGCAACTGGATCGCGACGATCGGGCTTGGCCGTCGCCAGCTATTGGCGGGCGGGGCGTTCGCCGCGGGCTTTGCCGCCGCCTGCCGCCCGGTCGCCAGCAGCGCGGTGCAGACGCCGGGCGACGGCTTGACAGAAGAAGCCGTGAGCATCCCCGCCAGTGACGGCTTCGCGATGCCCGCCTTCGTCGCCCGACCGGCTGGCGGGAAGGCCGCGCCGGTGATCGTCGTGGTGCATGAGATTTTCGGCGTGCATGAATGGATTCGCGACATGTGCCGCCGCTTCGCCAAGGCAGGCTATTACGCGATCGCGCCCGACCTGTTCGCGCGTCATGGCGACGCCACCAAGATCGCCGATATCAAGCAACTGGTCGGCACGATCGTATCAAAGGTGCCTGACGCGCAGGTGCTGACGGACATAGACACCACCTATGCCTGGGCCGGCCGCCATGGCGGCAACGCGAAGAAGCGTGGCATTACAGGCTTTTGCTGGGGCGGGCGGATCACCTGGCTCTATGCGGCGCATAGCGCGCAGTTGAATGCCGGCGTCGCCTTTTACGGGCGGCTGGTGTCCGACAAGACGGCGTTGCAGCCGCTGAGCGCGATCGAGGAAGTGGGCAAGCTTAAGGCACCGGTGCTCGGCCAATATGGCGAACTGGACAAGGGCATCCCGCTGGCGGATGTGGAGGCGATGCGCGCCGCGCTCAAAAAGGCGGGCAAGTCCCCGCCCGACATGATCACCGTTCATGCCGGGGCCGACCATGGCTTCATGGCGGACTATCGCCCCAGCTATAATGAAGCGGCGGCCAAGGCGGCGTGGGACGCGACGCTGGGCTGGTTCGCGACCTATGTAAAGCGGTGAACGCTCCCCGTTCGCTTCGACTATGCGAAGCGAACGGGATATCCGGCTTATTTCTGCTTCATCGCCTGGACGGCAGCCAGGGTCGACTTCACATGCTCGGCATAGTTCATTTCGCTATGGACGAAGGCGACCCGGCCGGACGGCGCGATGACATAGGAGGTGCGGTCGGTCATGCCCGGCCGCATCTTGAGCGCCACGTCATAGCCGGTCACGATCGCGGGACCGGCCGACGCGACGGCGAACTTGCCCGCACATTCCTTGGTCGAAAAGGATACGAGGTCATCGACCGAATCGGCCGACATGCCGATGACGGTCGCGCCCGCCGCCTTGAACTTGTCGATATTCTCTGCGAACTCGCGCGCTTCGGCCGAACAGCCCGGCGTGAACGCCTTGGGGAAGAAATAGAGCACCACCGGCCCGCGCTTCAACTGGTGCGACAGGGTGAGGGTGAAGGTCTTGCCCGCCTGCGCGCCACGCGTGGTGAAATCGGGCGCCTTGGCGCCAACGGCGAGCGCGGCCATGGCGCCGCTGGAGCTGAGGGCGACGGCAGCGGCGAGAACGAGGGACAGGCGCTTCATGGGTCGGTTCCTTGGGATCAGGCGTGGTCGGACCGGTCCCGGCGGCGCTACCGCGCAGCATAGGATCGGCCCTTCGACACAGGTGATGATCCCAACGCCCGCCGCGCGCAAGTGGTACCGAAGGGAATCGCTATCTAACGGGCGGGCAGCGCTTTGACGGCAGTCCTGGGAACCGGCGGCGCGCTGGCCGGTTCGTAAAACATGCGTAGCCCTTATTCCGTCCTGCCGCTGCTCCTGTCCGTGGCGCTGACCGCCGCCTGCAACCAGTCGCCGGACAAGGCCGCCGACCAGCCCGGCGTGGTCGCCAACATCATGGACCAGACGCTGCCCAATGTGGAAGAGCCGCCCGCCCCGGCCAACAGCATCACGCCGGTGGAATCCCCGCCGAAGGTCGATGCTCCACCGCCCGCCGCCGACGCCGCAGGCGCGATCCCCGCCGCGATGCAGGGGCGCTGGGCAGGAGTCGCCGACCGATGCGGCGATCGCCGCGCGGGCCTGGAACTGACCGTCACGCCCGACCAGCTGTTGTTTCACGAGAGCGTCGGCACGGTGAAGAATGTGCAGGCTAGGGATGACGGGCGCGCGGTGGTGAAGGCGGACTTCACCGGCGAAGGGCAAAGCTGGACCCGCACCCTGGCGCTGCGCATGGCCGAGGATGGCAAGGCGCTGACGATCGTCAATGACGGCACGGCAGTGACGCGCAAGCGGTGTTGAGGGGTGAGAGGATAAGGCGGTCTGGCAGCGAGTGAGATGGCTGCAAACGACCAATCGGGGACGTTACTCCCCCTCCCGCTGGTGGGAGGGGGTGAGGGGTGGGCAAGCGCAAGGTTGCCTTGGCCCACCCCGCTGCGACTAAATTCGCTTCGCTCATTAAGTCTCGCTGCTCCTCCCGCAAGCGGTAGGGGCAGTAAAGTCAGACCGTCCGCTCCCCACCCATATCCGACGCTCCGTTCCATCACATGGCAAGCCACCCCGCCCGTCCCCCAAGGCAACCCTTCCCCCTCAGCCCAGTCCCCGCTACAGCCGCGCGATGATCGGCCGTTTGACCTTGAGCGATTTCCGCAATCATGCGGATGCGCTGATCCTGCCCGATCATAGCTTCATCCTGCTCACCGGCGACAATGGTGCGGGCAAGACCAATATATTGGAGGCGGTGTCGATGCTGGCGCCCGGGCGCGGGCTGCGCGGCGCGCCGCTGTCGGCCATGGCGCGGCAGGACGGCGCGGGCGGTTTCGGCATCGCGGCGGAGGTGGATGGCGTGGTGCTGGGCACCGGGGTCGCCGCCGCCAGCCCGGAACGGCGACAGGTACGGGTCGGCGGCGTGGCGTCGTCCGCCAATGCGCTGGCCGACCATCTGGCGATCGTATGGCTGACCCCGGCGATGGACCGGCTGTTCCTGGACAGCCCGGGCGGGCGGCGGCGCTTCCTGGACCGGCTGACGCTGGCGCTGCATCCGACCCATGCGATGCACAGCGCCCGCTATGATGCGGCGATGCGCGCGCGCAACCGGTTGCTGGGCGATCTGCGCCGGGCCGATCCGTCCTGGCTGTCGGCGCTGGAGGCGCAGATGGGCGAACATGGCGTCGCGCTGGGCGCAGCGCGCGCCGACCTGGTGGCGCGGCTGAACGCAGAGCTGGCGGACCAGCCCGACGAACCCTTTGCCCGGCCGCTGATCGCGATCGACGGCGATGAGGCAAGCGACATGCCGCTGGCCGAGCGGCTGGCGCGCGAGCGGCGGCGCGATGCGGCGGCGGGGCGAACGCTGACCGGCCCGCATCGCCACGACCTGGCCGTTACCCATATCGCCAAGGGGCAGCCCGCCGCGCTGTGCTCTACGGGCGAGCAGAAGGCGCTGCTGCTGTCGATCCTGCTGGCCCATGCCACGCTCGTCGCGGCGGACCGCGGCCAGCCGCCGGTGCTGCTGCTCGACGAAGTGGCGGCGCATCTCGACCCGCTTCGCCGCAGCGCATTATTTCAGCGTTTGCGGGAAACCGGGGGTCAGGTGTGGATGACGGGGACGGAATCCAATCTTTTCAACGATCTGGATGAAGCAACTCGACTGACCGTAACGGCCGGACATGTTTTTCGTTCCGCAACATAACGCATCGATAAAACGACTCGTCGCCTGGCGCTTGTTCATCGCGGCGGCGTCTGCCCTAAGACCGGCATCGGGGTTCAAGCCTACAAAATAAGTCGGGGTCGCATTCGCATGATCGTTGGTTTTCGCGCGTTTTTCGCGGCGTCTGTTCTTGCGCTCTCGACATTGTTCGCTCTTCCCGCCACCGCCGGCACGTTGCAGTGCGCACCGTTCGCCCGGCAGGTTTCCGGCATCGAGATTCATGGCAATGCCAACACCTGGTGGGGCCAGGCCGAGGGTCGCTACGACCGCGGTCACGAACCCCGCGTCGGCGCGGTCCTGGCCTTCGCCGCCAGCCGGTCCATGCCGGTCGGCCATGTCGCCATGGTCAGCAAGGTGGTGAGCGGTCGCGAAGTGCTGCTGACCCATGCCAACTGGTCCTATCGCGGCGGGATCGAGCGCAATGTCCGCGCCATCGACGTGTCGGCCAATAACGACTGGACCGATGTCCGCGTATGGTATGGTCCGATCGGCGACCTGGGTCTGCGGTCCAATGCGGCGCGCGGCTTCATCTATGCCCAGCCGTCCAAGACCATCGACCAGCCGATCCAGATCGCGTCGGCCGATATGAGCGGCGCCGCGGCCCGCTCAGCCTTCTGAGCCACCTTTTCCCCAATTTTTCGGGTCGATCGCGATCCGTCTTTCATCCCTGACATCGGCTTAACCTTTTCCAAAGGAAGCCCGCTCTAGGGTCGATCCCGGTGGGGCGATTCTTTGGTTTCGGGATCGCATAAATGGTTCGAGCGATACGCTGGGCGGCGGCTTTGCTGTTGTCCGGCCTGGCCGCTGCGCCCTCATGGGGCTCGGCGATGCTGCAATGTGTGCCCTATGCCCGGATCGTGTCGGGCGTGGCGATCAAGGGTGACGCCCTGACCTGGTGGGACCAGGCCAATGGTCAATATAAGCGCGGGACCAAGCCCAAAAAGGGCGCGGTGCTGGCCTTCCGACCCTATGGGCCGATGCTGCTGGGCCATGTCGCGGTAATCAGCAAGGTGCTGGACGACCGGCGCGTGCTGATCCGTCATGCCAACTGGTCGGTGCCCGGCGCGATCGAGGAAGATGTGCTGACGATCGACGTGTCGGAAGCGGGCGACTGGAGCCAAGTGCGGGTGTGGCACAGCCCGACCGGCCAGATGGGCGCGCGGATCAACCCGACCTATGGCTTCATCTATCCGGCCAAGGCGAAGCTGCACGACTTCACCCCCGATCCGATGCTGGGCGCCAGCGTGCGGTTCGCGCGGGTCGATCCGGATCTGTGGGACATGCAGCGCGCGCCCGCGCCCCAGATGCAGCGCCAGCCAAGGCTGACGCCGATGCCCGCCAATGCGCGCATGATCCAGGTCGCGCAGGCCAAACCCACGCCATCGCGGCCAGCGCGCAAGACGGGGCCACGACTGGAGGCCGACCCCTTCGTCGTCGAATATGCCGATGCCGATCCGTCACAGCGCACGCTGAGCGCGATCATGGCGGACGTCCAGCGCGAAGCCGCGATGAACTAAAAAAGGGCGCCGTTGCGGGCGCCCTCTTGCTTATTCGGCGTCGGCGGCCTTGGCCTCGCCGTCCTTGTCTTCCGCATCCGGAGCGGGATTTTCGAACCAGGCTTCGACTTCGCCGTTCAGCTTGATGGTCAGCGGATTGCCATGGCGATCGCGGCTCTTCCCCGCAGCGACGCGAATCCAGCCTTCGGAAATGCAATATTCCTCGACATCCTTGCGCTCACGCCCCTTGAAGCGGATGCCGATGCCCCGTTGCAGCACGTCCATGTCGAACTGCGGGCTGCGCGGGTTGGTGGACAGATGGTCGGGGGGCGTGTCGCTCATGGTCAAAATCCCTGCAAAGTTTGTTCGCGCCTAGCGTTTGGGGCGTAGCGCCGTCAACCGCCGCGCTTTTCATCGACGTCGCAGAAGATGCGGCGGATGACGCCATCTTCCAGCCAGCCGGAAAAGCGGCTTTCCGCGTCGGCGAGGCCAGCGAAGGGATAGGCGACCGGCCGTTCGTCCACCACCCGGCTGGCCGTCGTCAGCCGGGCGATGGCATCGGGCGCGGTCGTCAGGATGCGCCCGCGCCGGTCGGTGGACGCGCTGTTGACGCCCACGACATGGCCGTCCTCTGCGAAAACCGGGCCGCCGCTGATGCCGGACAACGTGCCATCGCCGGACGGGATGCGACCCTTTTCGGCCCAGGCCAGAATCGGTTGTGTCACGTCGCTGCGCCGGCGCCGCGCGCTGGCTTCGCCGATCAGTTCGGAGATGACCAACGTTGGCTCGCCTGCGGGGAAACCCATATGATAGCCGGGCGTGCCGGGTTGCGGGATGCGACTGGACAGCGGCAACGCGGCGACGCTGGGCAGGCTGTCGGCGACCAGCGCGGCGTCCGCCTCTCGGCTTTCGACGATGCGCGACACCGGGCGGGCGAAACGGCCATCCTCCAGCCCCACGCGCGCGCAGCCATGAGTGACATGCTGCGCCGTCAGCCAGGCGCCATCGCGATCGACGGCGAAGGCGGTGCCCATCGAATCGGCGGGACCGCCAGGCTCCTCCTCTATCACGAACTGTTCGTCGCCCCATTGCGGCATCGGCCGACGCGGCGTGCGGGGGTCATATTGCTCGACCTGAAGCCGGGGCACCTGCACGTCCTGCCCCCACCAAGCAAGCAGCAGCAGGCCGCCAAGCGCGAAGGGAAGGCAGCCGCAGCCGCGTTTCGCCATGGCCTCAGCCCGCCACCGCAGCGGCGGTCAGGCAGGCGATGGCGGCCTTCATCATCGCCAGGAAGATCGCCGCCGATCGTTCATTGGCTTCGATCCGCGCCGACAGGGTGCCGAGCAGGAAGTCGACCAGCCGAAAAGCGATCAGTTGCAGCACCAGCGTGACGCTGCCCCAGATGACGATGTCCCAGACATTGACCGACCCGGCGAGGCAGAAACCCAACGGCACGGCAAGGCCGATGGCCGCACCGCCCAGCGAAATCGCCGCTGCCTCGTTCCCGGCGCGGATCAGCGCAAATTCGTCATGCGGGGTGATCCACATATAGAGGCCAAGCGCCACAAGCCAGACGAGGGTCGCGCTGCCCAGATGCAGCAGGAAGATCGGCAGGCCGGACAGGAGGCTTTGGATAACGGGCATGGGATCGGTCATGCCGCATCCAATGCCGCAACCCGCCCCAAGGTTCAATCGGGACGGGTTGCAGGGTAAATTAGCCGTTAGCGGCAGATGCGGACACGCACGTCGCGATGGCGATAGCGGTCGTAGCGCCATTCGTTCCAGCAGCGGGGGCGATTGCGATAATGGCCACGATCGCCACGCCAATGGCGGCGATCACCCCGCCAGTGACGGCGATCGTCCCAGCGCCTATTGTCCCAGCGGCGGTCAGGGCCACGGCGATTGTCCCACCGGCCATCGCGATCGCCGCGCCAATGCTGGCCGCCATAATATTGCGCCTGCGCGGGGACTGCCGCTGCGCCAAGACCGGTGAGGGCCAGGCTCAACGCCGCCGCGCCTTTCCAGAATATATTCATTGCGTCTCTCCTCATGGACCCCGCCGCTTCCGACGGGAGCATGAGGGGGAGAATGACGCGCACCGACTGAACCATCTGCGAATGACATTGTCAGCGACGGTTCAGGCTTTTTACCGCCCCCGCAGGGCGGCTTCCGCGTCCTGCATATAGTCGCGGGTGATGGGCAAGGCGCGGCGGTCGCGGGCGTATTGGACCTGGAAATTGACCATGCCACCATGTTCGAACACGGTCGCGGCACCCGCCAGATAGAAGGTCCAGAGGCGGAAGAAGCGCTCGTCATACAGGGCGATGATATCGGCCTTGTGCGCCATGGTTCGTTTGTACCATTCCCGCAGGGTCAGGCCGTAATGGATGCGCAGCACTTCGACATCGGTCACCATCAACCGCGTGCCTTCGCTCCCCGCGATCATCTCCGACAAGGCGGGGATATAGCCGCCGGGGAAGATATATTTCTGGGTGAAGGCGTCGGTGACGCCCGGCCCGCCCATCCGGCCGATCGTGTGGATCAGCATCACGCCCTCGGGCGTCAGCAGATTGCGGCAGGTGTCGAAGAAGGTGCGGAAATGGGCGGTGCCGACATGTTCGAACATGCCCACCGACACGATCCGGTCGAAAGGCCCGGTCATGTCGCGATAGTCGATCAGTTCGAAGCGGACATGGTCCGCCACCCCCGCATCGGCGGCGCGCTGGCGCGCGACCTTCAACTGTTCTTCCGACAGGGTGATGCCGATGACGTCCACGCCGCAGGTCCGGTGGAGAAAGAGCGCCATGCCGCCCCAGCCACAGCCGATGTCCAGCACCCTCATGCCCGGTTTCAGGTGCAGCTTGGCGGCGATATGCGCCTTCTTGTCCTCCTGCGCCTGTTCCAGGCTGATTCCGGCGTCATTGTCGGCATCGGGATAATAGGCGCAGCTATATTGGCGGTCGCGGTCGAGGAAGAGCGCGTAGAGCGCGCCGGACAGGTCGTAATGATGGGCGACATTGGCCTTCGACCGCGCCTTGTGATTGGCGCGCCATAATTTCTGGCGGACCGTGCCGACGCCGCGTTTCAGCAGGCTCTTGGACTCGATCGACTTGCCCTGTTCCCACGGATTGTTGGCGCGGATCATGGATATAAATTCCATGATGCCGCCGCCCTCGATCGTCACGCGCCCGTCGATCCAGGCTTCGGCCATGCCCAGGCGCGGGTCTTTGACGATGTCGAAGGGAACGCGGCCATCCTTGAAGCGGAGGGCGAGGTCGGGAAAGGCGGGATCGGGCCGGCCGACGCTGCTGGTCCGGCCGTTCGCGTAGTGGACCGTCAATCGGCCACGCGTGACCAACCGTTTGAGCACCATTTCAAACAATTTCATGCAAATACTCTGTCATGTCGTTACGCAGGCGTCAAATACCGGCATACCATTCATAGTCGGCATGGTCTTCCCAATAGCCGCCCTTGCCCTTGCCGATCCCGGCCAGGCTGTCGACCGCCTCTATCCCCATCAGATATTTCGCCTGCTTATACCCCAGCTGCCGCTCGACCCGTAGCCGCAGCGGCGCGCCGTTGGCGACGGACAGCGGCGCATCGTTGAGCGCGAAGGCGAGGATGGTCTGGGGATGGAAGGCGTCGGCGAGGTCGATGCTTTCATAATAGGGCTGCCCGCTGCCCATCGTGTCGGCGCAGTGAAAGACGAGATAACGCGCCTGGCTGCGCAGCCCCGCGCCGTCGAGGATCGTCTTCAAAGGCACGCCGCGCCATTTGCCAATGGCGCTCCACCCTTCGACGCAGTCGTGCCGGGTGATCTGTTCGCGATGGGGCAGCGCGCGCAATTGCGACAGCGAGAGGGACAGTTCTCGCGCGACCAGGCCCGTGACCTGCAGGCGCCAGTCGGCAAAGCCCCCGCGCCACAAGGCCTTATACGCGACCGTATTGGGATTGGCGGTGCCGTTGGCGCGAAAGACCGGGGAAATCTGGTCCGGCCGAAACTCGCGCGCCAGCGCGTCGGGCGCCATCAGGCCGCGCTGCGCCCATTTGTGGAAATTCTCGGCTGAGAACAGCGCCTCGCGGAAGGACTCATTGCGCGCCAGCCGGTCGCAGCCCGCCAGCGTCACGGTCGCGCCCAGCAGCAGGGTGCGGCGGGTGAGGATCATGGCCGCGCCTCCGGCACGCGATAGCGGCCGGTGATCATCGACCGCAGCTCGTTCAGCGGCCCGGCCAGGATCACCATCAGGATATGGACGAGGAAAAAGGCGACCAGCGCGAAGGCGGCGATGAAATGGAGCGAGCGGGCCGACTGCCGCCCGCCGAACAGATCGAGCAGCCAGGGCCAGGCCGCGTTCATGCCCGGCGACATGGTAAGGCCGGTCAGGATAAGCAGCGGCAGCAGGACGAAGATCACGCCGATATAGCTCGCCTTCTGCAACACATTATAGCGCAACGCCGCCTGCCCTGCGGGGAAGCGCAGGCGCGCATGATCCTTGATATCCTGCCAGACATGGCGCGGCGACAGGTCGTCGCGGCGGAAGGCGATGTCGCGCGCGACATGCCGGTTGGCGAGGCTCCAGACCATATAGAGCAGCAGCGCGAAGGCGAAGATCGGCGCGGCGGCCAGATGCCAGTGGCGGGACAGCGCCAGGCTGTAATGGGTGGGCAGCGTGATCCAGCCGGGGAAGCGATCCAGCGTCAGCCAGGGCATGTCCAGATTGGCGCCATATTGGCCCCAATAGAGCCGGGGATGCGCGTTGAAGATGCCAAGACCGCTGGTGAAGAGGGTGTAGAGCAGCACCGCGTTCAGCCAATGCCATAGCCGGGTGGAGAGCCGATGGCGCCTGACCATCTCGCCTGCGCTGTCGGTCTTGCTGTCCATGGCGACATCCTACTCCATTTTCCCGGAAGGTCCATATGAACCGACCTAGTGGGCGGCGCCAGCGATGTAACCGTTTTGCAACACAAGTCCTGAAATTAATTGAAATAATGTTCACCCCCCTTTGCAAGCCAATCTTGTGAACCTAGATGGCAGTGGCGTGATCCTGATGCAGATCATGTTCTTGATCTCCTGATAAAGGAGAGAAGAGTCGCAGGAGTTGTCGTGAGAATAAGTTCATGATTGCTTGGCATCGAACCTGAACGCCGGATGAATGTCTCAATCACGGCGACTAGATAATAAATGAGGACTTTATGAAGACTGTGATTTTCGCAGCCATTGCTGCTGCCACCGCTGTTTCGGCCCCTGCTTTCGCTCAGGACGCTGCGCCCTTCAACGGGCCGCGCGCGGGCGTGATCTTGGGCTATGACAAGTTCGATGGCCGCGACGGCCTGACCTACGGCGTGTCCGCCGGTTACGACATCGCCGTGACCCCGGGCGTGACCTTCGGTCCCGAAGTGTCGTTCAGCGACAGCACCACCAGCGCGGGCGCCGGTGCGGAAGTCAGCCGTGACCTGGCCGCTTCGGTGCGTCTGGGCTACACGCTGACCCCGCAGGTTCTGGCGTTCGGCAAGGTCGGCTATGCCAACACCCGCATCGACCTTGGCAATGGCGGCGCGTCGTTCGAAGGCGTGCGCTACGGCGGCGGTCTGGAATATGCGGTGACCCCGAACACCTACATCTCGGCCGAATATCAGCGCAGCGAATATGAAGCCAATATCGGCGGTCGTGACGCTGGCCTGGTCGGCGTCGGCTTCCGTTTCTGATCCCTCTCAAAATGATCAGATGAAGGAGGGCGGTCCTGCAAAGGGCCGCCCTTTTTCTATGCGGGCAAGGGTTTGCAGTCCGGTGCCACCCACCCCAGCCGCGCCATCGGCGTCATCAGCCGATCGCGCGACCAGTAAGCAAACGGCCAGTCCTTGTCCCCCAGGGGCGAGGCCATCAGCACGGCGAAGGCGGCGGATGGCGCAACATCGTCCGGCAAGTCCGCCAGCAGGCGCCGCGTCATGTGCAGCGACGCCTGCGTGATCGTCTCGTGATAGCCGCGCGCCGCGTCGTTCACGCCGCCGACGCTTATATTATAGCGGCGGATCAGGTCGGGCATGTCGCGTTCGGGCATCAGGTCCGGGCGTTTGAGGATCAGCCACAGCGCCGTCGCGAAATGCGCGCCATGGGTCCACTGCGCCTTGAGCAGCGTGCAGGCGCAGAACCCCTGCGCCACCGATTCCATCTCTTCATCGGTCATGCGTCTTCCCCCAAATAAAAAGCCCCGCCGTTGCGGGCGGGGCTTGTCATCGCGCGCCTGGGCGCAGTCTGTCGGTCCCGCTTATCCGAGCGCGGCTTGCTTCTCTTCGGCCAGGCGCTTTATTTCCGCCTTGCTCTTCTTCTCGCTCGCCGATTTGAGCTGGCCGCACGCCGCCATGATGTCGCGCCCGCGCGGGGTGCGCACCGGCGCGCTGATGCCGCCTTCGAATACGATGGTGCTGAACGCGCGGATGCGGTCGGGCGTCGAACATTCATAGTCGGTGCCGGGCCAGGGGTTGAACGGGATCAGGTTGACCTTGGCCGGCAGCTTATATTTGCGGATCAGGCGGACGAGTTCGCGCGCATCCTCATCACTGTCATTCTTGTCGCGGATCATCACATATTCGAAGGTGATGCGCCGGGCATTATTTGCCTTGGGATAATCGGCGCAGGCCTGGAGCAGTTCCTCGATCCCATATTTGCGATTGAGCGGCACCAGTTCGTCACGCACTTCCTTGGTCACGCCATGGAGCGAGACGGCGAGGTTCACGCCGATCTCTTCGGCCGCGCGCGCCATCATCGGCACGACGCCCGACGTCGACAGGGTGATGCGCCGCTTCGACAGAGCGAGGCCATCGCCGTCCATGACCAGTTTGAGCGCGTCGCGGACATGATCGAAATTATAGAGCGGTTCGCCCATGCCCATCATCACGATGTTGGTCAGCATCCGCCCGTCCGGCGTATATTGCGGCGCGTCGTCGTAATCGTCGACATCGTTAGCAACGGCCATATTGCCCTTGGGCCATTCGCCCAGCGAATCGCGCGCCAGCATCACCTGCCCGACAATCTCGCCCGGCGTCAGGTTACGCACCAGTCGCATCGTGCCGGTATGGCAGAAGCTGCAATTGAGCGTGCAGCCGACCTGGCTGGAAACGCAGAGCGTGCCCCGGTCCGCGTCGGGAATGAACACCATTTCATAATCCTGCCCGTCGTCCGAGCGGAGCAGCCATTTGCGCGTGCCATCGCTCGACACCTGAGCTTCGACCACGTGCGGGCGGCCGACGACGAAGCGTTCGGCCATCCACCCGCGCATCGGCTTGGCCAGGTCGGTCATCGCGTCGAAATCGGTTTCGCCGCGATGATAGAGCCAGTGGAACACTTGCTTGGAGCGCAGCTTGGCGGCCTTCACGTCCAGCCCCGCCTCTTCCAGCACGGCTTTGATCTGCGGGCGCGACAGGCCCATCAGGTCGATGCGGCCATCCTCGCGCGGCGTCACCGCGCGCGGCACGGGCACAGGGTCGATAAGGCCGGGAATCGGCATGAGCGGGCTGGCGGCTGATTGCATGGCGCGCCCTTAGCCGATTTTTGCGGATTTTGGAAGCGCGCCTAACGCAACCGCGCACAGCCTAGCGCCGCAGCGTCCATCGCCGTCGCCGCGCCGCGCAGGGCGTAGCTGTCGGCAAAGCCGCGCCCGTCCGCGTTGATGCTGGACAGGCTCATGCTGCTGGCCGATCGCATCGCCGCGACGATCTGCGCGTCGCCGCGCTGGTCGGGCGCCCAAGCATCGACCTGCCCAGCTACCAGCGTGAATCGGCGCTCGCCTACGGTCAGCGTGACCGGCGCGTGCGGCGCGCGCGCGCGACTGAGGCGGAAATGCAGTTGCCCGCGCACCCGTTGGCGCGGCCAGGTGCCGACAGCGACGAAGCCCTTGGGCGTCTGGCCCCGGCGGGTCGAGGGCTGGGCGATGGCGTAGCAGCGCGGCCCGTTCTGCCCGGGGCCGGGATCGCGAAACGCGCCCCAGCCTTCGAAAACGCCCAGCGAATCGCGCGCCACCGCCGATGACGCCATCGATAGCGACAGGATGATCAGGGCGGACGCGCGATACATGGTCCGGGCAAAGCCCAAGCCATCCCCTTTTGCAACCCCGTCATGCTAAAAGCATGAAGGCGGCGCTTGCCCAAGTCGCTCCAGCGGTTATGAAGGACCATCCATCATTGTCGCCGGGATTCGACCAAATCCTTGGCTATCGGCTTAAAAAGAAACGGACAGAACAGGGACATGAAGGCCACCATCGAACGCGCGACGCTGTTGAAGAGCCTGAGCCACGTCCAGTCGGTGGTTGAGCGCCGGAATACCATTCCCATCCTGTCCAACGTGCTGATCGAGGCGTCGGCGGATGGCGCGATCAAGCTGATGGCGACCGATCTCGACCTGCAGATCGTCGAAAGCGTGTCGGCGCAGGTCGAGCAGGCGGGCGCGACGACCATTTCCGCTCACACTCTGTTCGACATCGCGCGCAAACTGCCCGAAGGTAGCCAGGTGTCGTTGCAGGCGGCCGAGGGCAAGATGCTGATCCAGGCCGGTCGCGCCCGGTTCAACCTGTCGACCCTGCCGCGCGACGACTTTCCGGTGATCGCGGAGGGCGACCTGCCCACCATTTTCGAACTGCCGGCAGAGACGCTCAAGCAGATCATCGACAAGACGCGCTTTGCGATTTCGACCGAAGAGACGCGCTATTATCTGAACGGCATCTATTTCCACGTCACCGACGACGACCAGCCGGTGCTGAAGGCCGCGGCGACCGACGGCCACCGCCTGGCCCGCGTCACGGTGACGCGCCCCGACGGCGCGGAAGGGATGCCCGGCATCATCATCCCGCGCAAATGCATCGGCGAACTGCGCAAGCTGCTCGACGAAGTGGACGGCTCTGTCGGCATCGCCTTGTCGGCCAGCAAGATCCGCTTCAACCTGGGCAGCGCGATCCTGACCAGCAAGCTGATCGACGGCACCTTCCCCGATTATAGCCGCGTCATCCCGACCGCGAACGACAAGCTGCTTAAGATCGACCCGCGCGGCTTCGAACAGGGCGTCGATCGCGTCGCCACTATCGCCACGGAAAAGACCCGCGCGGTCAAGATGAGCCTGGACAAGGACAAGATCACCCTGTCCGTCACTAGCCCGGAAAATGGCACGGCGGCCGAAGAAGTGCCCGGCGCGTTCCAGGGCGAAGGCTTCGATATCGGCTTCAATGCGCGCTATCTGCTCGACATATTGGGCCAGATCGACAGCGACCTGGTGGAACTGCATCTGGCCGATGCGGCAGCGCCCACGCTGATCCGCGAAAGCGACAGCAGCCCGGCGCTGTACGTGCTGATGCCGATGCGCGTCTGACCCCCCCTGGCGCGGGACGAATCTCGCGCCATTGCGGAGGCGAAGTAATTGTCTGGCAAGGAGTTTGCGGTAACGCGGGGGCATGTCCCTGCTGCGCGCCTCCCTGTCCGATAGCCCGTCCCGTTCCATGACATTGATGGTCGCGCTCGGCCTGTCGCAGAGCGGGACCGAGGTGTCGGCGTCCTGGATTTCGGGCGCCTTCATCCATGTCGCGCGCCTGTGGCCTCTGATCCTGCTGGCCAAGATCTGCGTCGTCACGCTGCTCAACCTGCCGCTTTATGCCGGTGACATCGCCCAGGTCGGCCTGATGATCGCCATGCTGATGATCGACGGGGCGTTGATGCTGGTGCCGCGCCGGTCGTGGTTCCAGCGCCAGATGCCGCATATCCAGAACTGGATGATGCTGCCGATGGTGTTCCTGTCTGGCCTGACCTTCAGCCTGTGGCTGGGTTTTGAAACCAAGGCGGCGACCGACACGCTGTTTCTGGCGGCGGTGCCGGAACTGGCGGTGGCGTTGCTGGCGGTGTGTATCTTCGGCGACCGCCGCCTGCTGGGCATCAGCTATTTTCTGGGCGCATTGCTGGTGTCGGTTGTGGAAAAGAGCGGCATGGCGCAGATCGGGCTGCTATGCAGTTGCGTGCTGGTGATGCTGATCGCGACCGTGCGTCAGGCGACCGCCGACCGTGACCAGGCGATCGCCCGGCACAGCCAGGATCTGCGCGCGCAACGGTCCGACCGATTGTTGCAGGAACATGAGCGCACCGGGCGCGGCTGGTTCTGGGAAACCGACCGGCAGGGCTGCATCACCTATATTTCGGACACGTTGGCCCAGTCGCTCGCCCTGTCCGCCGACAGGCTGATCGGTCGGCCGATTACCGAGATCATCCGCCCCGGCGACAAGAAGCAGGGCGATGGCGAACGCACGTTGGGCTTTCATCTGTCGGCGCGCACCGGCTTTGCCGACCTGGCGGTCTGCGCCGCGCTGTCACAGGAAGAACGATGGTGGTCGATTTCGGGCCAGCCGGTGTTCAACGAATATGGCCAGTTTCACGGCTTTCGCGGGTCGGGCACCGACCTTACCGAAATGCGCCGCAGCCAGGCGGAAGTCACGCGCCTGGCGCAGTTCGATTCGCTCACCGGCCTTGCCAACCGTATCCAGATGCTCAGCTCCCTGGAGCAGGCGGTGGCCGACCGGCGCGGCAAGCAGGGCGAATGCGCGCTGATGATGCTGGACCTCGACCGGTTCAAGATCGTCAACGACACGCTCGGCCATCCAGCGGGCGACGCGCTGTTGCGTCAGGTCAGCCAGCGGTTGCAGCGCGTGGTTGGCGACAAGGGGCTGGTCGGGCGTCAGGGCGGCGACGAGTTCAAAATCTTGCTGCCCGGCCGCCACGACCAGGCGATGCTGGCCCAACTGGCGCAGGCGATCATCGCGTCGGTGTCGCAGCCCTATATGATCGAAGGCACGGCCGTCGTGATCGGCGTGTCGATCGGCATCAGCTGCTGCCCCACCGACGGCGTTACCGCCGACGCGCTGATCCGCAACGCCGACCTGGCGCTCTACGCCGCCAAGGGCAACGGCCGCGGCGTCCATCGCTTCTATTCGTCGGACATGCATGCCGATGCGGAGGATCGCCGCGCGCTGGAGGAAGATCTGCGCCGCGCGCTCGCCGCCGACGGGCTGCATCTGGTCTATCAGCCGGTGGTGTCATCCAAGACCGAACATATTACCGGCTATGAAGCGCTGCTGCGCTGGAACCATCCGGTGCGCGGGCCGATTTCGCCTGCCCTGTTCATCCCGATCGCCGAGGATAGCGGGCTGATCGGCCAGATTGGCGAATGGGTGATGCGCACCGCCTGCCGCGATGCGGCCGACTGGCAGGACGGCATCCGCGTTGCGGTGAACGTGTCGCCCAGCCAGTTCGCCAATCCCGGCTTCCCCTCGACAGTGATGAGCGCGCTGGCCGGTGCGCAGCTGGCGCCCGAGCGGCTGGAACTGGAGATTACCGAAAGCGTCTTCCTGAACGACGACGATGGCACCGACGCGATGTTCACGCGATTGAAGGCAATCGGCGTGCGCCTCGCGCTCGACGATTTCGGCACCGGCTATTCCTCGCTCGGCTATCTGAAGAAGGCGCCGTTCGACAAGATCAAGATCGACCAGAGCTTCGTGCGCGGCGCCGCGACCAAGGGCAGCCGCAACAGCGCCATCATCAAGGCGATCGTCAGCCTGGCCGAAGCGCTGGGCATGGACACGACCGCCGAAGGGGCCGAAACGCAGGACGAACTGGCGCTGATCCGGCAGCTGGGATGCAGCCATATCCAGGGCTACATCTATGGCAAGCCGATGCCCGCCGCCGACGTGCTGGCGGGCCAGCGCAACGCGGGCACGGCGGCCAGCGCCAATGGCTTCCAGTCCAGCCGTCCGGAACGCAAGACGATGCTGCGCACCATCGCCGTCCATCATGACGGCCATGTCTATACCGGCCGCGTCCGCAATATCTCCGCCACCGGCGCGCTGATAGAGGGGCTGTGGAACGTGCCCGCAGGCACGTTGTTCGCGATCGAACTGGCGGAAAACCAGTTCGTCAACGCGACCAGCCGCTGGTCGAAGGACGACCGGATGGGCGTGGAATTTGCAGGCGCGATCGACATCAGCACGCTGCGCAGTGCGCCGCGATCGATGGCGGGCTGATCGACCGCATCGGCGCTTTTCCGCAGCGTCGGCAATAAAATGTCACAGGATCGGACGGGAACGCTGCGTGCCCAGAGCCATTATGTTGGACGAACGAGTGTCAACATAAGGATGAGCGATGCGGAATTTCGATGATGACAAGCAGCCTTCACATCGTCGTGCCAAGGGCGGCCTGAGCGGTTTGGGCGTAGCGATGGTCCTGGCGGTCGCGGCCGTGAGCGCCTACGCCATTTCCCATCGCGATTCCCCTGTCAAACCGGCCAGCGGATCTGCACAGGCGATGTCGCTGGCGAGTTCGAAATCGTCCACGCGTTGATGGGCGGATGAAACGGCTAAGGGAGGCGCAGGCTCTGCGCCACCCTTTCGGTTTTTAGAGCCTGATGGCGTCAGAGGGACTGGAGACCGACCTCCGTTCGTTTCGAGCGGAGCCGAGAAACGCGGGCGTAGTGCCGAATGCTTCTCGACTACGCTCGAAGCGAACGGATCACGGTGGAGCCGGTCTGCGATGGTCCCACTCGTCCCCCGGCGCAGGCCGGGGCCCAGGGTTCCGGGCGCTGAGTGTGGGGCTTCTGGACCCCGGCCTGCGCCGGGGCACAATATTCACGCAGCGATCGCCACCGGCGCCACGTCCGCCACCATCAGCCCACGCCCCAGATCGCGGATCAGGCCGATGAAGCGGGTCGCCTCCCGCACGATCATCGCCTTGTTGAAACAGGCGGCCGCGCCCCGGTCCATCGCTTCGGCGACGATCGGCGCGCCGTCGCGCATCAGGCTGGACAGCATGATCACAGGGCATGGCTCCATGTCCATGATCTCGTCCAATATCGCCAGGCCGTCCTTGCCCGGCATGGCGATGTCCAGCGTGACGACATCGGGCTTTTCCAGCCGGATCATCTCGATCGCCTCCTCGCCGTTCCGCGCGATGCCGACCACTTCGATCCGGCGGTCGCGCTCCAGCAGCGTCTCGATCATCGCGCGGATGGTGAGCGAATCGTCCACCACCACTATTCTGACAGGCTTCGTCACAGGCTTTTCCCCAACCGTTATACGCCATCATAACGGCCGGGGAACGAATGGCTTTAGCCGTGCCTAACGAGCATTTAACTACGCGGTCGATTGCCTGCCGCGAAATTGGGGAAGAACAGCTTGCGGAAGCTGATCGACACAGTGCGGCCCAGCGGGTCGAGATAGCCCGGCTGGTAGCGTAGCGGCGTCGTACCGCTGGCGTCGGTGACTTCGCGCCGCTGGTTGAAGATATTGTCGATGTTGAACGATATCCGCGCGCCGCGCAGGAAGGGTATCTTGCGCTCCAGCCCCTGCACCTGCCCCAGATTGGCGAAGAGGCGCAGGTTCGCGGTCGCCAGGCTACCGAAATTCAGGCGCGAACTGCCGCCTGCCGTGCCGGTCAGCGCGCCATCGACATGGGTGCCGCTTTCCCAATCGATGCCCAGCCGCGCGCCGATGCCGTTGTTCATATAGCCGACGCGCGCCTCTATCTCATGCCGGGGCTGGCCGCCCGACGACCCGGTGGCGTCGCCGTCCAGCAGGTTAAGCTGCGGCACGCCGGGCGCGATGTCGATGCTCTCGGTCAGGTGCCAGGTGTGATAGAGGCTGAAAGTCATCCGCCCGCCGCCTTGGCCGCCGCCGCGCCCACCGCCGCCAAATCCGCCGCCGCGCGGACCGCCACCGCCGCCCGGCCCGCCAGCGCCCGGCCCGTCGCCGCGCCGCCGATCGCCGCCCTCACCCCCACCGGGTGGGGGACCACCCTCGCCACGGGGCGGGCGATTGCCGAACAGCGCCTGCAATTCGGGCGGCCGGTCCTCCGGCTTGCCGCCCGATGCGCGCCATGCCTCTACCAGTTTCTGGACATGCGACTTGATCGGGATCGACAGGTCGACGCCCCAGCGCAGTTGTTCGCTCTTGGACGACAGGAAATTGATCGGCGTCGCGTCGATCTGCAGCAGGTTGCCGTCCGCGTCGCGCACGAAACGCTGTGGATAGGCGGCTTCCAGCGCCGGGGTGGGCGTGGGGAAGGCGGCGATCGGGTTGCGCGTGCGGCTGTTCAGGTAAGTGGCGGTCAGCGTCAGGTTCGGCTTTTCGAACGGCTTGATCCGCGCGTTCAGGCGGAACTGGTCGCGCACGCTTTCGCGCAGACCCGCATTGCCGCCCGAAATTTGGCTGACGAAAACGGTCTGCCCGGTCGCATAGTCGAAGACGGAGACGTTGGGCGTCGCAATCAGCGGATCGGTGATCTGCGCACCTGTCGGCGCGGCGCGATCCTGATTGGCCGACGCCAGCAACTGCACCGCCTTCACCGGCTCCCAGCGCAGGCCGTAGCCCAAGGTGGAGAGCGTGCCAAAGTCGGAATAGCGCTGCGCGGCGGCGTTGAAATTGATTCCGATATCGCCGACTGCGCCCAGCACGTCCTTCGACCTGCTGGTGATCGGCAGGTCCACGCTCAGCTGCCCGCTGCCGATCTGGCGGTCATAGTCCGACCGGCTTTCGACGCCCGATCGCACCGAGCGGCTGGTGAAATCATTGGTCGATGCGCCCAGGCGAATCGATGTCATCACCTCGCCCGCCGGCAGGGTGAACAGCGTCCCGCTGACCAGCAGGTCGCCCTGCACCGCTTGGCTTCTGGCGCGGGCGCCGTCGGTCAGCCGGGTGGAGAGCAGGTCCGGCGCGAAGCTGCCATAGGGGTTGACGCCGGGGTCGCCCGCGTCGATCGCCGACTGGATCGCGCCGATGGCGACACCGCGATCGGTGCGGGTGCGGGTGATCGACAGGTCGCCATTGCCGGTGAAGGACCATTGCCATTTGCGGCTGATCTGGCCGCTCAGCGTTAGGCCGACATGGCCGGTAGTGCCCCTGATCTGCTGTTCCAGCGCACCCTCCTGCGCCAGATAGCGATAAAGGGTGACGTCATTGGCGAAGGGGGAAAAGGCGCTGCCTGCAGGCAGGGTCAGCGCCGCCTGCGACAGCCCCTGGAGCGAAACATTGTCCGACAGTTCCAGCCGCCCGTTCAGCGTCGCGGACACCCCGCCCAGCGCGCGGGCCAGGGTGGCGTTGGCGGAAAAACTCTCCGTTTCCGGGCTGAGCGTGCGATATTGGGTCAGGTCGCTGACGGTGGTGACATTGGCGCCCGCGACGAAATCATTGAGCATGGGCGGCGTGGTGGCGGCGCTGCCCGGCACGCTTGCCACCGTCACCCCCTGCCCGGCCAGCGCCGACAGCGCAGGATCGATCTCGCCATTGGCGCCGGTGCCCACGATATTGCCCGCCAGCGCATAGGGGCGGTTGGGCGCGGTGGCGGTGATGCCGCGCTCGCTTTCCAGCAGCGCGGCGGCACGGCTATATTTCAGGTTCAGGGTGAAGCGGTTGTCGCCCTGGATGCGCAACAGCCCGGCTTCGACCTGGCCGTTCTCGCGCCCGCCCTGCGTTGTCGTGCCCACGCGCCCTTCGGCGGTTTCGGCGCGAAAACGCTGGCGCAGGACGATGTTCACCACCTTTTGCGTGGGCGCATAGCCATAAGATAGCGCCACCTGCTCGGGCAGGATATCGACCCGCGCGACCGCTTCGGACGGGATGTCCTGAATTTCGGAAAAGCTGGAAATACGCTTGCCGTTCAGCAGGATGACCGGCGATCCATTGGTCTGCGGCGACAATTCGCTGATCAGTTCGGAAATGGACGTGACGCCCAGCGCGCGGACATCGGCGGCGGACAATTGCTGTTCGGGTTCGACATTGCCGATCACCGATCCCCGCTGCGGCTGGCCGGTGACGACGATCTCGTCCCCTTCGTCCATCTGCACGGGCGGCGCGCCTTTCTGGGGGTCCAGCGCCTCCTGCGCCATCAGCGCGCCGGGCGCGACGCCGGTCAGGAGCGCGACACAGATCAGGCAAGCGGAAAGACGCACGAAAAACCCCCACAGGAAATACAGACTGATCACCGGACTAGCAGCCGCTTGTCGCAAGATTCTCGCAACAACCAGTGATATTTGTCGCAAGATGTAATCGGGCCGGGTGAACGGGGGCTGGCCGGGCGAACCAAGGCTGATAAAAGGATCGTCATGCGCAGCCTCTATCCCCCGATCGCCCCCTATGCCTCCGGCCATCTCGACGTCGGCGACGGCCATCATGTCTATTGGGAACGGGTCGGCACGCCGGGGGCCAAGCCCGCAGTGTTCCTGCATGGCGGGCCGGGCGGCGGCATTTCGCCCGATCATCGCCGCCTGTTCGATCCGGCGCGCTACGATGTGCTGCTGTTCGACCAGCGGGCCTGCGGACGATCGACGCCCCATGCGGACCTCGCCGCCAACACGACCTGGGATCTGGTCGCCGATATCGAGCGGCTGCGGGTGATGGCAGGCGTGGAGAAATGGCTGGTCTTCGGCGGCAGCTGGGGATCGACGCTGGCGCTCGCCTATGCGCAAACTCATGTCGACCGCGTCACCGAACTGGTGCTGCGCGGCATCTTCACGATCCGCAAACAAGAGATCGACTGGTATTATCAGGCAGGCGCGAGCCGCATCTATCCTGACAAATGGGAGCGGTTCGTGGCCCCCATTCCGGCGGCGGAGCGCGGCGATCTGGTGGGCGCCTATCGCCGCCTGCTGACCGGAGACGATCGCACGGCGCAAATCGCGGCGGCGCGGGCGTGGAGCGTGTGGGAGGGCGAAACCATCCGCCTGCTGCCCGACGCGGCCCTATCGGCGACGCACGACGCGGACGATTTCGCGTTGGCCTTCGCGCGCATCGAAAATCATTATTTCGTCCATGGCGGCTGGCTGGAGGACGGGCAGCTGATCCGCGACGCGGGCAAGCTCGCCGACATCCCCGGCGTCATCATCCAGGGGCGCTACGACATGGCCTGCCCGGCGGAAACCGCCTGGGCGCTGCACCGCGCCTGGCCGCAGGCGCGCTTCGAGATGATCGAGGGCGCGGGTCACGCCTATAATGAACCGGGCATATTGGACGCGCTGATCCGCGCGACGGATGGGTTTGCGGGTTAGCGCGTCCCCGGCCCCAGCGCCGGGTCCAGATCGCGGGGGCGGGTGAAGCTGGCGATCGTGGCGATATTCTCGCGCGCCTGTCCCCAGCGGTCGATGGGCAGGTCCAGCACTGCGATGCTGGCGGTCGGAAATTTGACCTCCACATCCTCACGCAGCGGATTGACACCATCGTCGGGGACGAGGTCCAGGATCAATTCCTCCAGCCCCGGATTATGCCCGGCCAGCAGCGCGCTGTCGGCGCTGTCGGGCAGGTCGCGCACGACATCGAACAGGGTCGGGGCGGAAGCGAGGTAGATGCGCCGGTCCCAACGCGCGTCCAGCGTTTCGCCATAGCCCGCGAAAAAGGTTTCCAGCGTCTGGACGACGCGCACCGCAGGGGATGCGACCAGCGTGTCGAACGCCATCTTCCGCTGCGCGGCAAACTGGCCCATCAGCATGGCGGCCTTCTCCCCCGCCGGTTCAGGGGCCGGTCGAAATCGCGCGCCACCGGATCGTCCCAATCCGATTTGGCATGGCGCAACAGGGTCAGCCGCTTCATTGTCACTCCCGCTGGGGCAAGCCTAGGTCCAGCCCCTGATGCCCCAAAGCGGTCCCCGCGCCAAGGCTTTGATCGCGCGACTGGACGCTGACGGCGATGATCGCCTCATCCAGCGTCAGGCGGCGGATCGGCGTGCCAGGCGGAAAGGCGCTCAGCAAGCGGCTGGGCATGGCGGCGGACAGGATGACGAAACTGCCCTTGTCCTCCGCCCGGCGGATCAGCCGCCCAAAGGCCTGCGCCAGCCGCGCGCGGATCAGCCGGTCGTCATAGGCGCTGCCGCCGCCCGCCAGCCGCCGCGCGGCGTGCAGCACGCTGGGCTTGGACCAGGGCACCCCCTCCATCACCACCAGCCGCAGCGAATGACCTGGCACGTCCACGCCATCCCGCAGCGCATCGGTGCCCAGCAGAGAGGCGCGCGGATCGTCGCGAAAAATGTCCACCAGCGTGCCGGTATCCATCGGATCGACATGTTGGGCGTAGAGCGGCAGCCCGGTGCGCGCCAGCCGGTCGGCGATGCGGGCATGGACCGCGCGCAACCGGCGGATCGCGGTAAACAGCCCCAGCGTGCCGCCGCCCGCCGCCTCGATCAGGCGACCGTATGCGCCGGACAGCGCGGCGATGTCTCCCCGCTTGATGTCGGTGACGATCAGCACTTCGGCGCGGCCGGGATAGTCGAACGGGCTGGCCGCCTCGAACCGCTCCGCGCCATAGGGCAGGTGCGTCGCGCCGCTGCGCGCTTCGGCATTGGACCAGTCGCCGCCGCCTTTGAGCGTCGCCGACGTCAGCAGCACGCCCTGCGCGGGCTTGAGCACCGTCTCCGCCAGCGGGCGCGTCGGGTCGAGCCAGTGGCGGTGAATGCCGATATCATATTCGCGCCCCTCGATCCGATCGACCGCCAGCCAGTCGACATAATCGGGGTCGGCCGGCCCGACGATCCGCGCAAGCAGCGCCAGCCAGGCCGCGATCAGGTCGCGCCGCCAGCCGAGCGACGCGATCGCGCCCTCCACCCGCGCCCGCGCCGCGCCATCCAGCCAGTCGGGCGCATCCTCGATCACCGCTTCCAGCCGCCGCGCCAGCCGCACCAGCGGCTTGATCAGCGCATCGAGCGCCAGTGCCGCTTCCTGCGCCGCCTCCACCAAGGCGCCGTCGGGTTCGGCCAGTTCGGTTTCCAGCCCATAGCCCGCATCGGCCTCGCCTGCCGCTTCGGCGCGGGTATAGACGGTGCCGCGCACGGCGGCGAGCAGCGCCTCCAGCGGCCCGAACGGTTCGCCCGCCACCACGCGTTTCAGCCATTCGTCGGCCGGCAGCGCCTGCGCCGCGTCGATCGCCGCGCGGATCGCCTGGCCGCCCTCCTCGTCATAGCTGGCCAAGTCCGACAGGCGCGCGGCCAGCCCGCGCCGTCGCCCGCGCGATCCGCCCTCCGGCCCCATGATCCAGCGGCGCAGCTCGATCGCCTCCTGCCCCGACAGCGCGACGGAAAAAGTGGAGTCCGCCGCATCGAACAGATGATGGCCTTCGTCGAACACGATGCGTTGCGGCCGCTGCCCGGTTTCGCGCCCGCGCGCGGCGTTGATCATCACCAGCGCGTGATTGGCGATGACGATGTCCGCATCGGCCGACGCGCGCGCCGACCGTTCGATGAAGCATTTGCGATAATGGGGGCAGCCCGCATAGATGCACTCGCCCCGCCGGTCGGTCAGCGCGGTCGATCCGTTGCGGCGGAACAAAGTCGGCAGCCAGCCGGGCAGGTCGCCGCCCACCATGTCGCCATCCTTGCTGAACGCGGCCCAGCGCGCGACCAGTTGCGCCAGGATCGCCGCGCGCCCGGCAAAGCCGCCCTGCAACGCATCTTCCAGATTGAGCAGGCAGAGGTAATTTTCCCGCCCCTTGCGCACCACCACCCGCTTCGCCGCCATTGCGGGGTCGGGAAAGAGGCGCAGGGATTCGCGGTCCAGCTGCCGTTGCAGCGCCTTGGTATAGGTCGATACCCACACCGTCCCCTGCGCTTCGTTTGCCCAGAGCGAGGCGGGAGCGAGATAACCCAGCGTCTTGCCGATCCCGGTGCCCGCTTCCGCCAGCAGCATATTGGGCTGGTCGCGATGCTTGCGCGGCGTGAAGGCGGCACTGGCCGCGGCGGCATAGGCGCGCTGGCCGGGGCGCGGTTCCGCCCCCGCGCCGGTCAGCGCATCGAGCCGGGCCAGCACCTGCTCTTCCTTCAGATTGATGGTACGCGGCGCGGGACGCGGCTGCGCCTCCTCCCATTCGGGCAATTTGGAAAAGAGCCAGCGTTCCGCCTCCCGCGGGCGGGCGATGCGCGGCGCGACCAGCGGCGACCAGCTCCAGCGCATCCGGTGCAACGCCTGCGCCGATGTCCAGCCGCCTTCCCGCTCCAGCCAGTCGGGCGCTTCGAGGCGGTCCAGCAACAGCGACGCCGCCTGTTGCAGCAGCGCGGGAATGTCGCCTTCGTTGACGGGCGCAGGCAGGCCCAATGCGCTCGCCAGCCCCTTGGGCGTGGGCACCAGGAAACGGGCGGGATGCAGGAAGGCCCAGAGTTCGAGCAGGTCGAGGCCGTTCAATTCGGGATAGCCAAGCCGCTGGCCGGTCAGCGGCGCGTTGAGCAGCAGCACCGGGGTTTCGGCGGTGTGGGCGATCGCCTGCCCCTTGGCGAGTGCCTGGGTTCGGTCGCCTTCACGCAGCCAGATGCCGCCATGGCTGGCGTGGAGGGCTGGCAGGGTGGCGGGATCGATCACCTGTCCGGGCTTAGGCGAACAGGAACAAAAGGAAAACCTGAAAAGTGGCAGGGTTTAGCTGCGGCGTTGCTTAGCCAAGCCGCCGCCCGAAACCACCGCCGCCAAAAGGTGCGACCACCAGACCGTTCTGCACGCGCGGCTGGAACGCGACCGGCACGCGCAGCGCGGCCCGCGCCATTTCCAGCCGCTGGTACAAAGGCCCGTCGCTCAATTCATAGGGGAAGCGGATGCCCATGCGATCCTCTTCGGACCAGCGGACCGTGCCGAAGACGATATAGCCGTCCAGGTCGATCTGGCATTGCGATCGTGCAGGCAAAGTGCAGCCCACAACCTGCGCGCCGCCTTCGCTCAGGTCGATGATGACGCCTTCCAGACTATCCAGCACGGTCGTTACGACGATGGGGATGTCCACGGCGATGCGCTCGCGGCTGCGCTGAATCTGCATATGGCCTCCTGTTGCCCATTATCGTGACGCAGAGTTAATGAAATCTAAACTTGCGAACGATTGTCAAAACGCTTTTACGCGCGAATAGCATTTTCTTTCGCTTTAGCAGGGTTTAGGGGGCGTGAATCATGACAATGTCCGATATTCTCCGCACGGCTGCGACCGCATCCAAGGCCTGGCCCTATGAAGAGGCCCGCAAGCTGCTGAAACGCTATGCCAGCGGTGCGCCGGAGAAAGGGCATATCCTGTTCGAAACCGGCTATGGTCCATCGGGCCTGCCGCATATCGGCACCTTCAACGAAGTGCTGCGCACCACCATGGTCCGCAACGCCTTCCATGCGCTGTCGGATATCCCGACGCGGCTGGTGGCGTTCAGCGACGATCTGGACGGCTTCCGCAAGGTGCCCGACAATGTGCCGAACCAGGCGATGCTCAGCCAATATCTGGGCAAGCCGCTGACGCAGGTGCCCGATCCGTTCGAAAAGTTCGAAAGCTTCGCGCATCATAATAATGCGATGCTGCGCGACTTTCTCGACAGTTTCGGCTTCGACTATGAATTCGTCTCCGCGACCGAGCAATATCAGGCGGGCGCCTTCGACGACGCGCTGCGGCAGGTGCTGCGCCGTTATCAGGCGATCATGGACATCATGCTGCCGACCCTGCGCAAGGAACGGCAGGCGACCTATTCGCCGGTGCTGCCGATCAGCCCTAAAAGCGGCATCGTGCTGCAGGTGCCGGTCGAGGTGATCGACGCCGAAGCGGGCATCGTGCGGTTCGAAGATGAGGGCGAGACGGTCGAACAATCGATCCTGGGCGGCGCGGCCAAGCTGCAATGGAAGGTCGACTGGGCGATGCGCTGGTATGCGCTGGGCGTCGATTATGAAATGGCGGGCAAGGATCTGATCAATTCGGTCACCCAATCGTCCAAAATCTGTCGCGCGCTGGGCGGCCGCCCGCCCGAAGGCTTCAATTACGAGATGTTCCTGGACGAAAAAGGGGAGAAAATCTCCAAGTCCAAGGGCAACGGCCTTAGCCTGGAGCAGTGGCTGACCTATGGGCCGCAGGAGAGCCTGGCTTTCTACGCCTATCGCGAACCGAAAAAGGCCAAGCAACTGCACATGGGCGTCATCCCCCGCGCGGTGGACGAATATTGGCAGTTTCGCGGCAATTACGCCAAGCAGGCGATCGAACAGCAGCTGGGCAATCCGGTCCATCATATCCATGACGGCAAATTACCGCAGGGCGAATTGCCGGTGACCTTCGGCCTGTTGCTGAACCTCGTCGGCGTGATGGGCGACGCCAGCCGCGACCAGGTGTGGAGCTATCTGCAAAATTATGTGCCCGGCGCCAGCGCGGACACCTATCCCGAACTCGATGCGCTGATCGGCCATGCGCTGGCCTATCATCGCGATTTCGTTGCGCCGACGCTGCAACGCCGTGCGCCTGACGCAAACGAAGCCGCCGCTCTGCGCCAGTTGGACACCGAACTCGCTGCGCTCCCGGATGGCGCTTCGGCGGAGGATATCCAAAATATCGTCTATGCCATAGGCAAGGATGAGGCGTTCGGTTTCGCGGAACTGCGCGACTGGTTCAAGGCGCTGTACCAGACGCTTCTGGGCGCTGACCAAGGGCCGCGCATGGGCAGCTTCATCGCCCTCTATGGAGTCGAAAACAGCCGAAAACTGATTGCCGAGGCTTTGGCGGCCTGACCGCCTGATAAGGACAAGGGGAACATTGCGCCCCATCGGACGTTTGCCGCTGCGGTCCACCCCCCTTTCGGACTGGTGAGCGCCTTGCGCGCTTATCGGCCGCGTATGCCCGGAAACGGGCTGCGCGGCCAAGGCGGGGGACAGGAAACCAGCCCCGGACATCGTCCGAGGCTGGTTTTTCTCCATCAGGGGCAGCGTCTTACCAGAAGAAGCCGCGATGCGCCGTGATCACGCGACCGGTGCGGACATTGACCAGCAGCACGTCGTTATAATGGCGCACCCACTGCTGGTTCGCGCCGGGACGGGGCAGGCGATAACGGTTGGTGTCGGCGATATAATAGCGCGACGCATAATAGTTGGGGCGAAGCTGCGCGCCGGCATTCCACTGGGTATAACGGAACGGCGCGCGCCAGTTGCCGCCACGATAGACGTCGCGATGGGTGCGGCGATAATCGCGCCAGTCTTCACGCACTTCACGGCGGGCCTCCCGCACGTCGCGGCGCTGTTCGCGCACATCGCGACGGTCGCCATAACGCTGCGCCTGACGCAGGTCGCGCTGTTCCTGACGCAGATTCTGTTCGCTGCGGCGGACTTCGCCATAGGATTGGGCCGAGGCGACGCTTGGGACGACGGTGGCGGCCAGAAGGCCCAGGATGATCAGTTTACGCATGACATATCTCCCATATTTCGTGGCGGCTGAACCATTTGGACGAAACCCGGTTCCGCCGCCGACAACAGGAGATATGGGCCGCCGCAACTGAACGGGCCGAAAATGATTCTGTCAGATTCCAGTCATTTATGTCGCAAAGTGTAACAGGTGCGCATCACCCCCAGGGGCGTTCGCGAAACCATTTGGTCACGACATATTTGGTGCCCTGCTCCACCGGTCGCGCGGCGTGCAGGCTGAAGCGATTGGGTGCGCCGTCGCGGTCCATATTGTTCCAGATCAGGATCATGCCTTCCACCGGCGGCACCATGAATTCGCATTGCGGGAAATGCGTCTCACCGCCCGCTTCGACCGACGACAGATAGATCATCGCGGTCCAGCTGCGCTGCCCGCCGGTCGTGCGCATCTGCTGCCAATAATCGGCGGTGACGGGGAAATAGTCGCAATGGACCTTATATTGCTGGCCGGGCGCATAGCGCTGCCCCTGCAACGTCTCGCCATGGCGGGCGGGCAGACCGGTGAGCGCGCAGATCCGGTCGCTGACCCCCATGACCAGATCGTTCCAGGGATTGAGGTTGCAGCTATGGCTGGTGCGATAATCGGCATTGGCGCTGCCCGAAAACAGCGTCGACGGCTTGGCGTCGGCATCGATCAGCGCGCGCAGCCCCGCACATGCCTCCGCGCTCAGGAAGTCCTGTCGGCCATAGATTTCCAGATGCGGCAATTCGGCGATGCGATGCACCATCGGATTGCGGTCCAGCCGCTTGCGCACCTCTGCTCCGATTTCGGCCCGCAGCGGCGACGCCGTGCCGCCATCATCCAATTTGTCCGTCATGGCCCCACCCTTGCCACAGCCGCGCCCGCCATGAAAAGACCCCGAAGCGTTGCCGCTTCGGGGCCAGGGGTTCCTGAAGGCCGTCCAGGAAGTCGGTCTTACCAGAAGAAGTCGTGGATCACGTCGACGACATAGCCGTCGCGAATGTCCACCAGCATCGCGTCATCATAATAGCGGACCCAGCGCAGCGTGCCGTAGGCAGGCGGCAGGCGGTAGCTATAGGGATCGTCCAGCCAGTAGCTGTTGGAATAGAGCAGCCGGTTCAGCACGATCCCGACGGAAAAGCGGCGATAGCCATAGTCCCAGCCGCGCGGGGCGTTGTACCGGCCCATGCGATACCGATCGCCATAGCGGTTGCGATAGCTGTTCCAGTCATAGCGGCGGTCCTGCCGCCAGCCATTGTCCCAGCGCCGTTGCTGGCTCCACCGCGTACGATCGTCGAAGCGGCGGCCGTCATTCCAGTTGCCGCCACCGGGCCGACCGGCATTGCCGTTCCAGCGCGGGTCGCCGCGCCCGTCGTTCCGGCGATCATCGCCCCGGTTCGACCAGTTGGGCGGGCGGCTGTCGCGCGGATTGTTGCGCCAATCCGGGCGATCGTTGCGGCCGTCATTGCGCCAATCGGGCTGGCCGTTGCCGCGACCCTGCCAGTTTTGCGCACGATCGTCGCGCTGGCCCAGGCGGTTGTCGGGCCTTGGGGCAACGGGCTGGGAAGGACCGGGGCGGTTCTGGTCGTTGCGCCATTGCGGGTTGGGGCGTCCATCGGGTCGCTGATCGGGGCGGTTGTCGGGACGCGCGTCCGGTCGTGCGCCCATCTGGGGCGCTGGCCGGTCCGGACCGCGCTGCTGCCAGCCCTGACCCCGGTCAGGACGACCCGGCCCGTCGCCGCGTGGCGCGCCGCCGTCGGGCCGCCCGCCACGATCACCACGATCGCCACCGCGGTCACGATCACCACCGCGATCGCCGCGTTGCTCCTGGCTAGTCTGCGCATAGGCCGGGGCGACACCGCTCAGCAGCGTCGCGGCCATCAGGCCCGCCAGCATCATCTTCCTCAACATCGTTTTGACCTTCCATGGCCGGGGACACATCGCCCCCTGATCATCCTGTTCTATGACAGGCGCGATGTCGTGATGCTGAACCCGACAGACAGCTATTTGAAAGAATCGCCCCGCTAGGCTACACGCAACGGTTGGGCGGCAAACCGAGATAATGCGGCAGAAAGCTGATCCAGATCAATGCAATGCCGTAACAATCACTATAGGACTGCCGGGTGACGCGAACTTTCAATGCCGATACTGCTCGCCACGCTCTGCGCGACGCGACGAGGGAAAGCCATCAACGGGTCGATGCCGTCTATAGCGGCTTCGCGCTCGAATTCGGCTGCGGACTACGGCATTTTTCTGACCGCCCATGCCCGCGCCCTGGGCGCATTGGAAACGGCCGCCCGTCCCGAAGCCCCACGCCTGCCGCTACTGGCCGACGATCTGGCGGCGATGGACCTGCCCATGCCCGATCCTTTGGCGATGGACGTGGGCACAGGGGACGGGTTTCTGTGGGGCGTACGCTATGCGCTGGAAGGATCACGGCTAGGCGGCGCGATGCTGTCGCGCCAGGTCGCGCCCGGCCTGCCCAAGGCCTATCTTTCGGCGGCCCATGGCAAGGGCGAATGGATCGCTTTCCAGGCCGCGCTCGACAGCGCCGCCGGGGATGGTGGCGAAGGCTGGCTGGACGACGCCGTGCAGGGCGCCCAGGCCGCCTTCGCCCTGTTCGCCCAGGCCGGACAGACGCCCGTCCATGGCTGATCGCGAAGCGTCCGATACGGACTTCCATGTCGACCTGACCAATTGCGACCGGGAACCGATCCATGTGCTGGGCATGGTTCAGCCCTTCGGTTTCCTGATGGCACTGACCGCCGACTGGCTGGTGTCGCGGGTATCGACCAACATCGCGCAGTTCATCGGCCTGACGCCCGACGAGATGCTGGGCAAGCCGGTGCATATGCTGCTGGACGGCGAAGCCATTCATGCGCTGCGCAACCGCATCACGCTGCTGCGCGGTCCCGATTCGGTCGAGCGCCTGTTTTCGATTCCCCTGATCGAAGGCGGCCCGTCCTTCGACGTAGCGGTGCATTTTTCCGGCCAACTTGTCGTGATCGAGGCCGAACCGGCTGCGCATGACGAGATGGAAGCCAGCAGCACCGTGCGTTCGATGGTGTCGCGCCTGGCGCAGACGGACACAATGACCGCTTTCCTGCGCGATGGTGCGCGGCAGGTGCGGGCGCTGACCGGTTTCGACCGGGTGATGGTCTATCGCTTCGCCGACGGCGGCGATGGCGAAGTGGTGGCCGAAGCGCTCAGGCCTGGGGTCGAGAGTTTCTTCGGCCTGCATTATCCCGCGTCCGACATTCCGGTGCAGGCGCGCGCGCTCTATCTGCGCAACATCTTTCGCGTCATCGCCGATGTGCAGGCGCAACCGGTGCCGGTCATCCCCGCGCTGGATCCGACCGGCGCGGCGCTCGACATGTCGCTGTGCCTGACCCGCGCAGTATCGCCCATTCATATCGAATATCTGGGCAATATGGGCGTCGGCGCATCGCTCTCCATATCGATCATCGTCGAAGGCAAGCTGTGGGGGCTGTTCGCCTGCCACCATTATAGCCCGCGCCTGCCAACCTTTGCGCAACGCAGCGCCGCCGAACTGTTCGGCCAGATTTTCTCGATGATGCTGGAAAGCCGCGAACGCGGGGAAACCGCCGCTTATGAGGGCAAGGCGCGGCAGGTGGGCGATCGGCTGCTGGCGGCGGTGGCGCAGGATCACGACCTGCTGTCCAACGCGCGCTGGCTGGGCGACATTATCTTCGACACGATTCCCGCCGATGGCGTTGGCGTCTATATCGACGGGCAGATGACCTTTTCGGGCCTGGCGCCCGACGCGCCCGCCTTTTCCGCGATCGTGTCGATGCTCAACCGCGTCGCTGCCAGCCAGGTCTATACGACCGACCATCTCTCGTCGGTGCTGCCCGAAGCGGCGGCCTATGCCGATCGGGTGTCCGGGCTGCTGGCGATCCCCCTGTCCCGCCGCCCGCGCGATTATGTCGTGCTGTTCCGCGCCGAACAATTGCGCTCGGTGCGCTGGGCGGGAAAGCAGGACAAGCTGATCGAAGATGGTCCCGACGGACCGCGCCTGTCCCCGCGCAAGAGCTTCGAACAATGGTCGCAACTGGTGAAGGGCATGGCGATCGCCTTTGCCCCGGCCGAAATGCGTGTGGCCGAAGCGCTGCGTACCGCCCTGCTGGAAGTGATCCTGCGCCTGTCCGATTCCGCCGATGCGGAACGGCAGCGGGCGAACGAGAAGCAGGAACTGCTGATCGCCGAACTCAATCACCGCGTCCGCAACATCCTGTCGCTGATCCGCGGCCTGCTGTCGCAGACGCGAGACAGCGCCGGGTCGGTCGAGGAATTTATCGCTACGTTGGAAAGCCGCGTCCATGCGCTGGCGCGCGCGCATGACCAGATCACCGCCGATCGCTGGAGTCCCGCGCGCCTCTACGACCTGATCGAGGTTGAATCGGGCGCCTATCTCGGCGAACGCAGCGACCGGGTGCGCCTGTCCGGTCCCAATGTGCTGCTGACGCCCGGCTGTTTCACCGTGCTGGCGCTGGTGATCCACGAAATGCTGACCAACGCCGCCAAATATGGCGCGCTGTCGGACAATGGCACGGTGTCGATCGCCTGGCGCGTGGATGAAGATGGCAGCCTGCTGATCGACTGGACCGAAAGCGGCGGCCCGGCGGTCGTCGCGCCCACCCGGCGCGGCTTCGGGTCGACCGTGATCGAACGGTCCATCCCCTATGATCTGGGCGGTCATGCGGAGGTTCATTATCGGCTGGCCGGGATAGAAGCGCATTTCTGCGTGCCGTCCACCCATGTCGTATCCGTGCTGCCGGACGTGACCGGGGCCGATCGTGCCAAGGTCGCAGTGCCGGTCGAACCGGGCCTGCTCAAGGGGCGCAATATCCTGCTGGTGGAGGATAATATGATCATCGCCATGGATGGCGAGGACGCATTGCGCGATCTGGGCGCGGACGTGATGACCGCCGCCAGCATCGGCCGTGCGCGCGAAGCGATCGCGATCGCGCCGGTCGATCTGGCTGTGCTGGACTTCAATCTGGGGCCTGAGACGAGTCTGCCCATCGCAGACCTGCTGGCCGAACGCGGCGTGCCGTTCATCTTCGCCACCGGCTATGGCGACGGGCTGGAACTGCCGGTCCGGTTCAAGGATGTGACCTTGCTCAAAAAGCCCTATTCCAGCGCGACGCTGGCGCAGGCCTTGGCGCCGATCACTAAGGCATAGTGATGGTCGCGCGTCGCGAGACGCCGATCTTCGACCATGAAACGGACGGTTTCCGTTTCGCCGATTGTCGCGCGCGCCGTTCGCGCCAATCTATCGGCCATTGCGCTCGCCTGTCCTACCGGTCGTCGCCCTGCTATCTTGCCGCATGACGGTAGCCAGCGGGCTTTCCGATAGGATCAGGATCACGCAATAAAATGTCAGGATTTGCGGGAAATATGCGAAGTTAAGCCCGACCTGCCTGCAACCGAGTAAGCCATGACCCAGCCCACCCTCTTCATCCCCCATGGCGGCGGTCCCTGTTTCTTCATGGACCCGGCCGACCCGGATCATCCCCATAGCGACCCGATGTGGCACCCGATGCAGGATTATCTGGCGGGTCTGATCGCCAGCCTGCCCGAACGGCCCCGCGCCATCCTGCTGGTATCGGGCCATTGGGAGGAAGCCGCCTTCACCCTGCATGTCGGCGACCATCCGCCGCTGCTGTTCGACTATTATAATTTTCCGCCGCACACCTACAGGCTGAGCTGGGACGCGCCGGGCGCGCCCGATCTGGCGCGCCGTGCCGCCAGCCTGTTGCAGCAAGCCGGTTTCGCCACGGCGCAGGAAGCGGCGCGCGGCAGGGACCATGGCGTCTTCATCCCCATGAAGGTGGCGTTGCCCGACGCGGACATCCCCGTCGCCCAATTGTCGCTGCGCCACGACCTCGACCCCGCCGCCCATATCGCCGCCGGTCGCGCGCTTGCGCCGCTGCGTGATGAGGGCGTGCTGATCGTCGGATCGGGCATGAGCTTCCACAATCTGCGCGTACGCGGCCCGCAAGCAATCGATTCATCGACCCAGTGGGACGAAGCGTTGACGGCGGCGGTGACCGATCCTGATCCGCAGGCGCGCGCCGCCCGCGTCGCCGCCTGGGCGGATCTGCCGAACGCCCGCTTCGCCCATCCACGCGAGGAGCATCTGCTGCCGTTGATGGTGGCGCTGGGCGCTGGCGGCGATGCCGTCGCAACCCGCGACCATAGCAGCACGGTCATGGGCTGGGCGGTGTCGGGCTACCGCTTCGGCTGAGCAGGACGACCCAGCGCCGGAACGGTCCGCGCCGCATCTTCCGGGGTGATGCCGGGCGGCGGCGCGGGCGCGACCTGGTCGCCGCTGGCGTCGTCTTCCCCGCGCATGATCCGCCCCGCCCGCTTGATCGCCCCGCGCAGCCGGGGATAGATGCCGCAGCGGCAGATATTGGTGATCGCCGCGTCGATATCTTCGTCGCTCGGATCGTTGGTCCGGCGCAGCAGCACCGACGCCGCCATGATCATGCCGGCGATGCAGTAACCGCATTGCGACACATTGTCGGCGGCAAAGGCCTGTTGCACCGGATGACCGCGATCGGGCGACAAGGCTTCGATCGTGGTGACGAAGCGCCCTTCGGTCTTGCCGATCGTCACTTGGCAGGATCGCACCGCCTCCCCATCGATATCGACGGTGCAGGCGCCGCAATCCCCGGTGCCGCACCCATATTTGGTGCCGGTCAGGTTCGACGCATCGCGTAGCGCCCACAGCAGCGGCGTATCCGGGTCCATGCGATATTGGACCGGCCGGTCGTTGACGGTGAAGCGGGTCATGACATCGCGTCGACGGCCGCGTCCGCCTCTTCGGCGTCGGCCTTGTGATACAGGACTTCGTTGCGGATATGGATGATCTTCGACGCCAGCCGGATTTCCTGGATGAAGGTCGCAAAACCGCCCGCCTGCAGCATCATCGCTAAGCTGAACAGGACCGCGATCGGCGTGCCCAGATGCGCCCCGAACAGATTGCCCGCAAACAACAGGATGACGACCAGGCAGACCGCGCAGGCCGATGCGACCGACAGGAAGATGGCGCTGTTGACGACGCTCATCCGCCGGTCCAGCACGCGGATTTCCGCGACCTTGCGGTCATGCTCCTTGCCGCGCGTCGTCAGGATCGACCGCTCCACATCGCGCGCCCGATCGATGATGCGCGCCAGGCGGCTGACGCAGACATTGAGGAACGCGCCAATGCCCGCCAGCAGGAACACCGGCGCCAGCGCCAGCTGGATGGTCTGCGCGACCTGAGAGACTTGTGGCAGGGGGATCATCGCGCGGCACCTCTTAAGAGGCAGCTATCCTTCATTGTGGCAGGCGGGGCAAGGGGATGACGGGCGGCGGTGGCCAAAGGACGCGCCCTCATCCCAACGAACATCGTGTTCCCGCGCAGGCGGGAACCCAGTCCGACCGTATGAACTGGGTTCCCGCCTGCGCGGGAACACGCAGCGCTTTTAACGCAGGATAGTCTTTTGGCTCAGGCCGCGCCCTTGGCGGGCGTATTGACGCCCATGGACTTGAGATACTGCTTAATATTGCGCGCCGCCTGCCGCAGCCGCTGCTCATTTTCGACCATGGCGATGCGGACATAGCCTTCGCCATCCTCCCCATAACCAACGCCCGGTGCGACCGCGACCTTGGCATGGGTGAGCAACTGCTTGGAAAATTCCAGGCTGCCCATGTCCTTGAGCGCAGGCGGCAACGGTGCCCAGGCGAACATCGATGCTGGCGGGGCGGGGATGTCCCACCCGGCGCGGCCGAAACTTTCCACCAGCACGTCGCGGCGCTTGTGATAGAGCTGGCGGTTCTTTTCCACGATATCCTGCGGCCCGTTGAGCGCCGCGCAGGCCGCCGCCTGAATTGGCGTGAAGGCGCCATAGTCGAGATAGGATTTCACCCTGCTCATCGCCGCGATCAACTGCTTGTTGCCGACCGCAAAGCCGATGCGCCAGCCTGCCATGGAGTATGTCTTGCTGAGCGAGGTGAACTCGATCGCAATATCCTTGGCGCCCGGCACCTGGAGGATGGAGGGCGTCGGGTTGCCGTTATAATAGAGTTCGGAATAGGCGAGGTCGGACAAGACCCAGACCTTATTCTCCTTCGCCCAGGCGACCAGCCGTTCGTAAAAGGCCAGGTCCACCGTCTCGGCCGTCGGGTTGGACGGATAGTTGACCACCAGGATCGACGGGCGCGGCACGGTGAAGGCCATGGCGCGGTCGAGCGACCGGAAATATTGCTCGTCCGGCGTGGTGGGGACCGACCGGATGGTGGCGCCCGCCAGGATGAAGCCGAACATATGAATGGGGTAGCTGGGATTGGGGGCCAGCACGACATCGCCCGGCGCGGTAATCGCGGTGGCAAGGCTGGCCAGCCCTTCCTTCGACCCCATGGTCACGACGACTTCGGTTTCCGGGTCCACCTCGACGCCGAAACGGCGGCCATAATAATTGGCCTGCGCCTTGCGAAGGCCGGGAATGCCCTTCGACTGGGAATAGCCATGGGCATCGGGCTTCTTCGCCACTTCGATCAGCTTTTCGATCACATGGTCGGGCGGCGGCAGGTCGGGATTGCCCATGCCCAGGTCGATAATATCCTCACCCGCGGCCCGCGCCGCAGCCCGCATACCGTTGACTTCGGCGATGACATAGGGCGGCAGGCGCTTCATGCGGTAAAATTCTTCGGACATTATAGGGGCTTTCCTGAAAGCTCTCTGTAGGGAATAGTGCGTCACGCACCGTCGGCACGTTACAATCGGGCTATAACCCGCCAGATTGCGACGCGCCAGTGAAAGCGGCGGGTGCGTATAATGCCAGGAGACGCAAGGTGGCCATGAACAAAACCGACGTCCTGGAACCCCAGCTGCCCAGTTTGCAGCAGATGCAGCAATGGACCGACGTCATCGGCCGGGCGCAGCAATTGATGCTGGAGCAGGCGGCGGGCGCGAGCGGCCAAGCCTTCCCCTTCGATCCTGAAACCGTGGCGCGCATCCAGACCGGCTTTGCCGATGAAGGGCTGGCGCTGTGGCAGCGTTTTCTCAATTCGGGCGGGCTGTTGCGCGAACAGCCCGATCCCGCGCCTGTCGGCAGCCCCGCGGCGGCCAAGGACCGGCGCTTTGCCGACCCTGCCTGGACGCAGCATCCCTTTTACGACCTGATCCGGCAAAGCTATCTGCTGGTGTCGGATTATATGACCCGCCTGGCCGACGCCGTCGACGGGGTCGATCCCAAGGTAAAGGCCAAGCTGCGCTTCACCACCACCGGGATGCTGGACGCGCTTTCGCCCGCCAATTTCCCGCTGACCAACCCGACGGTGGTGCAGAAGACGATCGAGACCGGCGGCGAAAATCTGGTCAAGGGGCTGAAGCATATGCTGGCAGACCTGGAGAAGGGCCAGCTGACCCATACCGACGGTAGCCAGTTCGAACTGGGGCGCAACATCGCCGCGACGCCGGGCAAGGTCATCCACGAAACGCCGCTTTACCAGCTGATCCATTATGCCCCATCGACCGAGACGGTGCTGGAAACGCCGCTGATCATCTTTCCGCCATGGATCAACCGCTTCTACATTCTCGACCTGTCGCCTGAAAAGAGCTTCGTCAAATGGGCGGTGGATCAAGGGATCAGCGTCTTCCTGGTGTCCTGGAAGTCGGCCGACGCGTCGATGAAGGATCTGGTCTGGGACGATTATATCCTTAGCGGCCAGATCGACGCGATCGACACGGTGCGCGATCTGCTGAAGGTCAGGAGCGTCCATACCATCGGCTATTGCGTGGCGGGGACCACGCTGGCCGCGACGCTCGCACTGCTCGCGGCGCGGGGACAGGCGGACAAGGTGGCGAGCGCGACCTTCTTCACCGCGCAGGTCGATTTCAGCCAGGCGGGCGACCTGACCCTATTCATCGATGACGAGCAGATGAAGCTGTTGGATCAGCTCTCATCGCGCGGATTCCTGGACGGGCGCTACATGGCCGTCACGTTCAACCTGTTGCGCGGGCGCGACCTGATCTGGAATTATGTCGTCAATAATTATCTGCTCGGCATGGATTATCCGCCCTTCGACCTGCTCTACTGGAATGGCGACACGACCAACCTTCCCGCCCGCTGGCACAAGGATTATCTGACGCAACTCTATCGCGACAATCTGCTGGTCGTGCCGGGCGCGATCAGTGTGGACGGGACGCCGATCGACCTGCGCCAGGTGCAAACCCCGGCCTATGTCCAGGCCGGGCGGGAAGACCATATCGCGCCGCTGGAAAGCGTGTGGAAGCTGACCGAAAATCTGTCCGGTCCGGTGCGCTTCCTGCTGGCGGGATCAGGGCATATCGCGGGCGTCATCAATCCGCCGGTGGCGAATAAATATCAATATTGGGTGAGCGCGCAGCCGCAGGCGACGCTGGACGATTTCCTGGCGGCTGCGACGGAGACCAAGGGCAGCTGGTGGCCCGACTGGCGCAACTGGATCGAGCAACAGGGTGATTCGCGCCAAGTCCCGGTCAAGGGCGCGCGCAAGCCGGGCGGCGGCAAGCTGAAAGCGATCGAAGACGCGCCCGGACGTTACGTAAAGATGCGCTGAGCCTGGCAACAAACCAGCGTTTCAGCGCCTTTTCGTTAGCGGCGTGACAGACGCGATTGGCTACCATGTCATTTTTGTTGCACTGCACAATAACTCTTGCATCCTACTTGCGAAATGCTTATTGTGCAGTGCAACAAACGGAGGATGGTCATGGCTGTTTCACCAAAGACCTCGAAGACCGGCCCACGCGGCAAGGCCAGTTCGACGACGCTGTCGGCGAGCGAGGCGTTGAAAGCGGCTGAGGCGGCGATCGGGAGCGGCGCGGACAAGAAGCCCGCAATCACAAAGGCGCCCCTGGCTGCCGTGAAGCCCATCGATACCAATCCGCAGAAGGAACCGGCGCCGACACCCACGCCGACCCCTGCCCCTACGCCAACGCCGACCCCTACGCCTGGATCGACACTGGAAACGCCGGAGCCTGCGATCGAAACCGTCGTTGCCGCCGCGTCGACGGCCGTGGACGCCGCGCCCGAACCGAAATTTACAGAGAGCCTGAACAAGGCCGAACCCATCGCCAAGCCGCTGCCCGCAGAAGGAAAATTGATCATGAACGACGTCATCGAAAACGGAAAGAAGTTCGCCGAGGACACCAAGGCCAAGTTCGAAACCGCCTATGCGGATTTCAACGAAAAGGCGAAGGTCGGCGTTGAAAAGTCGACCAAGGCGATGGAAGAAATGAGCGACATCGCCAAGGGCAATGTCGAAGCGCTGGTCGAAAGCGGCAAGATCGCCGCCAAGGCGATGGAAACGCTGGGCCAGGAAGCGGTCGATTACAGCCGCAAGAATTTCGAAAAGGCGACCGCGTCGTTCAAGACCATGTCGACCATCAAGACCCCGACCGAATTCTTCCAGTTCCAGAGCCAGCTCCTGTCGAGCAGCTTTGACGAATTCGCTAAGGAAGCCGCCAAGAGCAGCGAAGCGATGATGAAGCTGGCCGGCGACGTCGCCCAGCCGCTGACCGCGCGCGTCACGCTGGTGACGGACAAGGTCAAGTCGCTGGCCGCCTGATCGGCCACGCTTTTCCAGCCATGCCAAAGGGGCGGTGCTTCTCATGCAGAAGCGCCGCCCCTTTCGCGTTAACGCTGAAATATCGGCGCGGCGGGCCGGATCGCCCCCCGCCCCCTTGCCATGAGGCGGTAAATCGCCATATCCTTGGGCATCATGAACAGCCTTACACCATCCCATGCCGGAGCCGTCACCATGACCGACCAGCATCCGGACGACCAGGGCGAGGGTCCAGGTGGTCCCAGCGTCGGTATCGCGACCCGGACCCGCACCCGCACCAAGAAGCCGTCGCTCTATAAAGTGCTGCTGCTGAACGACGATTACACGCCGATGGAATTCGTCGTCCATGTGCTGCAGAGCTTCTTCCGCATGGACATGGAGGAGGCCACGCGCGTGATGCTGCACGTCCATCAGCGCGGCGTCGGCGTATGTGGCGTCTTCAGCTATGAGGTGGCGGAAACGAAGGTCAACCAGGTGATGGATTTCGCCCGGCAAAACCAGCATCCACTGCAATGCACGTTGGAGAAGGCTTGAACTTAGCGGACGGGCGTGTCGGGGAGCCGTTGTGGGTCAACCCCATGGGTTTGACCCATCGGGTCACTGGTTGGCGGATTTATAGCGCGATGGCTTTACTTTGATCCGTTCGCTTCGATCGGATCTTGTCCGGCCCCGTCGAAGGGGCGAGAAGCGGATAGCGCTGTTCCTTACGTGCTACTAATTGTCGAAGCGCAACGTTTTTTGAGGGGGCTGCATCCTTCGACCGATCTGTTGCAGCAATCATGAGGCAACAGATGCCCATCGGTGTGCGGGGCGGGATGGTATCATCCACCCGTGACATTCCCATCCAACTGATGCGATTGTCCCAATGCCATTATAGCACCAGTTCCCGGGCGCAGGCCGGGGTCCAGGGCGTCTTGGCGAAGTGCGGGCAACCTTGGACCCCCTAAGTTCACGAACCAAGTGCAACAGCAGTAGGATGTTGTTGCGATGGGAGACTGTTACGGCCAGCTCAGCCTTGAAGAGCGGATCGAGATTTACCGTTTGCATGCAGGCGGTAAATCTGTGCGGGCGATCGGCGCTGCTCTTGGCAGGGCCGGATCAACGATCAGTCGTGAACTGACGCGCAATGGGCGACCGATCGGCGTTTGGCCTGGCGGTTATGATGCTCTGCGCGCCCAGACCCTGGCGCACTGGCGCAGGCGACGCGACAAGCGGTTCAAGCTGGCGCGCCAGCCGGACCTGCGCGACCTGGTGAGAAACCGCCTTGCGATGGGAATGTCCCCCGAACAGATCGCCGGCCGACTGGCGCGAGACCATGGTCGCACCGTCATCAGCCATGAGTCAATCTACCGCTACGTCTACTATCGTTCGTCCGCCAAGGATTACTGGCATCGCCTGCTACCGCGCCGAAAGTCCCGCCGCGGCTGGCTTGGCATGCGCGGCGGCAGCCCTGCAGGCTTCATCAAGCGGCGCAAATCCATCGCCGAGCGTCCCCATGATGTCGACGATCGACAAGTCCCCGGCCATTGGGAAGCCGATTACATGCTATTCTCAAAGGCAGGGCAGGCGCTGCTCGTCGCGCATGAGCGACAGTCTCGCTACACCCTGCTCGTGCGGCCGCCCAACCGAAAAGCCGACAGCACAGCAACCCATCTCGCCAGCCTGCTGGAAGCTATCCCTGCCCCGCTCAGGAAAACCCTGACCATCGACAATGGCACCGAATTTGCTTTCCACTACCAGCTTACCGATCAACTCGGCATCGATACCTTCTTTTGCGACGTCCACGCGCCCTGGCAAAAAGGCGGCATCGAAAACGCCATCGGTCGCCTCAGGCGACGCCTGCCACGCAAAACAAACCTCGACGCCACACCCGAAACAGACATCGCAGACGCCATCCAAGCCTACAACCACACCCCCAGAAAATGCCTCGACTTCAGAACACCCGCTGAGGCATTCTGCGAACTCCAATCATATGTTGCACTTCAATCGTGACTCCATACCCCGGCCTGCGCCGGGGAACTACCGCGATTTTTCTGGGTCACTAAGGCATTTCGCCTAACATAATGCAGCATCAGGTCGCGGGTGTCCCGCCGCCCCAAATCAGCCCCGCGCCGACGACCCAGACGCCCCTCTGTCGCTTGGCATCGTCAGCGTCTATCCATCGGACGGATCAATCCTACCTAACCGGTAAGGGCAGACCCCGCCCTTCCCAGCCTCAATAATCCTTCGAATAGCGCAGGTTGGCCGAAGACCCGGCGTTGGTGCCGGTCTTGGACAAGAGGCTGAGCGTCTTGGACAGGGCGATCTCAAGCTGGGTGGCGGTAAAGCCCTTGGAATCGGTGATCACCTCCACATAAATATTGTTCGAGATATGCTGCCCAACCGCAAGGCTGGTGCCGCGTCCGGTCGTGTCGTCGCCGCCGACGATGCCAATCCGGTCGATGCCCGACGCGCCCTGAAGCTTGCCCATGGGGTTGAGGCCGCCACTGCCGCCGCGCAGCCCGTTGAGCGCCGCTGCCAGTTGCACCGCCTGCATAGGCGACAGGTTGGCGACATTATCGCCGAACAGGATGCGCGAGAGGATTTCGTCCTGCGGCAAGGTGGGCGTGGAGATGAAGGCGATGTCAGGCTGCTGCGCCGATCCCGACACCTGGATACCCGCGGTCACTGTGTCGATCCGGGTCTGCGCCTTGATCGCGAGGATCGGGTTCATCATCGGCCCGTTGAAGGTGATGACGCCCTGTTCCAGATCGAACTGATGGCCCGAGAAGCTGTAGCGGCCACGGAGCGATTCGATCTTGCCGACCACGCGTGGATTGGCGGTGGTGCCGGTGACGCGCATGTTGGTCTTCCATTCGGAATCCAGTCCCATGCCAGTGACGTATATCTCGTTGTCGGCCTTCACCCGGATGTCGAGCTTCCAGTCCGCAGGCTTGGCCGTGGCCGCCTTGCGATCCGCCAGACGCTGGTCGAGCGCGTCGCCGCCTTCGCCCTTGCGCCGCACGCCGGTCAGCTGACGGATTTCGGTGCCGCCCTGCCACGCCACTTTATAGCGGGTTTCGGGCAGGTTGAGATCGCCCTTGATCAGGCCGCCATTGGCCGAACTGTTGCTGATGTTGATCGTGCCGCTGACGACACTGGTGATCGCTTCGCTGCGGGCCAGCCGGGCGCGATTGAGTTTGACCGCGATATCCATCGGGAAGCCGCTGTCCGCCGCCAGCCCGACATTGCCCGAGGCTTGCACCGTGCCGTCACCGGCCCGGCCGGAAAAGTCGCGTATCTCCAGATGGTCGTTGGTGAAGCGGCCATCCAGCTTCATCTGGGTGACGCGGGTGCCGAATGTTTCATTCTCATAAGTCAGCGCATTGGCGCGCACCACGCCGTTGAGGCGCGGATCGGTGAGGCGTCCGCTGAAATCGGCTGCTACGGCCACGCCGCCGGTCAGCTGCTGGTCGGCCAGCCCGGCGAACGAGAAGAGCACGTCGGCAGGCCCGGCGTAGCGTATGCCGCCGCCCAATGGCGCATTCTGCAACTGTTCGGCCCAGCTGGCGCCCGCGCCGGGGGGCGCAAGCGTCGCCGTGAAGCGGCCGAGCGTCGCATTGCCTGCACGGATCAGGCCGCGCAGGTCGCCACCGGCCGAAGACAGCTTGCCTTCGACGCCCATCGACACCGGATCGGACACGGCGGTCAGGCTGGACCGGCGGAAATCGTTGATCGCCAGGCGCGTTGTCGCGGTCGGGAAGGCATTGCCCTTTTGCGCATAGTCGAGCGTGCCGGTCATCCGTCCGCCAACGCCCAGCCCCGGCGCGGCCATATTGGCGATCGCAAGGTCGAAATCCTTGAACCGCGCCTGCGCCACGGTGGTATCGCCGAAGCGCCCGGCCAGATCGACCTTGCCCTGTGGCAGCACGAGCGTCGCAGGTTCCAGGCGATAGCCGCCTTGTTCCACGCGAATGATCGCCGGTTGGCCCAGGCGGAAGTCGATGTTGGCTGCCTTCCCCTGTAATGCCACGGCATAGAGGTTGGGGCGCAGCGCGGCATTGGCAGCGATCGAGAAGGGCACGCCGCTGGAGCCGTCGGCGACCAGTTGCGCGCGGCCGCGGCCACCCTGATAATCGACCCGCGCCCGCGCCTTGCGCACGACATAGGCGCCATAGGCGGCGGTGGCGATCTGGGCGTCGGCCTTGATCTGCGGCTGGTCGGTCAGCAACACGGACGCGGTCACGATCGCGCGACCGATCACGATATCGGCCTCGCCCGGCAGCTTGGCGTTGCTGGCGGTGGCGTTCAAGTCCACGCCCTGCACCTTGCCCACGGCGGCCAACCGGATCTGCCCATTGATGCCCGATCCGTTCATCGCCAGTTGTCCGGTGAAGGGACCGGCGGCGCTCTGCTGGATGCGGCCGTTCATATCGACCCCGGCGAAGCGCGCCTTGGTGACGTCGATAGTCAATGGCCCTTGCGCAGTGCGGATCAGTACATTGGCGAAGAACGGCCCATAGGGCGACCCGCCGGTGGCTTCGAGCCGATAGCCTGCCGCTTCGCCATTCAGCTTGGCGACGACATCGGTCAATTGCACGCCGACATTGGGCCGCGATGCGCGCAGTACCGCTTGCGGCCGTTCCATCGTACCCCGGACGGTCAGAGCCAACGGACCATATTGTTTCGAGGACGCGGTTGCATCGAAGGCGACCTGCCCATTGCTATCATAGCTGCCCGAGCCGCTGTGAATGGTGAAATTGGGGGCCGCGCCCTTGAGGCCCGCCAGCGTGAACTTGCCCTCCGGCGTCATGCCGATCCTGCCGCTCGCCACCGCGTTGCCGCCCAGGAAGTCGCGCACGGAGGCATTTTCCCAGCGCGCCGTGCGCACGCCAAAGCGGCCCGCCAAGCCAAAACCACCCTTGGGTCCGGGCACCAGTTCGACATCGGTGTTGAGGTTGACGATGCCGACGCCGTCGATCTTGTAATCGTTGACCCGCCCCTTGAGCGCGCCACGATAGAGCGCGTTGTCGAGGTCGGCTAGCACGATCGCGGTGGCGTCGACCCGGTCGCTGTCGATCTTGAGATTGTCGCTGATCAGCTTGCCGCCCGCATAGGCGAAGTCGCCTTTCACACGCAGATTCTGGAGCAGGCCGCCCGCTGCGGCATTCAGGCCGGTGACGCGGGTCGCGGTTGCGCTCACGGGGATACGGATGCGGTCCGTGTCGATCACCGCCCGGCCGCTGGCCTTGAGATTCTCGATACCGGTGGCGTCGAAGGCCAGGGTCTTGGCCGTGATGTCATAGTCGATGAACGGGGTCGCCATCGGCCCGTCAAGGATGATGGACGCGCGCACATCGCGGCCCTTCACCTTGTCCATGATCGCACCGGGCGTCAGCAGCGCGGCGTTGATCTTGAGCGCGCTGAACTGGCTCTTGCCCAGGTCGATCAGTCCCTGCGCATCGGCGGACAGGGCGGGCGAGCGCAGCGTGCCCTTGATATTGACGCGGCGCTCATTCAGCCCGGCAAATAGATCGACGTCCAGTTGCGGCGCGGTAAGCCGGTCGACGGTCCCGGCAAAGACCAGCCCCGGACGCACCGGGCCTTTGGCCGTGAAATTGCCGTCCCGCGCGGCCAGTGCGATATTGGCGAGTTCGCCCTTGGGCGAGGTGGCCACGATCCGCCCGTCCCACGCCTGCCATGTGCCCTTGCCGTCCAGCGTCGCCGTGACGCCATCGGTCAGCCCGGTCATGGCCGCGATCACGCCGCCCTTGGGCGCGGTCAGCGTGCCGCTCATCGCCAAACGATTTTGGTCCGGTACCGCGTCCAGCTTCGCCTGCAACCGGTCGCCGCTATCGACGATGGCATCGGCGGACAGGATGGCGCGGCCGTCGGCGATATGGGTGACGCCGTCGATCGCAATTTCGCGCTTCTGCCCGATCACCGGCTTAGCCAGGATGAACTTGCCGATCTTCATCCGATCGACGTCGATGTCGAGGTCCGGCAGGATCGGCGCGTTGGGATCGGTCGGAGTTTGGTTGAATTGTGGGCTGCGCGCCAGCACCACCAGCGGCGTTTCCAGCAGGCTGACGGAGATATGGTTATTGACGTAGCGGAACGGTCGCCAGATCACATGCACCTTCGGGCTGACCGCGAACACGCCCTTGGGATCGCGCAGCACCAAGTCGTGGATCGTCATGTCGCTGTAGATCGACCCATCGATGCGGCCGACCTCGATCTTCATGCCCGATTCCATCTGCAGCGCGGCGATCTGCTGGATCAAGAATTTCTTGCCCGGCTGGGTGTTGAGGCCGAGCAAAAGGCCGCCCGCCAGCACCACCAGCGCGACGAGCAGGCCAACCACGCCGATCGCGATCTTCTGCCATAGCGGACGCTTTTCACGGATCACGACCGTCCGGGTTGCTTCGTCAGCGGGGGGCATAGTGTCGTCCTGCGCCATCAGAAGGCCTGCCCGATGCCGATATAGAGCGCGAACTTCGATTCACCGGGCTGCCGGTTGATCGGCATGGCGATGTCCGCGCGGAAGGGACCGAAATTGGTATAGAAGCGCCCGCCCAAGCCGACGCCGTAGCGCATGTCGGAAAATTGCGGGATCGAGCTTTCATAGACCTGACCGGCGTCCACGAAGGCGACCACGCCATAATTGCCGAAGCGATAGCGGCCCTCGACCGCAAATTCATTGACCGACCGGCCACCGATCGGATCGTCGTTGGCGTCCTTCGGCCCCAATTCCTGATAGCCGAACCCGCGCACCGACCCGCCGCCACCGGCATAGATGCGCCGGGATGGGGCAACGTCGGCGCGGCTGACGCCGCTGATCGTGCCGACCTTGGCTCGACCGGCGATCACCAGGCTGTCGGACACCGGATAATAGCCGGTCAGGTCGAAGCTGGCGCGCAGATAGGGCGAGAAATTGCCCTGCAAAGACCCTTCCGGTTCGGCGCGCAGATTGGCGCGGAAGCCCTTGGTCGGGTTGAGCAGGTCGTTCGACCGGTCATAGCCGATCTGCACCGGCAGACCGCCGATGAAATAGGTGCGCCGCGTCTTGTCCGCGGTGGTCGGATCGATCACCACCTGCTCGTTGGTCAGCAGGATTTCCGCGCCATAGCTGTAGGTCCAGCGTTTCTGGAAGATCGGCGTCGATTGGCGCGACCAGCCGATATTGAGGCCAGCGGTGAACGCCTCATAAGCGTTGTAATTCTGATGGTTCAGCGTAGCGCCGACCTGGAAGGTTTTGTCGCGCTTGCCAGCATTGGACCGACGGAAGGTGCCCGACACGCCTTGTTCTTGCGTGCCTGCGATGACGCCGCCGATCAACGCGCCTTCGGGCGGGAAGAAGTTGCGGTGGGTCCAGGTCGCCTCCGCCCGGAACCCCTGACCGGTGCCATAGCCCGCTTCGCCCGCCAAGGTGCGGGGCGGCCCGGCTTCCTGCTCGACGGCCAGATCGACATATTCGGTGCCGTCCGGCCCCGCCTCACCAGTCCGCACCGGCTCCACCGACACGCTGGAGAACAGGGCGGTTGCGACCAGCGCCTTGCGCAGGTCGTCCACCTTGCGGCTGTCGTAAAGTTCGCCCGGCTTGTAGCGCTTGATGACCTCCATATGGTCGGCGCCGAACGCCTGTTTGTCGCCACTGGTGGTGATCTTACGGAACGTGCCGCGCGGACCGGTTTCGACCGACAGCGTATAGTCGCCCGTCACCGTCGCGGGATCGAGCAAGATGTCGCGCTGGCCTACTTTGGCGAAGGCATAGCCCTGTTCGGGCAGGCGCAAGGCGACATTCGCCTCTGCCCCTTCGACCGTGGTGGCGACGATATAGTCGCCGGTCTTGAGCGGCAGGCTGTCGCGCACCAGCGTGGGGGGCACGGTGGCATCGGCGGTGATGACGATCGCGCCGATCTTGTACCGCTTGCCCGGGGTCACGGAAATGACCGCCTTCAGCGTGCCGTCGCCGCTCTGGTCCAGGCTGGCGAGGGCGGTCGCGTCATAATAGCCCTGCGAATAGAAGAGGCGGGTCGCCAGCTTCTCATCTTCCTGCGCGCGGGCCTGCACCATGGCGGCGGTTTCCGCCTTGCCCTTGCCCTTGACCAGCGCGGATTCGGCGCGGAATTCATCCTCCAGCCCGGTCTTGCCGAACCCTTCTATGGTGGTGGCGTAGCGTATGTCGGGCTGCTTGACGTCCGGGCTGTTGTCGTCCGCGACATTGGCGGGCACGGTCACGCTGTCGAGCGGCGGCAGCGGCTGTGCCAGCTCTTTCTCTTCGGCGGGATCGGTGGCTGGCGGCAATTCCGTCTGCGCGCCAGTCTGCTGGGGCATCTGCTGGTCGATCCAGCTGTCGATCGAGGGCAAGGGCGCATTGGCATCGGTGCCCTGCACCTTGGGCAGGCGGGCGTCGAACTGATCGTCCGGCAGGATCGGCTCTTCATCCTGCGTGGCTTCATAGGGCAGGCTGGGATCGGAGGCAGGCTTCGTCTGGGCGAGGGCCATCAAAGGTAGGGACGAGGCCGTCATCAACGCCACGGCGATGATCCGCCGGACATGATATGCCTGTCGTCTATCCATGAACCTGCATTGCCCCCTTTTCGGACCCATGCATTTCACAAGCCCGCTAAAGAGGCAATACGCCCAAAGGGTTGCGACGGTTCCACCTTCGTCATGATTTGCCGCGCTTCCCTCGTAACTCGCGGACGGCTAGAGCGGGGACATGACATTTGCCCTCAACATTGCACGATCGATTTCCGGCCAGCCCTGGCGCTGGCGGGGTGGCAGCGCGGACGGCCGCGACGCGGGCTATCTGCCCGACGATCTGGTGACGCAATTGCTGTTGGCGCGCGGTTGCCCGCGCGATGCGGTGGACGCGCATCGCAACCCTACGATCCGCCAGTTCATGCCCGATCCCAGCCTGTTCCGGGACATGGACGCGGCGGCCGATCGGCTGGCCGACGCGGTGCAGGCCGGGGAAGATGTGCGCATCTTCGGCGACTATGACGTGGATGGCGCGACCAGCGCGGCACTGCTGATCCGGCTGCTGCGCGACTTGGGCCTGCATGCCAAGCCCTATATTCCCGACCGGCTGATGGAAGGCTATGGCCCGTCCGGCGCGGCGCTGGTGCGGCTGGCTGGCGAAGGCGCGACCCTGATCGTCACGGTCGATTGCGGTGCGCAGGCGTTCGAAGCGCTGTCGATGGCCAAGGCGACCGGTGTCGATGTCGTCGTGGTCGATCATCATAAATGTTCGACTACGCTGCCCGAAGCCTTTGCGCTGGTGAACCCCAACCGGCTGGACGAGAATGACGGCGCGGCGGTCCATGGGCATCTGGCCGCGGTTGGCGTCGCCTTCCTGCTGGGCGCAGCGCTGGTGCGGGTGTTGCGGGCGCGCGGCTGGTTCGCCAGCCGCAGCGAACCGGCATTGATGGAATTGCTCGATATCGTCGCGCTGGGCACGGTGGCGGACGTGGCGCAATTGAAAGGCCTCAACCGCGCCTTCGTGGCGCAGGGACTGAAGGTGATGGCGAAGCGCCACAATATCGGCCTGGCCGCGCTGATCGACGCCAGCCGCCTGACCCGTGCGCCGCTATGCCACGATCTGGGTTTCGCGCTTGGCCCGCGCATCAATGCGGGCGGGCGCGTGGGGCAGGCAGATCTGGGCGTGCGGCTGCTGACGACGCAAGACCCGGAGGAAGCGGCGCGGATCGCCGCGCAGCTCGATCAATATAATGAGGAGCGCCGCGCGATCGAATCGACGGTGCAGGAGCAGGCCGAAGCCTTGTTGGCCGCGCAGGGCAATCGCGCGGTCGCGGTGATATCCGGCCAAGGCTGGCATCCCGGCGTCATCGGCATCGTCGCGGGCCGGATCAAGGAAAAGGCGGGACGCCCGGCCATTGTCATTGCGGTCGATGAGCAGGGCGTGGGCAAGGGATCGGGCCGTTCCATCTCCGGCGTGGACCTGGGCGCAGCGGTGATGGCGGCCAAGGATAGCGGCCTGCTGGTCGCGGGCGGCGGCCATGCGATGGCGGCAGGATTGACGGTAGCGGCGGACCGGATCGATGCGCTCGCCGACTATCTGGACGAACGGCTCTCCGCCGCCGTTGCCAAGGCGCGCGACAACCGGGCGTTGCTGATCGACGCGGTATTGGCGCCCGCCGGAGTCAACCCGGATTTCGTCGCCGCGATCGAACAGGGCGGCCCCTATGGCGCGGGCTGGCCCGCTCCGCTGATCGCCGCCGGACCGATGCGCGTGATCAAGGCCGATGTGGTAGGCAATGGTCATTTGCGCGCGATCATGAGCGGGGACGATGGCCGGTCGATCAAGACGATCGCCTTTCGCCAGGCCGAAACCGATCTGGGCCAGGCGATATTGGGCGCACCGCGCGACCGCAAGCTATGGGTCGCGGGCAAGGCGAAGATCGACGATTGGGGCAGCCGCCCGGCCGCCGAACTGCATCTGGAGGATGCCGCCTGGGCGGATTGAGGGGCGACCCGACGGTTGCGCAATTTTCTTGGCTTTAGGGGGTTGACCCTTTTGTCGTCCCCGCCTAATTGCGCCTTCGCTTCGCAGCGCCGCCCAGTCGGCATTGCATGAGGTCCCATCGTCTAACGGTTAGGACACTGCCCTTTCACGGCAGCGATACGGGTTCGAATCCCGTTGGGATCACCATTTCACCGGGCTTTGCTCGGATGGGTGGACAGAGCTTCAGCCAAGCATTCCATCCATATAGTATCGCGGTCACGCCGTCTGCGCCAATAGCGCGCGCCATCCCGCCAGGCGCTGCGACCTCGCCTGCGCCGACAGGATGGGCGCGAATGCTGCGCGTGCCGCCGCCATGCTGCTGGCCGCGTCGAGCGACGCGAACAGGCCGCAGCCGACCCCCGCCAACATCGCGGCCCCCCGCGCCGTCGTTTCGACATCGGTCGGGCGCTCGACCGGCAGATCGAGCATGTCCGCCATATCCTGCGCGATCCAGTCATTGGCGCTCATCCCGCCATCGATGCGCAGCCGGTGCCACGGCGCGCCATCGGCCGCAAAGGCGGCGGCCAGGTCATGCACCTGATGCGCCATCGATTCGAGCGCGGCGCGCACGATATGCGCGCGGCCCGTGCCTTGGGTCAGGCCGCTGATCGTGCCGGTCGCCGCCGGCCGCCAATGGGGCGCGCCCAGCCCGGACAGGGCGGGCAGCAGGAACACGCCGCCATTGTCCGGCACGGATCGTGCGATCGCATCGGTATCAGCGGCGGCGGCGATCAGGCCGATGCCGTCGCGCAGCCACTGGATCAGGCTGCCCGCGACGAAGATCGATCCTTCCAGCGCATAGTGGCGCGTGCCGCCGATCTGATAGAGGATCGTCGCGAGCAGCCGGTTCGCGGAGGTCGGGACGGCCTGCCCCACCGGCGCCAGCACGAAGGCACCGGTGCCCAGCGTCGCCTTGACCGCGCCGGGCGAAAGGCAGCCCTGCCCGATGGTCGCGGCTTGCTGATCCCCCGCCAGCCCGCACAGCGGGATCGCGGCACCCAGCCAGTCGGGTAGGGTCGCGCCGAAATTGCCTGCATTATCGACAATCTCCGGCAGGGCGGATGGCGGCACGCCGAAGAGATCGCATAGCCCCGCGTCCCATCCCGCCCCGTCCAGCGCCATCAACTGGGTCCGGCTGGCATTGCTGGCGTCGCTGATATGCAGGCCGCCGGTCAGTTTCCACACCAGCCAGCTTTCCACCGTGCCAAAGGCCAGCCGGTCGCCCGCCGCGGCCACGTCCGGCCGATGGTCGATCATCCAGCGCATCTTGGTCGCGGAGAAATAGGGATCGAGGACCAGCCCGGTGCGCCGCTGGACCATCGCTTCATGGCCGTCTTCCCGCAGCGCCGCGCAGTGATCGGCGGTGCGCCGGTCCTGCCACACGATTGCCCGACCGATGAGATCGCCGCTGGCCCGATCCCAGGCGACCACCGTCTCGCGCTGGTTGGTGATGCCGATCGCGGCGATCCGGTCTGCGCCGCCAGCTTGGGCCACCATCTGCCGGGCGCATGCCAGCGTGCGCGTCCAGATTTCGGCGGCGTCATGTTCGACCCAGCCGGGTTGCGGATAATATTGGGTCAGGTCCGCCTGCGCCATGCCCACGCGCGCGCCATCCGGCGCATAGAGCATCGCCCGCGTTGACGTGGTGCCCGCGTCCAGCACCAGCAGATGACGCTCGCTCATGCCCTCTCCCTCAACCGTTGCGCCAGATGGGCGACCTGCGCCGGGTCGAGGCGCAGGCCCAGCTTGCTGCGCCGCCAGAGGATATCCTCGCTGGTCTGCGCCCATTCCTGCTGCATCAGATAGCGTATCTCCGCTTCGCTCAAACCATGGCCGAAATCCTGCCCCAGTCCGGCTTTGTCGGTCGCCTGCCCCAGCCAGGCGCGCGCCCGCGTGCCATAGGCGCGGGCGATCCGGTCGATTGTCGCGGGCTCCAGGAATGGGTAGTCCCGTGTCAGGTCTGCGACGAGTGTGGGCAGGCCGGTCATCGGGAAATCGCCGCCGGGCAGTGGCGCGTTTGCGGTCCAGTCGCCGCCATGGAGCGCGGGCAGATAGGGTTTGAGCCGATCCACCGCTTCGGCGGCGAGATGGCGGTAGGTGGTGATCTTGCCGCCGAAGACGCTGAGCAGCACGGGCCGGTCCGATCCTCCGTCCAGATCCAGCTGATAGCCCCGCGTCGCCGCCTCCGGCCGATCCGACCCGTCATCGATCAGCGGCCGGACACCGGCATAGGACCAGATCACATCGGTCGGGGTGATGGCGTGCTCGAAATAGCGATTGGCCGCGTCGCACAGATAAGCGATTTCCTCGGCGCTGGCGACGACATGGTCCAGCCCGCCATCATGATCGCGGTCGGTGGTGCCGATCAGCGTGAAGTCGCGTTCATAGGGGATGGCGAAGAAGATGCGGCCGTCCGGCAGCTGAAAGAAATAAGCGAAGTCGTGGGTAAACAGGCGCGGGACGACGATATGCGATCCGCGCACCAGCCGCATATGGCGCCCGGTCGGTCGATCGGCACGGTCGAGCAGGTCGAGCACCGCGGGGCCGGTGGCGTTGACGATCGCGCGGGCGTGGAAGATGGCGTCTTCACCCTGCGCCGTTCGGGTCGTGATCCGCCAGTGATGGGCGGCGCGGGTCAATTTTACGACTGCAGTGCGGGTATGGACCTGCGCGCCCCGGTCCGCTGCGTCGCGAGCGTTGAGTACGACCAGCCGGGCGTCGTCCACCCAACCGTCCGAATAGCAATAGCCGGTCCCGAAGCCGGGCTTCAGCGCGGCTCCGGCGACATGGCGGCGCAGGTCGATTGTCTGCGTCGCGGGCAAGGCCCGGCGGCCACCGATATGGTCGTAGAGGAAGAGGCCCAGGCGCAGCAGCCAGCGCGGGCGCAGCCCCCTGGTCCAGGGCAGTACGAAGCGCATCGGATGGATGATGTGCGGGGCGATCGCCCAGAGCCGTTCGCGCTCCGCCAGCGATTCGCGGACCAGACCGAAGGCGCGATGCTCCAGATAGCGCAGGCCACCGTGGATGAGCTTGGTCGATGCCGACGACGTGCCGCTGGCCAGGTCGCCGCGTTCCAGCAGCAGGACGCGCGCGCCGCGCCCGGCGGCGTCCCGGGCGATGCCACAGCCATTCACCCCGCCGCCGATGACGGCCAGATCATGGAGGTCGATGGCCTGCGGATCGTTCACATGCGCCGGTGTAGGCTGGCGAGGCGGTGGAGGGAACCGGGAAACTTGCCGGGGGCGGAAGCGGTCGCGCGGGCGCGACCGCTTCTGTTGGTGCTGGGGTTATAGTGTTTCGGTTTCCTAGACCTGCGTGACCGTGATCGACTGGGCGTTCATCATCGCGCCGCCGAAGACGGTCATGAAGGCGATGTCGGTCGCGTCGCGGCCCACGGCGATGCGGACCATGGTCTCGACCGGCGCCAGGCCCGTCGAATCGACGATGTGCCACGCGCCGTCGAGCCAGACTTCGACCACCGCGTGGAAGTCTGGCGGATCGAGGCCGAGCGCATAGACCGACACCAGCCGGGCGGGGATGTCGCGCGATCGGATCAGGGCGGCGGTCAGATGCGCGAAGTCGCGACAGACGCCCTGCTGGGCGACGAAGGTATCGGCGGCCGTGGTGGTGATGTCCGAACTGCCCGGCACATAGACGAGATTGTCATGCACCCAGTCGACCAGCGCCTGTACCAGCGCGCCGCCTTCCAGGTCGGGAAAATGGCTGCTGACGAAGCTGCCGAAACGGTCGGCTTCGCAATAGCGGCTGGGCCAGATGAAGGGCAGCACATCTTCCGGCAGGCTGGGCAGCGGGCTTTTGGACAGGCTGGCGATGTCGACCGTCGGGCGTTCGACATCCATGGTCGCGCGATAGGTGCTGAGCATCCGGCCGGTGCCGGTGCGGGTCCAGGTGCGACGGCCGATGCCGCTGCCGCCGACCTTATTGGTCAGCGGACCGGCATTGTCGATGATGTGCGACTGGCTGACGACACGCTGGTCGGGCAGCGCCGCTGCTTCGACCGCGAGCAGCACGTCGGTGGGTTCGGCGAAATCATAGTCGAGGATCGCTTCGATGGCGACGCGCATGGGATGGGTTCCGGTGTGTGAGGGGACGGGTCGAATCGGCGCGTCCGTGCAAGCATCGTGGTGCTGCAGCGGCTTAGCAAGGGGGTTGGCGACAGGTCGGTGAGCGTGAGGCGAAGATGGCGGACGTGGACTGCTCAATGTGCGGCAGGACGCGATGGACGGGGCATGAAAGCCTGCCCTTGCCGAATGTTCCGCCGCAAAGATCGGCTGGGTGCAAATGCGTTCAGATCGCTGCGGCAACTTCGTTCGAAGCGAGCGAGCCACGTAACGTCATCGGGCTTTAACTTCGCACATTTCCCGGCCATTTCGTCATTTTATTGCGTGCCGATGGTCCTATCGTAAAGTCCCATCCCGCCGGACCGCCATCCTGCGACCACGGTAAAAGGCCCGTCGCGCGCGGGGACGCGGCGGGCCTTTTCAGAGCGTGATGCGCAAGGCGGGCGAGGGCCATGGACCGCACCCCGGCTGATCCGGCCGGGGGCTGTCGCAAGGCTTATTCGCCATCATCCTCCGCATCGGGTCCGGTGATCATCTTTTCCGCGACCTCTTCGGTCTTGCCGCGGATCGCCTTTTCCAGCTTGTCCGCCAGTTCGGGATGTTCCTTGAGATAGGTCTTGGAATTCTCACGCCCCTGCCCGATGCGGATCGAGTCGTAGGAGAACCAGGCGCCCGATTTCTCGACCACCCCGGCCTTGACGCCCAGATCGAGAATTTCGCCGATCTTGGAAATGCCTTCGCCATACATGATGTCGAATTCGACCTGCTTGAAGGGCGGCGCGACCTTGTTCTTGACCACCTTCACCCGGGTCGCGTTGCCGACGATATCGTCGCGATCCTTGATCTGGCCGGTGCGGCGGATGTCGAGACGGACCGAAGCGTAGAATTTGAGCGCATTGCCGCCGGTCGTGGTTTCCGGGTTACCGTACATCACGCCGATCTTCATGCGCACCTGGTTGATGAAGATCACCATACACTTGGATCGCGAGATCGAACCGGTCAGCTTGCGCAGCGCCTGGCTCATCAGGCGCGCCTGCAGGCCGACATGGCTATCGCCCATTTCCCCTTCGATTTCCGCGCGCGGCACCAAAGCGGCGACCGAGTCGATCACCAGCACGTCGATGGCGTTGGAACGCACGAGCGTATCGACGATTTCCAGCGCCTGTTCGCCCGTATCGGGCTGCGACACGATCAGTTCGTCGATATCGACGCCCAGCTTCTTGGCATAGCCAGGGTCGAGCGCATGTTCGGCGTCCACGAACGCCGCGGTGCCGCCGCCCTTTTGCGCTTCGGCGATGACATGCAGCGCCAGCGTCGTCTTGCCCGAGCTTTCCGGGCCGTAAATCTCGATGATCCGTCCCTTGGGCAGGCCGCCAATGCCGAGCGCGATGTCCAGGCCCAGCGAACCGCTGGAAATCGCTTCGATCTCCAGCTTTTCGCGGCTGCCCAGCTTCATGGCGGAGCCTTTGCCGAAGGCGCGGTCGATCTGCGCGAGCGCCGCGTCCAATGCTTTCTGTCTGTCCATTGTCCCGTTCTTCTTGGAATCGATGAGTGAGAGCATTGCGGTCATCGGCCTACCTCCTGTCAAGCGGAGAGCGCACGAATATTCGGCGCCTTGGCGATGATGTATCCTGTTTGTTCTATAAGAACAAGAGGGGAACGGAAATTTCCTATCCGCGCGGCAAAATGCTTATTCGCTCAGGATCTTGCCCAGCGCGCGTTCGACCGCGCCGATGGTGAAAGGCTTGGCGAGCGTGGGGCGCGTGGCATGCGTGGATGGCAGGTCGTCAGCCATGCCGCCGGTCGCAAAGACGAAGGGCACGCCGCGTTCGGCCAATATATCGGCCACCGGCCAGCTTTTTTCGCCCTGCAGATTGCAATCGACCAGAGCGGCGTCGAACCCGCCTTCGCGCGCATGGTCGCAGGCTTCATCGACAGTCGCCGCCACGGCGTGCAACCGGTAACCCAGTGCGTCGAGATAATCCTCCAGCATCATGCCGATCATCGCTTCGTCTTCGACAATCAATATGCTCTTGGCGTCCGACATGCTGCGCGATCCTCGCTAATCCAACCAACTCGCTAACCGATCACCGCCGACTTGCCCAGCATATTCACCTTGATCCCGCGCAAGATCATTTCGCTGCCGGATGTACGGCCATGGCATCGCGGGCAGCCTGGGCCAGCTGGTTGACGGAAAAAGGCTTGGGCAGGAACAGGACGTTGGCGATGTCGATCGATTTGCGCAGCTGTTCTTCGGCATAGCCGGACATGAACAGCACCGGCAGGTCGGGATAGGCGCGGCGGGCCTCTGCAACCATGGCGGGGCCATCCATATTGGGCATGACCACGTCGGAAATGAGCAGGTCGATCTTTTCCGCGCCATTGAGGACTTCCAGCCCCTGTTCGCCGTCATTGGCGGTCAGCACCTTATACCCCTGGCGCGTCAGCGCGCGTTCGGCGACGGCGCGGACCATATCCTCATCCTCCACCAGCAGCACGGTGCCGGTGCCCCAGGTTTCGGCGCGCGGCGTGGCGGCCTTGACCGGGGCGGGCTGATCGACATCGGCGCCGGCATAGACGGGCAGGTAGATGACGAAGCTGGCGCCGCGCCCCAGTTCGGATTCGGCAAAGATATAGCCGCCCGACTGTTTGACGATGCCATAGACGGTCGAGAGGCCCAGGCCCGTGCCCTTGCCCAATTCCTTGGTGGTGAAGAAGGGTTCGAAGATCTTCGCCAATATGTCGGGCGGGATGCCAAGGCCGGTGTCGGACACGCGCAGCGCGGTATAATCGCCCACCGGCAAAATCTGCTGGCGCATTTCGCGCACCTTGATCGCGGGGACGGCATAGGTCTGGATATTGACGGTGCCGCCTTCGGGCATGGCGTCGCGCGCGTTGACGGCCAAGTTGACGATCACCTGTTCCAGCTGGCCGGGGTCGGCGCGCAGGGCGCCCAGATTGCGGCCATGGGTGACGTCCAGCTTCACATTTTCGCCCAGCAGGCGTTTGAGCAGATTGGAGACGTCGGCGACGATATCGGGCAGCTGCAAGATTTGCGGGCGCAAGGTCTGCTGGCGGGAGAAGGCGAGTAGCTGGCGGGTCAGGCCTGCGGCGCGATTGCTGTTCGATTTGACCTGCTGGATATCGTCATAGTCGCTGTCGCCGGGCGTATGGCGCATCAGCATCAGGTCGCAATGGCCGATGATCGCGGTCAGGATATTGTTGAAATCATGCGCGACGCCGCCCGCCAGCTGGCCGATCGCCTGCATCTTGGTCGCCTGCGCCACCTGGCGCTTGAGCTTGCTCTCCTCGCTATTGTCCTTGAGGCTGAGCAGCACCGCCGCTTCGCCCAGGCCGCGCACGCCCGCCAGGCTGAGCGCGACCGGATCGTCGGGCGTGTCGCGCATCCGCACCGCGATGTCACCGGACATTTGTGGGCCGACGGCGAAACGGCGCACCGCGTCGGCCACCGCGGCCTGATCCTCCCGCACGACGAGGTCGCCGGGGTAGCTCGGCTTTTCGCCGTCCTTCAAACCGGCGACGCGGGCGAAGGCGTTGTTGAGGAAGAGCACCCGGCCGTCGCGGTCGGCCATGGCGAGGCCGAAGGGCAGGAGCGAAAGCAAGGTTTCGATATAGGAGAGCGCCGACGTGCCGCCGCCGCCCGCCGGTTCGTCGATCAGCAGGAGCAGCATCGGCCCATCCTGCATCGACGCCTGCGACCCGTTGGGCTGGGCGGCGCGCTTCAAGGGCACCTGAAGCAGGCGCAGCGGCAGGCCGCCCTGCTCCTCGCGCGCCAGAAACAGCCGCCCCTTGTCGTCCACCCGCATATGGGCAGCAAAATCGCGCCCGTTGATGTTGGCGTCGATCCGCCCGGCCGCACGCAGCAGGAAAGCGCCGTTGGCGGCGCGGATGCGGCCTTCCCCGCCGATCAGCACCGCCATGATGCCCGCTTCGCCCAGCTGGCGGCCCGCTTCCCCGGTCAAGAAGCGATTGACATCGTCCAGGGCGCTGGGCTGGCGCACCGGGGTGAAGCGCCAGAGCAGATAATCTTCCGACCGGCCGGTGCGGGCGATGTCGACGTCCAGACGCAGCGCGCCCTGGGCCACGCCCTCTTGCCTCGCATCGCCATCGCGCCAGGCGGCGCGGGCGGCGGCGGACAGGGTATCGGTCAGGGCGGCGTCGCCGGTGACGCCGGGCGGAGCGGGATAACCCGGAAACCATTCGCCGAACAGGTCGCTGGCGCAGACCAGCCGCCCGGCGCGATCGGTGACGGCAATCGCCATGCTGGACGCGTCGGCGGCGACGCGGGCGACGGTCCAGTCTGGCGTCGCTTCGCGATCGGACACGGGGGTGGGAAAGACATGGCGATACCAGCTGGTCAGCGCGGCGGCGGTCAGGATCGTCGCGGCGAAACCGGCGGCGAGCGGCCAACTGCCCACGGCATAGAGCACGAGCGCGGCGGAGGCGAGGGCAGCCAGGATCAGCAGCGGCAACGCCAAGCGCGATCGCGGCTGGATCAACCAGGCCTCTTCACCTCTTTTCAACCCGATACCCCTGAGCCAGCTTGCACATGACGCCCGGCGTCAGACGCCGGCGGCTTTCTCCAATGCGCTGCTTTGGTGGACCTTGCCAATCCTCAATTTGCGCGCCTGCCATTTCCGGCCCATGCGCCGACGCCAGAACCAGTCGGCCAGGACGTAGCCGATGATGGCGCTGGCGACCGAGATCAGGAAGAGGCCGAGCAGCATGGCGGGTGCCGCTTCGGACAGGAGCCAGGCGGTCCATTGGCGCACGGTGGCATGGCCGTCGACCAGCGCCATGAAGCCGGTCGCGTCGGCGCTGCGCCCCAGCATCCAGTTGCCCAGCCACACCGACGCCATCAGGATCAGCGGCGTGGTCGCGGGATTGGACAGGAAGGTCATCGCCGCGGCGACCGGGATATTGGCGCGGAACGGCAGGGCGAGTAGCGCCGCCCCTGCAATCTGGACGCCCGGGATCAGCAGGAAGATGCCGACGAACAGGCCGAGCGCCACGCCGCGCGGTACCGAACGGCGGGTGAAGCGCCAGAGCGAGGGTTCCAGCACGCGATGGGCGACGGGGGCCAGGACGCGACTCTGCTCCAGCGACTCGCGGGTCGGGCAATTGGCGTGCCACCAGCGGGTCAGGCGGCTCATCAGCCCTTGTCCCGCATGATGCGCTGCTGGTCGCGCTTCCAGTCGCGGTCCTTGATCGTCTCGCGCTTGTCGTGGGTCTGCTTGCCCTTGGCCAGCGCTAGTTCGATCTTGGCCCGGCCCTGGCTGTTGAAATAGACCATCAGCGGGACCAGCGTCATGCCCTTGCGCGACACCGCGCTGTGCATCTTTTCGATCTCGCGCTCATGCAACAACAGCTTGCGGGGGCGCTTGGGCTCATGATTTTCGCGGTTGCCGTGGCTATATTCGGGGATGTTGCTGTTCACCAGGAAGACCTGGTTGCCCTTCACCTCGGCATAGCTTTCGGCGATATTGCCCTCGCCACCGCGCAGGGCTTTCACCTCGGTCCCCTGCAGGGCGATGCCCGCCTCGAACACATCCTCGATAAAATAGTCGAACTTCGCGCGCCGGTTTTCGGCGACGATCTTCTTCTTGTCGAAGGTTGCGGTGCGGGGGCGGGCCATGACTGTCTAACTACTCATTTCACTATAGGGGGCCACAGCATATGGGCCACCGGCCACGACTTTACACGAGGCCTGCGATTTCCAATGCCCGATCGACCGCCGCCCGGCTCGATTCCGACGGCCAGGTGATCGGCAGGCGGACGTCGCTGGGCATGTCGGCGCGGATGCGGGTGAGCGCATATTTGACCGGGCCGGGTGAAGAATCGCTGAACAGCGCGTCGTGCAGCGGATAAAGGCGATCCTGCAACGCCAAGGCGCCATCCCAGTCATGCGCGGCGCAGGCGGCCTGGAAATCGGCGCACAGGCGCGGCGCGACATTGGCGGTGACACTGATGCAGCCGGTCCCGCCCATCGCATTGAAGCCCAGCGCGGTTTCGTCATTGCCCGACAGCTGGCAGAAATCAGGACCGCAGGCCAGGCGCTGGGCGGTGACGCGCCCCAGATTGCCGGTGGCGTCCTTGATCCCGACGATCGACTGATATTCTTCGGCCAGGCGATACATGACCGGCACGCCGATGTCGGTGATGGTGCGGCCAGGCACATTATACAGGACGATCGGCAGGTCGCAGCGTTCGGCGAGATAGGCGAAATGCTGATAGACGCCGTCCTGGTTGGGCTTGTTATAATAGGGCGCGACGACCAGCGCGGCGTTCGCGCCAGCGGCTTGCGCCGCATACATATGTTCCAGCGCGATTCGCGTGTCGTTGGAGCCGCAGCCCGCGATCACCGGCACGCGCCCAGCGGCCTGATCGACGCAGATGGCGATGACCCGGTTATGCTCCTCCACCGTCATCGTCGCGCTTTCGCCGGTGGTGCCGCAGGGAACGAGCGCGCTCGATCCTTCCGCGATCTGCCAGTCCACCAGCGCGCGAAACGCCGCCTCATCGACCAACCCGTTACGAAACGGGGTCACCAGAGCCGGAATCGAGCCGGAAAACATGATAAAACTCCTTCAATTCTCCGGGCGGCCGGGGCATAATCGGTCAAGCGGCGCGCTATAGCGCGTCATTCAGGGCGTGATAAGGATGCATTTGCGATAATGTCCAGCATGGCGACGTCACCCATTATCGAAAGTTATCTGATCCGTATGCCCCTTATCGCCCTGTTGCTCATGACCGCCGGTGCCGACGCCCAGACCGAAACGGTGCAGCGCGTGCCGCCCGAATATCCCACCACGTCCGGGCCGATGGTTCAGCCCCTGCCCGGCCAGAGCAGCCAGCCCAGCCCCTGGCAGCAGGCGCAAAGCCGGGTCGGCGTGGCGCAGGACAGTAGCATCACCGGGACGATCAACCAGTGGCGCGCGCTGCAACAGAGCGACGGGCTGGGCTTTTCCACCTATGCCAGCTTCATCGTCGCCAATCCCGGCTGGCCGGGCGAGGACCGGATGCGGCGGCTGGCGGAGACGGGGATCAACCCCGACAGTTTCGATCCCAATCAGGTCGCCGGTTTCTTCGCCCGCTTCCCCGCGCGCACGCCGACGGGGCATGCCCGCAACGCGGTGGCGCTGATGCAGCTGGGCCGGATGGACGAGGCGCGGGTCGCCGCGCGCAATGCGTGGATCGGCGGATCGCTCAGCCCCACCGACGAAGCGCGGTTGCTCTCGCTGTTCGGGTCCAGCCTGACGCCCGCCGACCATGACCAGCGCACTGATGCGCTGTTGTGGGCGAACGACATCAATGGCGCGTCGCGGATGATCGCCTATGCCAGTCCGGCGCGGCGCGCGGTGTTTCAGGCGCGGATCGCCTTCCGCCGCAAATCCCCCGTCGCCGCCAGCCTGATGCAGGCGGCCGAAGCGATGGGCGCGAATGACGGGGGTTTCATCGCCGACAAGGCGCTGTGGCTGCGCGACAGCGGCAATTGGGTCGCGGCGCGGCAATATCTGGCGAACCGGGGCACGCTGACCTACCGGCCGAGCAATGCCGAGAAATTCTACGAGACGCTGCTGGACCAGGCGCGCGGCGCGGCCAATGACAGCCAGTGGAGCTTTGCCTATGGCATCGCCAGCAAGATCGACGATGCGATCCCGCCGGGCACCGATGTCAGCATCCAGCCGATCGGCGTGCGCGACGATTATACCAGCCTAGCCTGGCTGGCGGGCAGCACGGCATTCTACAACCTCAATCGCCCGACCGACGCGGTGACGATGTTCCGCCGCTATGCCGATGCGGCGAAATCGCCCCAGACCAAGTCCAAGGGCTATTATTGGGCGGGACGCGCCGCGTTGCAGGCGGGGGACGCGGCGAGCGCCAACAGCTATTTCAACCAGGCGGGCGTCTATCCCGACCAGTTTTACGGGCAGCTGGCACTGGAGCGGCTGGGGCGGCCGATCCCCGCTCCCGCCACGGTCGAGCGGCCGGTGCCGATTTCGGCGGCGGAACGCGCGGCCTTCGACAATCGGTCGGTCGTGCGCGCGGTCCAGGCGCTGGGGCAGATGGGCTATTGGGAAGACCAGAGCAAATTCGCCCGCGCCATCGCCAACAATGCCGACAGCGATACCGATCATTATCTGGCCGCCGAACTGGCGCAGCGGATCGGCCGTCCCGACATGGGCGTGATGGTGGGCCGCCGCGCGGTGTCGAGCGGGCTGACCGGCTATGGCGAAGCCGCCTTCCCGCGCGTGCCGGTGCCGTCGGAGGCGCAATATAGCTGGACCATGGTCCACGCCATCGCCCGGCAGGAAAGCCAGTTCGACCGGCAGATCGTCTCCCATGCGGGCGCGCGCGGCCTGATGCAGCTGATGCCCGGTACGGCGCGGGAACAGGCGGGCAAGATGGGGATGAGCTATGCCCCGACGTCGCTCAATGATCCCAGCTACAACATCATGCTGGGGTCGGGCTATTTCCAGCGGATGCTGGACTATTATGGCGGCAGCTATCCGCTGGCGGTGGCGGCCTATAATGCCGGGCCGGGCAATGTGAACAAATGGGTCCGCGCCAATGGCGATCCGCGCGTGCCGGGTGCCGACATGCTGCGCTGGATCGAGCAGATCCCGATCTTCGAGACGCGCAACTATGTGCAGCGGGTGCTGGAGAACGCGGTGGTCTATGAGGCGATGAACCCGGAGCGGGCGAAGTTCCGGGGGACGAACGCGGTGCTGAGCCGCTATCTGGGGAAGCCGACGCCGGGCTGATTTTGGTTCGCGCGGAGGCGCGGAGACGCGGAGGGGGATAGCCGATAGGTCGGCTGTTCTGGGCGTTTTTAGCGCAGAATGTTGGGTGTCGCTGCGCGGCCCCTTCTTCGGCCGAAGGCCGCTCCCTAATCTCCGCGCCCCCGCGTCTCCGCGAGAACCATCACTTCAAGCCTTCAGTGCCTCTGCGCGAACAAAATTGCGTAACCACCCCGGCAACGGATAAGGCAGCGGCATGACCACCCCCTATCCCAACTACATATCCCCCGAAGGCTTCGCCAAGTTGCGCGCCGAATATGACCATTTGCTGGGTACGGAACGGCCGCGCATCGTGGAGGTGGTCAGTTGGGCGGCGGGCAATGGCGATCGCAGCGAGAATGGCGATTATCTCTACGGCCGCAAGCGGATGCGTGAGATCGACTTTCAGTTGAAGCGGCTGTCCAAGAAGATGAAGGACGCCAAGGTCGTGGATGCGCGGCAGCAGCCCGACAAGAGCCGGGTCTATTTCGGCGCGACGGTCACCATCGCGGACGAGGACGACAATCACCGCACCCTCACTATCGTCGGCAATGACGAGACGGACGTGGACGCCGGACGGATCGGCTGGGGATCGCCGATCGCGCGGGCGCTGCGCGGGGCGGCGGTGGGCGACCTGCGGCGGGTGATGCTGCCGGTAGGCGAGAAGGAATATGAGGTGATGGCGATCGTCTATCCGGTGTGATTTTTTCGCGCGGAGACGCGGAGACGCGGAGGGGAATAGTCGCGGAGGCCATTCGTCTGAGGATTGTTCGCGCAAAGAGTTTTGGGGGCCGCTGCGCGGCGGTTTCTTCAGCCGAAGGCCGCTCCAAAAAATCTCCGCGTCTCCGCGGCTCCGCGTGAATATAAGGACGGCACCCGTATATCGGGCTTCGGGTTGCGACAGCGAGTTGGACAGTTGTGGCGTGTTTTTGCTTTTCGTGAGTTGATGGCAGCAATCTAGCCATTCGTGACCATTAAGCATGACTGCTTGGTTCCCTTGCCCTCCGACTGCCTGCCAAGGCAGGTGCTCGGGATAGATTTCGGCCAACGGCCAAAGGTTGAGAGGGTGGGACTGGACCCCGGCCTGCGCCGGGGACCTGTTCAGCCCAGGTCGACGGTGGCGATCAGCCATGCTCGAAAATCCGCCATGGCGGGGCTGTCCGGCCGGGACATCAGGCGGGTGAGCCAGTAGCCGCCCAGATCGACGGATGCGGCGAAGGGCTGGACCAGCCGTCCGGCCTGGCGGTCGCTCGCGAACAGGGCGGGCGGGGCAAGCGCGACGCCCAACCCGCGCAGGGCCGCTTGAACCATCAGGATCGAACTGTCGAACACGGCGCCGCGCAAGGGCGGACAGGGCGCGCCCGCCATGGCGAACCAGCGCGGCCATTCGTCGGCGCGATAGGAGCGCAGCAGGGTTTCGCGGGCGAGCGCCGATGGATCGGGCAGGCGCGCGGCAATGTCCGGCGTGCAGAGCGGGGCAAGCGGCGCGCGCAGGATCGGATCGGCATGGGTGCCGTGCCACGCGCCGTCGCCGAAGCGGATGGCGAGGTCCAGCCCCTCCCCCGCCAGGTCGACGCGATTATTGTTGGTCATGACGCGCAGATCGACATGCGGGCAGGCGCGCGAAAAATCGTCCAGCCGATCGAGCAGCCAACCCGCCGCGAAGGTGCCGACGACGCCCAGATTGAGGATTTCGCGCGGGCGGCCGCCCTCTATCCGGTCCAGCGTCGCGCCGATCCGGTCGAGCGCATCGCCCATCACTGGCAGCAACGCGCGGCCCTCGTCGGTCAGCATCAGCCCGCGCGGCAGGCGGCGGAAGAGCGGCGCGCCGAGCCGCGCTTCCAATTGCGCGACCTGCTGGCTGACCGCGCCTTGGCTGACGCAGAGTTCGATGGCGGCTTTGGTGAAGTTGAGATGCCGGGCCGATGCTTCGAAGGCGCGCAAGGCGTTGAGGGGCAATTGGGCGCGGTCCATGGGTAGATAGGCATAAGCCTGGCTCATGGCTCTGTCGAGAAATCATGTTTTGCGGGCCGCGATCCGAGAGGGCAGCTTCGCCTGCATCGAGAGATGGAGGCAGGATCATGCGGAAGACGGTGGCGCTGGCTATTAGCCTGGCTGGGATGACGACCATGGGTGCGGCGTCGCTGCCGGTCGCGCCCGACCCCGTCAAGTGGATGGCGCCACAAGTGCCTGCGCGGCTTTACGGATCGACCTATCTGGTCGGCTTTGCCGATCTGAACGTCGCGATGATCCGCACCAGCGCCGGGCTGATCCTGGTCGATGGCGGGGCGCCCAAGGGTGTGCCGCAGATCGAGGCGCATCTGCGCCAGCTTGGGGTGTCGATCAGGCAGGTAAAGCTGATCCTCTCCACCGAACCCCATTATGATCATGCGGGCGGCATCGCGGCATTGGCGCGGGACAGCGGTGCGCGCGTGATCGCCAGCGCGCCCGGCGGCGCGGTGTTGCGGCAAGGCGGCGGCGACCCGAACGATCCGCAGGCGGCCTGGCTGGATCGCTTTCCCGGCGTCGCGAAGGTGCGCGCCGTGCGCGACGGGGAATTGATCCGGCTGGGCGACACCGTCGTCACCGCCCATGCGACGCCGGGCCATACGCTGGGCAGCATGAGCTGGAGCTGGCGGTCGTGCGAGGGCAAGGCATGCCGGACGATCGTCTTTGCTTCCAGCCTCAATCCGGTCGCGGCCGATGTCTGGCGGTTTGCCGATCCGGCGCATCGGGCGTTCGTCGATGCGTTTCACGACAGTTTCGCGCGGGTGAAGGCGATGCGGTGCGACCTGCTGATCGCGTCTCACCCGGCCGATGATCAGGCGGAGAAGCTGGCGCGGCTGCGCAAGGGGCGGACGCCCAATCCGTTCCTCGATGTCGGCGCGTGCCGTCGTTATGCGGCGCGGGCGGAGGCGGCGCTCGCCAAGAAGCTGGCGGAATAGGGCAGATCGTGCGCCTGCGGACGCAGGAGCCTAGGGTCGCACAGGGCTGTGCCTGGGAACCCTGGGCTCCTGCTTTCGCAGGAGCACAAGCGTGCTTCTATTCGTGGGGCCGGAGTGCCTGGTTCAGGCTGTCGAGCACCGCGTCGATCGGTTCGGTCACGGTGACGCTGCGCCCTTCGCCGAAGCGGATGCGGGTGCCGTCGCTGACCGAGGAAACGAAGGTGACCTGCGCGGGGTTGATCGCAGTCTGGGTGCGATCGGTGCCGACGAACATCACGAGCATGGCGTCCTCTCCTTATCATGGTGCCGCATGGTCCGCGCCGTCGACCATGGTCGGCGGACCGGGACATGCTGTGTTTATGGAATGACAGCCTAGCGCGATTTGCAGGCTATGCCAGCGTTGTTTTGCGCGATCAGGCGGCGCGGATCGCGGTGATGAAGCCGCCTGCGCGCTGTTCCAGCCGATGCGCTTCGTCCGCCAGCCGATCGGCGACGTCGCGCATCCCGCGCGCGGCCAGGACGGTGGCCTGCGCATTGTCGCTGATCTGGCGCGCGCCGGTGCGGATATGGGCGCTGGACGACCCGGCCTCCGCGACGCTTTGCGCCATGACGCGGCTGAAGGCGCTTTGCCGCGCTACCGCTTCGAACACCGCCGCCGACAGCCGGTCGGCGCGGGCCATGGTGGCGTCCATATGGGCGTGGCCCGCCGCGACTTCGCCGATGGCGATGCGAATATGGTCGATCCGTCCGGCGATGCCCGCCGCCGCGTCGCGGGTCTGCTGGGCGAGCGATTTCACTTCGCGCGCGACGACGGCGAAGCCCTGCCCCGCCTCCCCCGCCCGCGCCGCCTCTATGCCTGCGTTGAGCGCCAGCATGGCGGTGGCGCGGGCGATGCTGTCGATCAGGGCGATGACTTCACCGATGCCGTCCGCTTCGCTTTGCAGCGCGGTGCTGCGCGCGACGCCGGATCGGCTGCGCGATGCGGCTTCGGCGATGGCGGCGCCCGCCGCCTGGGCTTCGGCCTCCATCGCCTGGAAGAGTTGGTGCAGTTCGCTGCCGCCCGACGCCACGTCCGCCAGCCGCTCGGCCGTCTGCGCCGCGGCCACCGCCATCGCCGCGGAATCCGCGCCGTCGCCTGCCGCGCGTTCCGCCGCCTGCGCTGCCAGCGCGGATAGCCGTTCGGCCATGGCGGCCATGTCGGCGATCATCGTCGCGATATCCTGGCGGAAGGCGGCGCTTTCCTGCGTGATCTGCTCGACCCTCGCCGTCCGCGCCAGCGCCACTCGCGCATCGCGCTCCGCCGCCAGCCGCAGCAGCAGCGCGCCGTCCAGCACGCCATCATAAACGCCTTCCCTGGTCGCGATCAGCCCTTCGCAGCCCGCGCCCTGGGCGGCGAACAGGTCGACCAGCGCCTCCACGCTGGCGGTCCGATCGACGGTGGCGCAGGCACGGACATGATCGTCCAGCCGCCCGCCGAAACTGGGGTTGCGCAACAGCGCATGGCCGAAGGGATTGAACAGGATGCGCCGCATGTCGCGCTCGTAGATCGCGCCGACGGGCCGACCGCTTGCGTCCAGCACCGGCAGCAGGCGCAGGGCCGGATCGCGCTGGAAACAATCCACCGCCTCGCTGAGCGGGCGACCCAGTCGAATGACAGGACCGGACCCGGCCAGCGGCGGATCGGGCCGGGGCGACGGGTCGGGCAGGATGACGGGCGCGGCGAACATGGCAGCGGCTTAGACGGACAATGGTAAATGCGCGGTTAGAATTTGATGACAGTTTTGTGACAAGATGCTGATTTTATTTGCTTTTATAGCCAAAGGCATCGCGCGCCAATTGTACCACGGCGGGGTCGGCATCCGGGACATCCATCGGCACCAGCTGTTCCAGCCGATCGGCGACATAGGTCAGCGCGGCGATGCGCCCGGCCTTGCGGTGATTATTGTCGATGACGTGCCAGGGCGCGTGCTTGCTGTCGGTTTTCTTGAACATGGCGTGCATCGCATCGAGATAATCGGCGCGGCGGGCGCGGTTGCGATAATCGTCGGCACCGGTCTTCCATCGTTTCCAGGGGGTGTCGAGCCGCTGGGCGAGCTGTTCGTCCTGGGTTTCCTGGGTGATGTGGACGAAGAGTTTGACGAAGTTCGTGCCGGTTTCGATCTGCTGCCGTTCGAACGCGTTGATCTCGTCATAGGCGCGCTTCCAGTCCTTTTTGGGACAGAAGCCTTCGACCCGTTCCACCAGCACCCGGCCGTACCAGCTGCGGTCGAACAGCGCGATGTTGCGCCCGGCGGGCAGGCGCGTCCAGAAGCGCCAGAGGAAATGATGGTCGCGTTCCTCCTGCGTCGGGGCGGATATCGGATGGACCTGATAATAGCGCGGATCCCAATCGGCGGTCATCCGCTTGATGATGCCGCCCTTGCCCGCTGCGTCCCAGCCTTCCAGCAGGATGACGCTGCGCTTGCCATGCAATATGTGCGCGACCTGGATCTTGGCGAGGCGCTGCTGGAGGGCAGCCAAGTCGGCGTCATAGTCGCCCTTATATTTCGCGCCCTGTTCGTAGTCGGCAAGGTCGATGGTCATGGGCGCTTCCTATGCTGTTGCTGTGGCAGGCAACGCTTGGAAGCGGGAAAAGTCAAATTTGGCTGCGCGGTGGCGGGCGGAAGACAGAAGAAGAGGGACTCGCGCGGAGACGCGGAGGCGCGGAGATATTGCGCAATCCCTCCGCGTCTCCGCGCCTCTGCGTGAATCCAAAAGAATAATCGCGCAGAGGTGCAGAGGACGCCGAGAAAAATCTCCGTGTCTCCGCGCCTCCGCGTGAACAAGTCTTCCGACGCTAGCGCCGATTATGCCTTCGCCTGCGGCTCCACGACGCGGACGTGGAGTTCGCGAAGTTGCTTGAACTCGGCGGCACTGGGAGCGCCCATCAGCAGGTCTTCGGCGCGCTGGTTCATCGGGAAGAGCGTGATTTCGCGCAGATTCTGCGCGCCGCACAGCAGCATCACGATGCGATCGACGCCAGCGGCCATGCCGCCATGCGGCGGCGCGCCGTACTGGAAGGCGCGGTAGAGGCCGCCGAAGCGATCCTCCACATCCTGCTGGGACAGGCCCACAAGTTCGAACGCCTTGACCATCAGTTCGGGCGACTGGTTACGGATCGATCCCGATGCGATTTCGAAGCCGTTGCAGACCATGTCATATTGGAACGCGTTGATGGTCAGCGGATCCTGGTTGTTCAGCGCGTCCAATCCGCCCTGCGGCATGGAGAAGGGGTTGTGCGCGAAGTCGATCGACTTGGTGTCCTCATCATATTCGTAGAAGGGGAAGTCCACGATCCAGCACAGGTCGAAGCGGTCCTTGTCGATCAGGTCGAGCGTTTCGCCGACGCGGGTGCGGGCGAGGCCCGCCAGCTTGGCCGCCTGGCTTTCCTTGCCCGCGGCGAAGAACACGCCATCATTGGGGCCAAGGCCGAGCGCCGCGATGAGTTTAGCGGTCGCTTCCTCGCCATGGTTCTTTGCGATGGGGCCGCCGGGGACGCCATCCTTGATGTTGATATAGCCAAGGCCCGAATAGCCTTCGCCGCGCGCCCAATTGTTCATTTCATCGAAGAATTTGCGGCTGCCAGCGCCCGCGCCGGGCGCGGGGATGGCGCGGATAACGCTGCCGCTCTCCACCAGGCTGGCGAAGATGCCGAAGCCCGATCCGACGAAATGCTCGGTGACGTCGGTGATGAGGATGGGGTTGCGCAGGTCGGGCTTGTCGCTGCCATATTTGAGCAGCGCTTCGGCATGCGGGATGCGCGGGAAGCTGCCTGCGGGGGTGACCGGCTTGCCGTCGGCAAACTGTTCGAACACCTGGGCGATGACCGGCTCCATCGTGTTCCAGACATCTTCCTGGGTGACGAAGCTCATTTCGAGGTCGAGCTGGTAGAATTCGCCGGGCAGGCGATCGGCGCGCGGGTCTTCGTCGCGGAAGCAGGGGGCGATTTGGAAATAGCGGTCGAAGCCTGCGACCATCAGCAATTGCTTATATTGCTGGGGGGCTTGGGGCAGCGCGTAGAATTTGCCCGCATGGATGCGGCTGGGCACCAGGAAGTCGCGCGCGCCTTCGGGCGACGAGGCGGTCAGGATCGGCGTGGAATATTCGGTGAAGCCCTGTGCCTCCATGCGGCGGCGCATGTCCGAGATGATCTTCGTGCGCTTGACGATGTTAGCGTGCAGCGTTTCGCGGCGCAGGTCGAGGAAGCGATAGCGCAGGCGGATATCTTCCGGGTATTCCTGCTCGCCCGCCACCGGCAGCGGCAGTTCGGCGGCGGTGGAAAGGATGGTGACGCTGTCGGCCACGATCTCGATCTCGCCGGTTTCCATTCGCGGATTGATGGCTTCGGGCGCGCGGGCCACGACATGACCGTCGATCGTGACGACGGATTCGAGCCGCAGCGATTCCAGCGCGCGGAGCGGATCGCTGTCGGCCTTCGCCACCACCTGCGTGATGCCATAATGGTCGCGCAGATCGACGAAGAGGACGCCGCCATGGTCGCGCTTGCGATGCACCCAGCCCGACACGCGGACCTTGGTGCCGACATCGGCTGTGGTCAGGGCGCCGCAGGTGTGGGTGCGATAGGCGTGCATGGCGTTTTGGTCTTTCGGCTTCGTTTTACGGAAATGACAAACTGTTGCAGTCCCGCTATGGCCAGTCATGTCAAGCATTGACCAGTCCGCCGGACGCGGGCCAGCCCATAATAAGATCGAAGACCATATGCAAATTCATCCGCTGATTACCGACAGCAAGACGCTTTCCGATTTCTGCGCCCGCATCGCAAAGTCCCCCTATATCGCCGTCGATACCGAGTTCATGCGGGAAAACAGCTATTGGCCCGAACTGTGCCTGGTGCAGGTCGCCGACCCGAACAAGGCGGCCGCGATCGATCCCAAGGCGCCGGGGCTGGACTTGAAGCCCCTGCTCGACCTGATGTGCGAGAATGAGGATGTGCTCAAGGTCTTCCATGCCGGCGGGCAGGATATCGAGATCGTCCACAATCTGACCGGCAAGACGCCGCATCCGATGTTCGATACGCAGATCGCCGCGATGGCTTTGGGGCTGGGCGAGCAGATCGGTTACGGCAATCTGGTCGATGCGTGGATGGGCGTGGTGCTGGACAAGGGCGCGCGCTTTACCGATTGGGCGCGGCGGCCGCTGGACAAAAGGCAGATCGATTATGCGATCGGCGACGTCACCTACCTGATCCAGATTTTCCCCAAGATGCTGGAAGAATTGCGCAAGACCGGGCGCGGCGACTGGCTGGACCAGGAAATGGAGCGGATCAGCGATCCGTCCCATTATGAAAACGACCCGCAGCAGGCGTGGCAGCGGGTGCGGATCGCCAGCAAGAAGGCGGATGTGCTGGGCCGGTTGAAGGCGCTGGCGGCGTGGCGCGAGATCGAGGCGCAGGACAAGAATCTGCCGCGCGGGCGCATCGTGAAGGACGAGACGCTGGCCGACATCGCCAGCCATCCGCCGCGCAACCAGGAGGATCTAGGCAAGGTCCGCGGCTTGAGCGCCACCTGGCGGACCAACGATATCGGCGCGCGCTTGATGAGCGCGCTCGCCAAGCACCAGCCGCTCGACAAGGACGAGATGCCCGAGCGCGATCCCAAGCGGCCGGGCCTGGGCAAGGATGGGGCTTTGGTGGCCGATCTGCTCAAGCTGCTGCTCAAGATAAGGTCGCGCGACATCAATGTGGCGTCGCGGCTGATCGCGCGGACAGACGATATCGACGCGCTGGCGGCGGGTGTGCGCGAGGGGCTCTCCATTCTGGAGGGCTGGCGCTATGAACAATATGGCCGTGACGCGGTTGATCTGGTCGAAGGCCGCATGGCCTTTGCGGTCAAGAATGGCCGGTTGAAGATGACGCGCACGGAATGAGGAGAGCGGCGATGCGGATGATGGGTGTGGGCCTGATGGTTTTGGGCCTGACCGCTTGCGCAGGCGCAAATGGCGCGGGACCGGGTGAAGCGCCTGCGGTGGCCGAGGGTCCGTGCAGGAATGACGGGCTGGATAGCTTCGTCGGACAAAAGGCCAGTGCTGAGGTTGGCGCGGCGTTGCTCAAGGCGTCGGGCGCGAAGACGTTGCGCTGGGGTGGTCCCGGCATGGCGATGACGATGGATTTCCGGACGGACCGACTGACCGTGAGTTATGATGACGCGATGGCGATTACGTCGGCGCGGTGTGGTTGAACGTTGGCGTGCTCCCGCGCAGGCGGGAGTCCAGTCCCACGCTCTGAACTGGGTTCCCGCCTGCGCAGGAACACGCCGTAATTGATCTCGAAAGTCGATCCATGACTGCCGCTGCCGACCTTGCCATCCGTTTGCGCCGGGCTGCGTTCAACCGGGCGTTGGCGGAGGCGGATCTGGCCGCCATCGGACCGTTGCTCGCCATGGACGTGGTGATGGTCACCGGCACCGACAGCGCGGTGATCGCCGGACGCAAGGCGCAAATGATGGCGTGGAAGCGCGAGTTCGCGGCGAAGGAGCGGATGATCTACACCCGCACGCCCGAGACAATTATTGCCTCGCCGGTAGAGCCGATCGCGATGGAGCAGGGCGTCTGGCAGGGCGTGGTCGATGGCGTCACACAGGCGTCCGGCAGCTATAGCGCGAAATGGCGGGCGGTCGGCGGCGACTGGGTGATCGAGGCGGAGATTTACGTCACGCTGGGATAGAGCCTGGAGACGTCTGCTCGATCTGCCATGTTCCGTTCGTGTCGAGCACAGTCGAGAAACGAGGCAAAGCGGAGGTCAACGGTGCCAAATTTGGGCATGGCGCTCCCTGCTTCTCGACTTCGCTCGAAGCGAACGGGTCCACGCAAAGGCATCCTGCGGCAGCTATTCCCCGGCGAAGGCCAGGGTCCAGTTCAGAGCTTGGGACTGGACCCCGGCCTTCGCCGGGGAACAGATGGTGTCGCCTTGAAGCAAGCGCGCCTGACTTACCGCTTCCAGCGCGCCCAGATCGCCGTCGGCAGCGCGATGCCGCGCGCTTCTTCGCGCACGGCCAGTTCGCCCGCTTCCACGGTGCCGGGCAGGTCGGCGAAAGCCTGGCGGAGCAGTTCGCCGATCGCCAGCGCCGACATGCGCACGGCATAGACGGTGAGGAACAGGAAGCGACTGTCGGCGTCGAGCAGCGCGCGGCAGTTGGCGATGAGGCCGGGCAGGTCTTCTTCCAGACGCCAGACTTCGCCATCGGGGCCGCGGCCATATTTGGGCGGGTCGAGCAATATGCCGTCATAGCGGCGGTTGCGGCGGACTTCGCGGGCGACGAACTTGGCGGCGTCTTCCACGATCCAGCGGACCGGCTTGTCCTCCATGCCCGAAAGCGCGGCGTTGGCGCGGGCCTGCGCCACCGATTTCTTGGACGCATCCACATGGACCATGCGCGCGCCGCCGGCCGACAGGGCCAGCGTGCCGACGCCGGTATAGCCGAACAGGTTCATGACTTCGGCGTCCGGCTTGTCGGCATAGGTAGCGCGCAGATCGTCCCAGATCGGCGCCATGTCGGGGAAGAAGCCCAGATGGCGGAAGGGGGTGCAGCTGGACTGGAAGGTGACTTCGCGCCAGTGGAGCGGCCAGCCATCGGCCGGGACCGGCTGGTCATAATACCAGCGGCCGCCGCCATCCTCGTCCGATCCGGGGATGAACTCGCCATCGGCGCGCCAGTCCGTCGTCGCGGGCTTCCACATCGCCTGCGGTTCGGGACGAATGAAGCGGAAGCGGCCATAGCGTTCCAGCTTTCGTCCGTCGCCGCTGTCTAGCAGGCCGTAGTCGGACCAAGGTTCGCCGATGAGGGTCTGTAACTGCATATCTATGTCCCGTTCGGGCTGAGCGAAGTCGAAGCCCTCGCCTGAGCGTGAGCGAAGGCCTCACTTCGTTCGGCAGAGCCCTTCGACAGGCTCAGGGCGAACGGATGTTTATTCCTTAAACGCGCGGCGTGGCACGCTCGGCGATGTAGGCGGTGACCGCCTCGAACGTGCCGGGCAGCTTGGCGTAGCTTTCCTCGCGCGCGAACAGATCGCCGACGCGCGCGGGGAGCGGCGGGCGGGTGCCGGTGGCGCGTTCCACCGCGTCGCGGAACTTGGCGGGGTGCGCGGTCGCCAGCGTCACCACCGGGATCGACGCGTCGATGCTGGCTTCGCGTGCGGCGGCCAGGCCGATGGCGCTGTGCGGGTCCAGGATCTGGCCCGCGCCGTCATAGGCCCAGCGCATCGCCATGGTCATGCCGTCGGCATCGACGCGGGCGGAACTGAACAGATGCGCTGCGCCTTCGCGCTGGGCGTTAGTCAGGCGCATCGCCTTGCTCGTTTCGAAGCCGCGCATCTGGTCGGCGAGCGCGAGGCCGTCGCGGCCGCCCGCGTCGAACAGCAGCCGCTCGAAATTGGAGCTGACCTGGATGTCCATGCTGGGGGTGGCGGTCGCCACGACCTGGCCCTGGCTGTAATCGCCATCGGCCAAGGCGCGGTGGAGGATGTCGTTGACGTTGGTCGCGACGATCAGCTTGGCGACCGGCAGGCCCATCTTGGCCGCGACATAGCCTGCGAACACATCGCCGAAATTGCCGGTAGGGACGGAGAAGGCCACTTCCCGTTCCGGCGCACCCAGGCGGACGGCGGCATAGAAATAATAGACGACCTGCGCCATCAGCCGCGCCCAGTTGATGCTGTTCACCGCCGACAGGTTGAAGCGGCTTTTGAAGGCAGCGTCGTTGAACATCGCCTTCACCAGCGCCTGCGCATCGTCGAAGCTGCCTTCGATCGCGATATTATAGACGTTGGGGGCCAGGACCGTCGTCATCTGGCGGCGCTGTACGTCCGACACGCGGCCTTCGGGATGGAGCATGAAGATGTCGATCTTCTCACGCCCCGCCACGGCATCGATCGCGGCCGATCCGGTGTCGCCCGAGGTCGCGCCGACGATCGTCAGATGATCGTCCCGGCGCGAGAGGAAGCGTTCGAACAGCTGGCCGAGCAGTTGGAGCGCGACGTCCTTGAACGCGAGCGTGGGGCCGTGGAACAGTTCGAGCAGCCAATGCTGCTGGTCGAGCTGGACCAGCGGGGTCACGGCCTGATGACTGAAACGGCCATAGGCGGTGGTGCACAGGTCACGCAGTTCGTCTTCGGTGAGCGATCCGGCGACGAAGGGCGTCATCACCCGGACGGCGGTTTCGACATAGGACAGGCCCGCCAGGCCGCGAATCTGGTCGGTCGAGAAGCTGGGCCAGCTGGTCGGCAGATACAGGCCGCCATCGGACGCCAGACCAGCCAGCGTCACATCCTCGAAACCCAGCGCGGGCGCGCTTCCCCTGGTGCTTTGATATTGCATAATGGGAAAGCGCGGTAGCGGCCCGCGCGTCGCGGAGCAAGCGATTAGGCGGATTGTGGGGGCTTTGGCGGCGCGTTGCGACGGCGCAGCGCCAATATGTAGATGATCACCGCCACCGCGGCGAAGAAGAACCATTGCACCGCATAGGCGAGATGGTTGTTGGGCACGTCGGCGGCGCTGGGCGGCGCAGCGGCCTTGAGGCCAGCGGGCGCTTCCCGCGCGATCAGCATCGGGCGCAACGGCGGCGCGTGGCCGCCTATGCGTGAGAGGAGCGCGCGGTGATCCGGCTCTTCGGAAATCCAGCCTCTGACCTGCCCGCCGGTCCAGTCGGGCTTGTCGTCGGGCTTCTGCCCTACGCCGACTGCGACGAGCGCGCCCGGCCCCTCCGCCCCGGTCGAACATTCCGCGATATGGCGATAGCCGGTCGATCCGTCAGCGGCGCGCCCTGCCTCGATCCGCCAGCCGACCACGCGCAGGCAATGGACCGACGAGGGGCGGAACAGGATGTCGGGCGCGACCGGCGGCAAGGTCGGGAAGGCGACGGCCGGGCGACCGGGATTGGCGGCGGCGAGCGCCAACGCCTGTTCCTTTTCGCCGCGACGCTGAAGCTGCCAGACGCCCAGCGCGATCATCGTCACCACCGCCAGCGCGACGACGATCGTGGCGATCAGCGGGATGCGGGCGGGCGGCGAGACGGGGTTGGGCTGGTCGGTCATGGCCGGTCCTTGGGTATTGGTTCAGATCATGCTTGTAACCGGTCAGCCGGAGCCTGTCGAAGGGCGATGGGATGGGCTGACGTTAACACTGCCATACAGCGTGTTCCCGCGCAGGCGGGAACCCAGTTGAGACGGCGGGACTGGGTTCCCGCCTGCGCGGGAACACGGTTCAGGCTTGGGAAAACGCTGCGCCGGCCACCGCAAAAGAAAACGGCCGGAGCATCTGCCCCGGCCGCTGTCATTGCAGGTACAGCGTGAACCCTCAGCCGCCGTGGACCGGCGCGCCCCAGCCGCCCCAGACATAGATGGCGACGAAGAGGAACAGCCACACCACGTCGACGAAATGCCAGTACCAGGCGGCGGCTTCGAAGCCGAAATGCTGGCGCGGGGTGAAGTGGCCCTTATAGACGCGCACCAGATTGACGATCAGGAAGATCGTGCCGACGATGACGTGGAAGCCGTGGAAGCCGGTCGCCATGTAGAAACCCGAGCTGTAGGGCGACCCGCCGAACGGGAACGGCGCATGGATATATTCATAGGCCTGGATCGAGGAGAAAAGCAGGCCGAGCAGGATCGTGCACCACAGACCTTTTTTCAGGCCGTCGCGGTCGCCATGGATCAGCGCATGGTGCGCCCAGGTCACGGTGGTGCCCGAGCAGAGCAGGATCAGCGTGTTGAGCAACGGCAGCTCGAACGCGTTCATGACCTCTATGCCTTTGGACGGGAACATCCCTTCGATCGGCGCGAGCGCGCTGGGGAAGAGCGAGAAGTCGAAAAAGGCCCAGAACCAGCCGACGAAGAACATGACCTCCGACGCGATGAACAGGATCATGCCGTAGCGCAGATGCAGCTGCACCACCGGGGTATGATCGCCCGCATGGGCTTCGGCGATGACGTTGGCCCACCAGCTGTAGAAGGTGAACAGCACGCCCGCGACGCCGAGCATGAACACCCAGCCGCCGCCCGCAGGCATGGCATCGGGGTGCATCCACATGATCGCGCCGAACGCCATGACCAGCGCCGACATGGAGCCGAAGAGCGGCCAGATGCTGGGCGGAAGGATATGATAATCGTGGTTCTTGGCGCCTGCCATGACAGTCTCTTCCCTGTTCGCGGTTCGCGTTATCTGATGCTTGCCTTAGCTTGGCTTCCCGCCCTGCTCAACAGGGTAGAAGGTATAGCTCAAGGTAATTTGTTGCGTGTCCTTGTTGTCGCTGTCCTGCAAAATCTTCGGATCGACAAAATAAAGCACCGGCATGCGGACTTCCTCGCCGGGCTGCAGCGTCTGCTGGGTGAAGCAGAAACACTGGATCTTGGTGAAATAGGCGCCCGCCTGGGTCGGCGTGACGTTGAAGCTGGCGGTGCCGGTCACCGGCTTGTCCGACATGTTCTTGGCGATGAAGATCGCCATGTCCTTCACGCCCACCGTCACCGTGTCGGTGCGATGTTCGGGATAGAATTGCCAGGGCATGCCGGGCTGAACGTTCGAATCGAAGCGGATCGACATGGTGTGGCCGGTGGCGGCCTGCACCTGCACATCGGCGGCGGCGCGCTTGGTCGTGCCGCCGAAACCGGTCTGTTCGCAGAAGATGCGGTAGAGCGGCACGGACGCGAAGCCCAGCCCCAGCATCGCCAGGCCCACCGTCGCCATGGCGACCAGCGTGCGCCGGTTGCGGCGATCGCGATCGAACGGGGACGGCGGGAGGGTCGCCATCAGTTGCCGCCCATCTTGGCGATGGTGATGCCGTAGAACAGCAGCACGAGCGCGCCGAGCAGCAGGCCCATGACCAGCGCGCGGGACTTCTGCCGCGCGCGGACCTTCTCCAGTTCCTCGGGCGTCATGCGAGCAGCCAGCGGTCGGCGACCACGGCCCCGAACAGCAGGAACAGATAGATGATCGAATATTTGAACAAGCGCCGTTCGGGCTGCATCCGCGCCGGATCGCTTTCGCGGCGGCGATAGACCCGGAAGGCGAAGACAGCGAAGAGCGATGTACCCAGCAGCGCCGTGACGCCATAGACGAGGCCGGTCAGTTGCAGCAGCACCGGCGCCATGGCGGCGATCGCCATGATCGCGGTATAGCCCCATATCTGGCGCCGGGTGACGACTTCGCCCGACACGACCGGTAGCATCGGGATGCCAGCGGCGGCATAATCGGTCTTCACAAACAGCGCGAGCGCCCAGAAATGGGGCGGCGTCCAGAAGAAGATCAGCATGAACAAAGCGACCGGCAGCGCGCTGATATCGCCAGTTACCGCGGCCCAGCCGATGACCGGTGGGAACGCGCCTGCCGCGCCGCCGATGACGATATTCTGCGCCGTCCGGGGCTTCAGCCAAATGGTATAGACGAAGACGTAGAAGAGGATCGAGACGGCCAGCACCGCGGCGGCCAGCCAGTTGGTCGCCATGCCGATCAGGATGACCGAAAAGAAAGAGAGGCCCACGCCGAAATGCAGCGCCGATTGCCGGTCCATCCGGCCCGCAGGCAGCGGACGGTTGGCGGTGCGCTTCATCTTGGCGTCGATGTCCGCTTCATACCATTGGTTGAGCGCGGCGGCCGCGCCCGCGCCGATGGCAATGCACAGGATCGCGGTGAAGGCGAGGACCGGGTGGATATGGCCGGGCGCGGCCAGCAGCCCGCACAGACCCGTGAACACGACCAGAGTCATGACCCGGGGCTTGGTCAACGCCACGAAATCGCGCCAATGGGCAGGCAGCGTGGGGGCATCAGCCCCGGTCACGAACGGCGAACTTGCCATAATCTCCCTCATGGGTTCAGCCCGGCGCTGTTACACGGCCGGGCTGACTTGGGCAACCGACTCTCCAGACAGGTCTTGGCGGCCCGCCCCTCGCGGCGTCCCGCCGAAGCGGGACACCTGTATCCGTCAAATCTGGACGGTCATCCCGCCATCAATGATGGGCGTTGTCGTCGATGACCGGCAGGGTTTCGAACTGGTGGTAGGGCGGCGGGCTGGACAGCGTCCATTCCAGCGTCGTTGCGCCTTCGCCCCATGGATTGCCGACCGCTTTCTTGCCTGCGGCCAGCGACCAGATCAGGTTGACGAAGAAGATCGCCATACCGGCCGCCATGATTTCATAGCCGTGGCTGGCGAGTGAGTTCCACTTTTCGAACGCCGCGGGATAATCGGGGTAGCGACGCGGCATGCCCGACAGGCCCAGGAAGTGCATCGGGAAGAACAAGAGGTTCACGCCGATGAAGAACACCCAGAAGTGCAACTGGCCCAGGAACTCGTTGTACATCTTGCCCGACATTTTCGGGAACCAGTAGTAGAAGCCCGCGAACAGGCCGAACACCGCGCCCAGCGACAGCACATAGTGGAAATGCGCCACGACATAATAGGTGTCGTGCAGCACGTCGTCCACGCCGCCATTGGCCAGCACGACGCCGGTGACGCCGCCCACGGTGAAGAGGAAGATGAAGCCCAGCGCCCAGACCATCGGGGTCTTGAAGCTGATCGAACCACCCCAGATCGTCGCGATCCACGAGAAGATCTTGATGCCCGTAGGCACGGCGATGACCATCGTCGCGGCGGTGAAATACATCTTCACATTCACCGACATGCCGGTGGTGAACATATGGTGCGCCCACACGACGAAGCCGACCACGCCGATCGCGACCATGGCATAGGCCATGCCGAGATAGCCGAAGACGGGCTTGCGGCTGAAGGTCGAGATGATCTGGCTGACGATGCCGAAGCCGGGCAGGATCATGATATAGACTTCGGGATGCCCGAAGAACCAGAAGAGATGCTGGTAGAGTTCGGGATCGCCGCCACCGGCTGCATCGTAGAAGGTGGTGCCGAAGTTACGGTCGGTCAGCAGCATGGTGATCGCGGCGGCCAGAACCGGCAGCGCGAGCAGCAGCAGGAAGGCGGTGACCAGCACCGACCAGACGAACAGCGGCATCTTGTGCAGGGTCATGCCCGGCGCACGCATGTTGAGGATGGTGGTGATGAAGTTGATCGCGCCCAGGATGGAGGACGCACCCGCGATATGGAGCGACAGGATCGCCATGTCGACCGCCGGGCCAGCCGAGCCGCTGGTCGAGAGCGGCGCATAGACCGTCCAGCCGGTGCCCGCGCCATTGCCGGTGCCGCCTGGGACGAAGGTCGACCCCAGAAGCAGGGCGAAGGCGGGGATGAGCAGCCAGAAGCTGACATTGTTCATCCGCGGGAAGGCCATGTCCGGCGCGCCGATCATGATCGGCACGAACCAGTTGCCGAAGCCGCCGATCATCGCGGGCATCACCATGAAGAAGACCATGATGAGGCCGTGGGCGGTGATGAGCACGTTCCACAGATGATAGGCCTGATCCAGCGTCGCTTCCGGACCGTCCATGAACATGGCCCAGGTGTGGAGATACTGGATGCCCGGATGCGCGAGTTCGGCGCGCATCAGGCCGGAAATCCCGCCGCCGATGATGCCCGCGACGATCGCGAAGATCAGGTAGAGGGTGCCGATGTCCTTATGATTGGTGGACATGAACCAGCGCTGGAAGAAGGCTGGCTTGTGATCGGCATCGTGATGATCATGGTCATGGGCGTGGTCGCCGTGATGATCTGCGGTGATGGTTGTCATGGCTTCCTACCCTGATCAGATTTTCTTGTCGGCGGCGGGGGCCGCTGCGGCCGCTGTCGCGGCTGGGGCCGCAGGTGCGGCTCCGGCGGGCTTGCCGCCCTGCGAAAGCACCCACTGGTCGAACTGAGCGGGGGGCAGCGCTTCGATCGCGATCGGCATGAAGCCGTGGCGCGCGCCGCACAGTTCCGAACATTGGCCGTAATAGACGCCCGGCTTGTCGATGGTGAAGCTCTTCTCGTTCAGGCGGCCCGGCACGGCGTCCATCTTCACCCAGAGCGAGGGCACGGCGAAGGCGTGGATCACGTCGGCGCCGGTGATGATCAGCTTGATCGGGCGACCGGCGGGTAGGACCAGACGGTTGTCGGGGGCCAGCAGATACGGCTCGCCATTGGCCTTCGCCTTGTCTTCCGGCAGCATGTTGGAGACGAATTCGGGAATGCCGTTGTCGGGATATTCATAGCCCCAATACCACTGATATCCCGTCACCTTGACGACGACGGCATCCTTGGGCGCGGGCTTATACTGGTCCGCCAGAAGCCCGATCGAGGGCACGGCGACGACCAGCAGGATCACGACCGGCAATACGGTCCAGATCACTTCGATCATCGTGTTGTGCGCGGTCTTCGACGGGATCGGGTTGGCGCTACGGCGGAATTTCCACATCGCATAGAGCATCAGGATCAGGACGAAGATGGAGATCGCGAAGATCAGCGGGATCAGCATCTTGTCATGCAGCCAGCGCGCGGTGTGGCCGGTCGACGTGAACTGCTCCTGCAGGGTATATTCGCCCGGCTGGGGCATGCCGATGCCTTGCGTCGGCTTCATGCGCGGCGGGGCGGCAACCTTGGCCGCGGGCGCCGCTTCGGCAGCAGGCGCAGCGGCGTTGGCGGCCAATTCGGCCGGCGCGGCGGCATTGTCCGCAGCCGGTGCGGCGACGGCACTATTGTCCTGCGCCAGTGCCTGTCCGTTCAGTCCGAGCGCTGGCGCGAAGGCCAGCAACCCGGCGAGAACGAGCGATTTCACCTTCTTCATAGCGTCTTCTTACCCCGTAACCCCTTGGCGCCGCTGCAACGAAGACACGCAGTGATGCGCGCTATCCTCGCCCGGTCGGTTCTGCCGCGGCTTATAGGCATGGTTTCCCTATGCCTCAAGCATGGAGGAGCAGATTTTCTTCGCTGTTGCAACGATCCCCCTGGCCGCCTATTTCGCAGGTCCGCGCACAGGGGCGCAATCATGGCGCACGCAGGCGGCGCCGTGCTGGCTGGCTGGCGATGGGAACCATGTGGGTTCCGGTCGCCCGACTATGGATAATGGACGGCATGACAGACGAGGAAGTATTGGCGGAATTCCGGGCGGCGGGGGCGCTGCTGGAGGGACATTTCATCCTGTCGTCCGGGCGCCGCAGCGCCAATTATCTGCAGTGCGCACGCGTGTTGATGAACGCCGAGCGCGCAGGCAAGCTGGCCCGCGCCATGGTGCAGCAACTGCCCCGCGAAGTGCGGCAGGACATCGATCTGGTGGTGTCGCCCGCGATGGGTGGCCTCATCATCGGCCATGAAGTCGGTCGCGCGCTCGACAAGGATGCGGTATTTCTGGAACGGCCCGAAGGCACGTTCGAACTGCGTCGCGGCTTTGCGATCACGCCGGGGCAGAAGGTGCTGATGGTCGAGGATGTCGTGACCACCGGCCTGTCGTCGCGCCAAGCGATCGAGGCGGTGGAGGCGGAAGGCGGCATCGTCGTCGCCGAAGTCGCGCTGGTCGATCGGTCGGCGGGCGAAGTGGACCTGGGCGTGCCCTTCCATCCGCTCGTCTCCATCAATTTCCCGGTCTATGAAGCCGATGCGATCCCGCCCGAACTGGCGGCGATCCCGGCGATCAAGCCCGGCAGCCGGAAGTAGGATCATGACCACGCCCCTGCGCCTTGGCGTCAATATCGACCATGTGGCGACCATCCGCAACGCACGCGGGGGCGCGCATCCCGATCCGGTCAAGGCTGCGCTGCTGGCGGTAAAGGCCGGGGCGGACGGCATCACCGCGCATCTGCGCGAGGACCGGCGGCATATTCGCGACGAAGATATCGCCACACTGATGGCGGCGCTCACCGTGCCGCTCAACCTGGAGATGGCGGCGACGCAGGAGATGCTGGACATCGCGCTGCGCTACAAGCCGCACGCCGCCTGCATCGTGCCGGAAAAGCGCGAGGAACGCACGACCGAGGGCGGGCTGGACGCCGCCGGGCAATATGAGACGTTGAAACCCGTCGTCGCCGCGCTGGGCGATGCGGGCATCCGCGTCAGCCTGTTCATCGAGGCCGACGCCGCCCAGATCGACGCGGCGATCCGGTTGGGCGCGCCGGTGGTGGAATTTCATACCGGTGCCTATGCCCATCTGACCGGCGAAGCACGCGCGGCCGAACTGCGCCGGATCGCCGACGCCGTCGCGCTGGCGGCCAAGAACGGGATCGAACCCCATGCGGGACACGGCCTGACCTTCGACAATGTCGCGCCGATCGCCGCCATCCCGCAGGTCGCCGAACTCAATATCGGCCATTTCCTGATCGGCGAGGCGATTTTCGGCGGACTGGAAGGCAGTATCAGGGAGATGCGGCGGCAGATGGATTTGGCGCGGTGAGTCCTCCCCGGCACGGGGAGGGGGACCAGCCGCAGGCTGGTGGAGGGGGCGTGCCTCCTGCCGCTCCCTGTTGTGTTCCGCCGCTCCCCCCTCCACCACCAGCTTCGCTGGCGGTCCCCCTCCCCGTGCCGGGGAGGATATATGATCATCGGCCTCGGCTCCGACCTCTGCAATATCGAGCGTATCCAGAACTCGCTCGATCGCTTCGGCGCGCGGTTCGAGAGCCGCGTGTTTACCGATGTCGAGCAGGCCAAGGGCAATCGCCGCCCCTTCACCAAGGCGGGGACGCTGGCCAAGCGCTTCGCCGCCAAGGAGGCTTTTTCCAAGGCGGTCGGCACCGGGTTCAAGGCGGGCGTGTTCATGAAGGATATCGGCGTGGTCAACGCGCCGTCCGGCGCCCCGACGCTGAAATTGACCGGCGGCGCGCTGGCGCGGCTGGAATCGATGGTCCCGGCGGGGCATAGGCCCGTCATTCACCTGACGCTCACCGACGATCATCCATGGGCGCAGGCCTTCGTCATCATCGAAGCCCTGCCGCTGTGACCAATAACGCGAGCGATACTCCCCCTAGCGAAAGCCAACCCGTGACGGCCATCGACCTGCCCGAAGAGACCATCGCGGATGCGCAGACGCAGGAGGATGCGGCCCGGACCAGCGTCAACTGGTGGCATGAGGTCAAAAGCATCGTGCTGCTGATCCTGGCGGTGCTGGCGTTCCACAGCTTCGTCGCCAAGCCCTTCTACATCCCGTCCGAATCGATGATGCCGGTGCTGCTGACCGGCGACCGGCTGGTGGTCAGCAAATTTCCCTATGGCTGGTCCTATGTCTCACCCAGTTTCCACCCCCTGCCCTTCCTGAAAGGCCGGGTGCTGGGTCGCCTGCCCGAACGCGGCGACATCGTCATCGTCAGCCCGCAGAACCGGCGGGAGGATTATATCAAGCGGGTGATCGGCCTACCCGGCGACATCATCGAAGTGCGCGGCGGCCAGGTGATCCTGAACGGCGTGGCGGTGAAGCAGAAGATGCTGAAACCCCTGCGCCTGCCCGTCGATGGCAACGCCCCCTGCCCACCGATGCAGTTTCCCGGCGCGCTGGTGACGGGCAAGGACGGCAAGGACTATTGCGAACTGCCGGTGCGGCAGGAAATCCTGCCCAACGGCAAGACCTATGTCACGATCGACATGGGGCCGAGCGCGCTCGACTGGTACGGGCCGGTGCGGGTGCCCGCCGACCATGTCTTCCTGATGGGCGACAATCGCGACAACAGCGCCGACAGCCGCGCGCCGCTGGAGGAAAATGGGCTTGGCGGCCCGGTGCCGTGGGAAGCGATCGGCGGCCGGGCGGAGTTCATCACCTTCAGCCTGGATGGCGACGCAACCTGGAACCCGCTGACCTGGGTCCACGCGCTGCGCAGCGGCCGGGCGGGGAACAGCCTGCGTCCGCAAAGCGTTGCACCCCCGGAATAATCTTTAAAGGGGCACCGGGCTTTGAGCGACACCCAGCATCATGTCGAGGAACCCGGTCCGAGCGAAGTCCGCAGCCCCCTGGTCCAGCACGAACTACAGCGCGCGGGCGTCTGGTTCGCGCTAGCGGTCGCCATCGGACTGGTCGCCCTGTTGGCGCAACCGCTGCTGCTGGTCATGGGCGCGCTCGTGCTGGCGACGATGATGGACGGCGGCACGCGGCTGCTGGGCCGCATCCTGCCGATCGGCCGAGGATGGCGGCTGACTATCGTGCTACTGGGCGCGGTCGCCTTCATGGCCTATACATTCTACCTTACCGGATCGAGCCTGGCCGCGCAGGCGCAGGCGATGCGCACCATCGTGGAGGCGCAGGTGGCGCGGATCGGCGGGTGGATGCAGCAATTGGGCATCACCACGACGCCCGAAGACCTCAAAAGCCTCGCCAGCCAGGCGATGAGCAGCATGGGCCGGGTCACGGCGGCGGTCGGCACGGCAGTGGGCGCGATCACCAGTGGCGTCATGATGCTGGTGCTGGCGATCTTCATCGCGGTGGAGCCGAAACTCTACGAACGCGGCGTCGCCTGGATGCTGCCGATCGAAAAGCGTGCCCATTTCTACACCGTCGCCGACAAGATGGGCTGGACGCTGCGCCGCCTGATGTTCGGGCGCATCATCGGCATGACGGTGGAAGGCGTGGGCGTGTGGCTGTTCCTGTGGGCGGGCGGCGTGCCGATGGCGGGGCTGCTCGGCATATTGACCGGCCTGTTCGCTTTTCTGCCCAATATCGGATCGATCATATCGGGCGTGCTGATCATCCTGGTCGGCTTTTCGGGCGGCACGCATACCGGCCTCTATGCCTTTGGCGTCTATATGGTGGTGCAGATCGTCGACGGCTATCTGATCGTGCCGATGGTGGCGAAGCGCGCCACCGATCTGGCCCCGGCGCTGGTGCTGGCGGCGCAGATCTTGTTCGGCGCGCTGTTCGGCATCATGGGGCTGTTCCTGGCCGACCCGATCGTCGCGATGATCAAGGTCTATCTGGAGGAACGGTCCAAGGCGATGAAGGCGAATAACCAGACGATCGTCACGACACGCAGCTGACGGCCTTACCGCGTGCTACCCTGGCCCACGCCCCGTTCGTCTGCCCGCTGGGCCGGAAAGGGAACGGGAATCCCTTCCGGGCGCTTGATACTATGGTAAGCTGGCACACCAGCGCTGGAGAGTGATTGACATGGCGATTCCCCTAGACAAGCAAAAGAGACTACATTTCGACCTGACCAATGTGGGCCTGCGCGCCCATGCGACTGCCGTAGGCCTGCTGCAGCTTTGCCTGGAGCTGCGCAGCGCGGGCGTGTTGGACGAACCGGCGATCGACCGCATCAAGGGTGCGATCGCCTGCGATATCGAAGTGGCCGCGCCCCGATCGGTCGCGACCGCCGAATATCGGCGCGACATCAAGGCCCGGCTGGACAAGCTGTTTGCGGGCGAAGAGAAGATCGGCAACGCCAACGCCCTGGCCTTCGGCCTGGCCGCGGAGGATGAGGCGCCCTGTCAGGGTCACGCCTGATCGGGCATGATGCCATAGCGCCAAGAAAAAGGGGCCGTGCGACGGCCCCTTTTTCTATGCTGCGAAGGTCCGATGACCGGACTGGTTCGACCTCAACGGCCCGCTGGCGGCGGCGCACCGGGCGCACCCTGCTGTTGCTGCATCTGCTGCTGCAGCTGCATCAGTTCCGCCTTCGACCGGAAGTCGTGCAGCGTGACATCGAACACCAGCACCGACCCGGCCGGAATCGGTCCGGCCGCCTGGTCGCCATAGCCCAGCTGCGGCGGGATCCAGAGGCGATACTTGCCGCCCTTCTTCATCTTCTGCAGGCCTTCGGAAAAGCCCGGCACGACGCCGTCGATCGGCATCGGCGCCTGCGGATTTTCATCGAACACCGTGCCGTCCAGCAGCGTGCCCTTGTAACCGATCAGCGCCACGTCGGCGGTCGTCGGGTTGGGACCGGTGCCTTCGGACAGTATCTTATACTGCAAGCCCAATTCGGTCGTCACCACGCCGCTGGCATGGCTGTTCTTCACCAGGAACGCGCTAGGCGAAGGCTCGACGCCCTGCTGGCCCGCCCAGGCAAGACCACCCGCCGCCAGCGCAATCGCGGCGACGCCGATCCAGAGACGCGTCAGCGACCCCTTGGCGATAGGACGAAGGGGAACGGCCGTCGTGGACATGGCGCATGCTCTCGCAAATCAGGGGCAGGTAGTCGGCAGCACAGGACGGGGCGGACGCGCCGCCCCGCTACAAGCGTCTTAACGGACGCCGTCGCGCTCAGCGCGCTTACGGTCCATCTTGCGCGCACGGCGGACAGCCGCCGCCTTTTCGCGGGCGCGCTTTTCCGACGGCTTTTCGTAGTGGCGACGCAGCTTCATTTCGCGATACACGCCTTCACGCTGCAGCTTCTTCTTGAGCGCGCGAAGAGCCTGGTCGACATTGTTGTCGCGAACGATGATCTGCATAAGTCCGTCTATCTCCAATCGAAAACGAGCGGTTCGCCGGGATTTTTACATCCATCCCGACGGGCCGACCGAATAGCAAAGCCAGTAAGTCGTCGCAGGTCGCCCTACGCCATGTGGGCGGCGCCCTATCAGCAGAGTCGCGTAAACTCAACCCCAAAGGGCGCAATCTCGACTTTTGCGCCGGGTGCGCCGATAGTGCGACCATAACAGAGCAGGAGAAGGATCGCCATGGCCACCGCCGCGAAACGCCCCGACATGTCCGCCGCCGAATGGGAAGCACGCCAGCAGCTCGCCGCCTGCTATCGCATCTTCGACCATATGGGCTGGTCGGAACTGATCTACAACCATATCACGCTCCGCGTTCCCGGTGAGGACGACGCGTTCCTGATCAACCCGTTCGGCCTTGGCTATGACGAGGTGACCGCGTCCAACCTGGTCAAGATCGATATCGACGGCCAAGTGCTGTACGGCAGCCCCTATCCGGTCAACCGCGCGGGCTTCATGCAGCATAGCCTGTTCCACCGGCACCTGCCCGACGCCCATTGCATCATCCATACCCATACCACTGCGGGCATGGCGGTGAGCAGTTGTGCGGAGGGGTTGCGCCCGATCAGCTTCTACGCCGCCGCCTTTATCGGGCGGATCGCGCATCACGACTTTGAAGGGGTCACGATCCGGCCGGAGGAAGGCGAAAGGCTGATCGCCAATCTGGGCGACAAGCGCATCATGCTGTTGCGCAATCACGGCACGCTGGTGATGGCGCCCAGCCTGCCGCAAGCCTTCCTGACCCATTGGTCGCTGCAACGCGCCTGCGAAATTCAGGTGGCGGCGGGCGCGGCGGGCACGCCGATCGACATTCCGGCCGACGTGATCGTGGTGCATCAGCGTGATCTCTCCGCGGTACAACTGCCGGTCGGGCCGGGCGTGCCCGACTTCCAGGCGATGGTGCGGCGGATCGACCGGATCAATTCCAGCTGGCGGGAGTAGCGCCCCTGCCCTTTCGGGCAGCGATTGATCGAGATCATGGACAGCGCCGCCATACGAACATATCAGGAACGATATGGCCCAGCTTTCCACTCGTGCGAAACTCGAAATTTTGGCCGACGCCGCCAAATATGATGCGTCCTGCGCGTCGTCCGGCACGACGAAGCGCGACAGTCGCGGCGGCAAGGGGATCGGATCGACCGAGGGCATGGGGATTTGCCACGCCTATGCGCCCGACGGCCGCTGCATTTCCCTGCTCAAGATATTGCTGACCAACAGCTGCATCTTCGACTGCCATTATTGCATCAACCGGCGGTCGAGCGATGTGCGCCGCGCGCGCTTCACCGCGCAGGAGGTGGTGGACCTGACGCTCAATTTCTATCGCCGCAATTATATCGAGGGGCTGTTCCTGTCGTCGGGCATCATCCGGTCGTCCGACTATACGATGGAACAGATGGTCGAGGTGGCGCGATGCCTGCGGGAAGATCATGGCTTTCGCGGCTATATTCATTTGAAGACGATCCCGGACGCCGACCCCGCCCTGATCCACCAAGCCGGGCTGCATGCCGACCGGCTGTCGATCAACGTCGAACTACCGACCGAAAGCGGCCTCAAGCGGCTCGCCCCGGAAAAGGACGGGGTGCGGATCGAAGGGGCGATGGGGCGGCTGCGCAGCGATATGGAGGATGGGCAGGACGCGCGGAGCAAATATAAGCATGCACCGCGCTTTGCGCCTGCGGGCCAGTCGACCCAGATGATCGTCGGCGCGGACGCCGCTGACGATCGCGCGATCATCGCGCGGGCCAGCAGCCTGTACGACCGGCACAAGCTGCGCCGCGTCTATTATAGCGCCTTCTCTCCCATCCCTTCGCCCAGCGCGGTGCTGCCGCTGCAACGCCCGCCTTTGTTGCGCGAACATCGGCTCTACCAGTCCGACTGGATGATCCGCTTCTATGGCTATGACGCCAAAGAGATTGCCGCGGCGACCGACGCGGTGACCGGATGCCTGCCGCTCGACATCGATCCCAAGCTCGCCTGGGCGCTCAACCATCGCGCCACCTTCCCCGTGGACGTCAACCGCGCCCCGCGAGAGGCGCTGCTGCGCGTGCCGGGGCTGGGGGTAAAGGCGGTGGACCGCATCCTGTCGAGCCGCCGCCATCGCCGCCTGCGGCTGGACGACGTGGCGCGGCTGACGACATCGATCAAGAAATTGCGCCCCTTCCTGATCGCGGCGGACTGGCGGCCGATCGCCCTGATCGATCGCGCGGACCTGCGCGCGCGTGTCGCCCCGCCTGCCAAACAGCTCGATCTCTTTGCCTGACTGTCACATTTCCGGTTGATCGCAGCGGCAACTCGTGAAATTCTGTCATCAAGGTCAAGCAAGGAGTTCGGGGCTTTGGCGACAGCGCTCGGCAATCGCACACATCGACGCAAGGGGTTCGCCAAGCGGATCAGCACGCATCTGGCGGCGGCTTTGGTGTTGTTCTGTCTCGCGCAGATCTTCATCGTCGCCAGGATGGGTGGATCGCTGGTCCTGCATCTGGGCGTGATCGTCGCCATCGGCGGCTATGCGGTGGCGGCGCGCGGGCTGGAACGGCGCTGGCACATGCTGGAACAGGGCGGCCTGTCGGACAGTGGCCTGACGCTGCGCTTTCGCCGCGATGTCGCGCAACTGTGGGCCGCCAGCATCCTGGGCGCGCTGCTTTGGCTGCCGGTCGCCATCATCTTCCGCTTCCTGTTCGGCTGATCAAGGCGATCGCTCAGGGAGCCATTTGCCACGCGCGTCGTTGTCTCCCCTCGAAAGAGGAGACACATCCATGGCCAACGCCACGATTTTCGATCGCCTGAAACAGGATCACGACACCCACCGCCAGCTCTTCGCCAAGATGGAGGAGGCCGCGAAGGACGACGACCGGCTGGAAAAGCTGTTCGAGCAATTCAAGGTGGAAGTATCCGCCCATGCCGCGGCGGAGGAGGAAACGCTCTACGCCACCATGCTCGCCCAGCCGGACCTGCGCGAAGACGCGCAGCACAGCGTGTCGGAGCATAAGGAAATCGACGATTATCTGGAAGAACTGGACGATCTGAAATTCAATGGCGAGGCGTGGCGCAAGAAATTCGCCGAAATGAAGAAGCGCTACCTGCATCATATCGATGAGGAAGAGGAAGAGATGTTCCCCGACGCCGCCAAGGAATTGACGGCGGAGCAGGAGGACCAGCTCGGCAAGCTGTTCGCCAAGCGCAAGCCCGTCGAACTGGAACGCGCGCAGGCGGAAGACTGAGCCGACGCTGCATGGATTGGAGCCTATAGGAGGGCGTTCCCCGGCGCAGGCCGGGGTCCAGTTCAACGCTTTGGACTGGACCTCGGCCTGCGCCGGGGAACAGCTAACGGACGTTATCGTCGCTCTTTTAAAAAGCCCCTTGGCTTTGCCTTCGCTGCTCCCTGACTGGAGGCACGGAACTCCGATGAAAGGGCGGGGAAATGAGGCACCGGCATGACATGTTCCCGCGCCTATCTTCGTTTACGTCCGGTGCCATTCAGGCGAGCATCTACCTCGCCTCTGCGCGTCACGACCGACGGCTCCACTTAGTCCCGCCCCCATGTACCGCGTCGCGCTGAGCGCCCCGGACGATTTCGACGGCTGGCGCGCGGCGGCGCGGCGGTTGGCGGTGGCGGGTGTCGATCCCGCCGATATTGTCTGGCAGGTGGGCGAGGCAGGCGGCGACCTGTTCGGCGACACGCCCCTGCCCGCCGATCGCCCCGACGCCGGTTTTTCCGTCCCCCGCGCCTTCGTTGATCTCGCGCAAAGCACCATCCTGCATCGCGATCCCGAACGTTTCGCGCTGCTCTACGCACTGCTATGCCGTCTGCGCACGCGGCCGGGGGTGATGGAGGACAAGGCCGATCCGCTGCTCCGCCGCATCGATGGGTTGGCCAAGGCGGTCCGCCGCGACATCCACAAGATGCGCGCTTTCGTGCGCTTTCGCGAAGTGGCGGATGACGGGGGCGCGCGCTTCGTCGCCTGGTTCGAACCGGACCATCATATCGTGCGCGCCAATGCCGGGTTCTTCGTGCGGCGCTTCGCCGCGATGCGCTGGTCGATCCTGACGCCGGAAGCCTGCATCCACTGGGATGGCGAAAAAGTGCTGGAAGGACTGGGCGCGCAGCAAAGCGACGCGCCCACTGACGATCCGATCGAGGATATGTGGAAGGGCTATTATGCCGCGATCTTCAACCCCGCCCGGCTCAAGGTCGGGGCGATGCTGTCCGAAATGCCCAAGAAATATTGGCGCAATCTGCCCGAAGCGGCATTGATCCCCGACCTGATCGCAGGGGCGCAGGCGCGCGAGTCCGCAATGATTGCCACCGCGCCGCTGGCGGAAAAGGCCCCGCCCAAACGCCAGGGCAACAGCGCGATGGCCTGGGCCGCGCTGCGCGGGGAGGCGCTGGGCTGTACCCGCTGCCCATTGCACCGGGACGCGACGCAGACGGTGTTCGGCGAAGGTCCGCTCGACGCGCCGCTGCTGTTCATCGGCGAGCAGCCGGGCGACCAGGAGGATCTGGCGGGACGGCCCTTCGTCGGACCGGCGGGGCAGCTGTTCGACCAGGCGCTGGTCGCCGCGGGCATCGACCGATCGCGCGCCTATGTCACCAACGCGGTCAAGCATTTCAAATTCGAACGACGCGGCAAGCGGCGGCTGCACCAGTCCCCCGATGCGGGCGAGATAGAGGCGTGCCGCTGGTGGCTGAAACAGGAGATCGATCTGGTGCGCCCGCGCATCATCGTGGCGCTGGGCGGCAGCGCGGCCCGCGCGATGCTGGGCAAGGCGGTGACGATCGGGCGCGTGCGCGGCCAGGCGATCGCGCTGGACGATGGGGCGGAAGGATGGGTGACGGTGCACCCGAGCTATTTGCTGCGGCTGCCCGATGCCGAGCGCAAGGCGCAGGAACATGACCGCTTTATCGCGGATCTGCGTGTCATCGGCGAGCGGTTGCGGGCGCTTGGCTAAACGGGAATGCGGAACGGCTACAGTCCAAAGAAGCCGTTCCCCACCCCAACCTCCCAAGGGAGGCTGACTGACAAGGCGGGCCGGATCGCATAGATCCGTCCCGCCTATTCGCTATATCAGATCAGAATTTCGCGACCACACCCGCCATCGGGCGGATCGAGTGGAAATTGCCGGTCGTGTCGGCCTGTACGCGCAAGCGGACATTGCTGCTCTGGGCCGAACCACCCATGTCGGCGGGCGACAATTCCACGCCTGCGCCATAGGTCATGCCATGATAGTCGCGGCTATCCGGCCCCAGCGCATCGAAATTGGTCCATTGATAGCCGACCTTGGTGAAGATCATGCTGTCCTTGCCCGCCTTCACGCCGACGCGGCCCGCCGCGCCATATTCCCAATCGATGTCGCCCGACACGCCCTTGGACGCGGTGCCCTCTACGCCCAGGACCAGCGGTCCTGCGACATTGACGTTCACACCGGCGACGCCTTCGACCATCCGGCCCTTATAGCCGACCGGCGGAATGCCTTCTTTGCTGGTTTCGCTGTCATAATTATGCACGCCGCCCATCACGCCGACATAGGGTTCGATGCGGCGGGTGGAGGAACCCGCGTCGTCCTGCGCCATGGCGGCGGCAGGCAACAGGAATGCAGCAGCAGCTGCCGAAAAAAGCAGTGTCTTCATGGGTACGACCTTTGTCTGTTGTGGATATGATCGACGGTGTGGACCCGCCGGGCCGATGCGAGCGCTCAAAGCGGCTGCCGATCGACAAGAGGAAGAATGACCGGACGCGGATGAAGGTTTCCTGCACGATCCACAAAAGGCCGCGAAATAGCGATTATGTGACGGAAACAACACGCTTTCTGTCGCCCCGATGAACGACAATGGACTTTTCTGAACGCCCGATAAACGCTGGCTTGAAAAGGCTAATCCATTCACAACCAATTCAAGCGCGCTGCGTTAAGCATGGCATTATATGTGATGAGGAGAAAGGCGATGACGGGCATCCGACATCGGTTACTGGCCGCGATAGGTCTGGCGGGCGCGCTCGCTCTGGGCGGTTGCGCCTATGACGACGGCTATGGATATGGCGGCGTCAGCGTGGGCAGCGGCTATTATGGCGGCGGCTATGATCCCTATTGGAACAGCGGCTATTATCAGCCCGGCGGCTTTGGCGGCTGGTACGATAATTATTATTATCCCGGCAGCGGCTATTATGTGTACGACCGCGGCGGCCGACGCCAGCGCTGGAATGACGGCCAACGCCGCTATTGGGAAGGTCGCCGGGGCGACGGGCGCGGTGATGGCCGCTGGCGTGGTCGCGATCGCGGCCCGGACGGCGGCTGGCAGGGCGGCAATCGCCCGCCGCGCGACGGCAATGGCAATTGGGCGCGCCCGCGCCCGCCGCAGGGTGGCGATGGTGTGGATAGAGGCCGGAACTGGGGCCGCGATGGCGGCCAGGGGCGTGGCTGGCGCGGCAATGACGGCGCACGACCCGTGCCGCAACCCGGCCTGCGCCAACCCCAGGCTCGCCCCGACCGGCCGCAGATGGGCCAGCCGCGATCCCAGCGCAGTTGGGGTGGCGGGCCGCGATCGGGCGGCGGCGGACGCGATCGGTCCAGGGCGCGCCCGAACTGATGCGGCCAACCACCAGGACCGCCGCTCTGCTGACCCTCCTGCTCGTCGCGGCCTGCGACGGGCGGGAGGAAAGCGCCATCGACAATCTCGCCAACGGGGCCAATGCCGCGCAGGTGGAAAATAATGTGCGGACGGAGGCGATGGCGGTGATGGAACCGCTGAACCCGCCCGCCCCCGGCACGCCGGGCGGCCTGCCGGTCGCGCCCGCGCCCAATGCGGAAGGATCGATCGATCCCGACAGCGCGCAGGGCGCGGCACAGGTGGTGCAGGGCTATTATGGCCTGCTGGAAGAAAAACGCTTTGGCGACGCACAGGATCTATGGGACCAGAGCGGCGCGATCGGATCGCAGGACGACGCACATTTCGCCGCGCGCTTCCGCGGCTTCAGTGAAATCCATGCCAATATCGGCGTGCCGTCGGACCCCGAAGGCGCGGCTGGATCGGGTGCCGGATCGACCTATGTGACGGTGCCGGTGCAGGTCTATGGCCGCATCGCCGCCAATGGCCAGCCCTGGCACACGTTGCGGCAGGTGGTGCTGCGCCGGATCGAAGATGCCGCCGGATCGACAAAAGAACAGCGGCGCTGGCATATCGAGGCGATCGGCGCCTATCAGCCGCCCGCTGAGGATGCGCCCGCAGACAATGGCACCGCGCAGGCCATTTCCATGACCGACGGGATGGCGAAAAGACCATAGGGTCTGAAACATCTGTCCCTTCGCCCTGATGACCCAAGGCGCATGAACGAAAAAGGCGCCCGATCTGATCGACCGGGCGCCTTTTGCAATCCGATATCAGGCTGATCTTAAGCCACGGTCGCCGTGACGATCTTGCCCGGCGTGCGCGGCGGCTCGCCCTTGGGCAGGGCGTCGACATGTTCCATGCCCGACGTCACTTCGCCCCAGACGGTATATTGGCCGTCCAGGAAGGTCGCGTCGTCGAAGCAGATGAAGAACTGGCTGTTGGCACTGTTCGGGTTGGACGAACGGGCCATTGAGCAGACGCCGCGCACATGCGGCTGGCGGCTGAACTCGGCCTTGATGTCGGGCAGCTTCGATCCGCCCATGCCGGTGCCGGTCGGATCGCCGCCCTGCGCCATGAAGCCGGGGATGACGCGGTGGAAGACCACGCCGTCGTAAAAGCCGTCCTTGGCGAGCGTCACGATGCGCTCGACATGGCCGGGGGCTAGGTCAGGGCGCAGCTTGATCACGACGTCGCCGCCGCTGTCGAGAGTAAGGGTAAGGGTTTCGTCGGCCATGAAGCATCCTCTCAAAATAGGGGAAGGGTGATGCCCCCATATAGAGGCTTCAAAAGGGGATGGAAGTTTCTTGTGGAGAAGCCGTCCACCGGCCTCACCCCCATTGCAATTCCATGCTGCATGGGCGAAAGCAACCGAATGTTACAGGAACCGGACAGTAGGGGGCGCTATGAACCAGCGCGGCGATGCAGCCGAACCCCTGTTGCGTGGGGACGACACGGACGATGAAGCGATCCTCGACCAGGCCGAAACCGGCCTGGACGAGGATGATCGGCTGAAGCCCGAATTCCTGTCCGCCGTGCTCGACGCGGTGGAGGATGGCGACAATGAAAAGGCGCGCGAGCTGGTCTCGCCGCTGCATCCCGCCGACATCGCCGACCTTCTGGAACTGGCCCCATCGGAACGGCGCGCCCGGGTGGCCGCTGCGCTCGGCGATCTGGTCGGCGCGGAAGTGCTGTCGGAACTTAACGACTATGTGCGCGATGACCTGATCGGCGCGCTGGCGCCCGAACAGGTCGCCGAATTTGCCGCCGAACTCGATACCGACGACGCCGTCGCGATGATCGAGGATATGGAGGAGGCCGACCAGCAGGCCGTCCTCGACGCGCTCGACCCCGAAGACCGCGCGGCGATCGAAAGCGCGCTATCCTATCCCGAGGAATCCGCCGGGCGCCTGATGCAGCGCGATCTGGTCGCGGTGCCCGATCATATGACGGTCGGCCAGGTGATCGACTATCTGCGCGACAATGACGACCTGACCCGCGATTTCTGGGAAATCTATGTGGTCGATGCGATGCATCGGCCGATCGGCTATTGCCAGCTCAGCTGGATTCTCACCTGCCCGCGCGGCATCGCCATGGCCGACCTGATGAAGCGCGAACAGACGCTGATCCCGGTCGACATGGACCAGGAGGAAGTCGCGCTGCGCTTCCAGAAATATGCGCTGATCTCCGCCGCCGTGGTCGATTCGGCGGGCCGGCTGGTCGGGATGATCACGGTCGATGACGTGGTCCACATCATCGCCGAAGAAGCGGGCGAGGACATATTGCGCCTGTCGGGTGCGGGCGAAGGCGACATCAACCAGCCGATCCTGATGACGGTGCGCACGCGCCTGGTCTGGCTGGTCGTCAATTTGGGCACGGCGATGATCGCCGCATCGGTGGTGGGCCTGTTCGAACGCACGATCGAACATCTGGCGATCCTGGCGGCGCTGATGGGCATCGTGTCGGGCATGGGCGGCAATGCGGGGACGCAGACGCTGGCGGTCATGGTGCGCGCCATCGCCACCAATCAGGTTACCAGTTCCAACACGCTGCGCATCATCGGCCGGGAATTTCGCATCGCCGCAACCAACGGATCGGTGCTGGGATTCCTGATCGGCATCGGCTCCTACCTCATCTACGGCGAACTGGGACTGTCGTTGGTGTTCGCCACCGCCATCCTGATGAACAATATGGTCGCGGGGCTGGCGGGCGTGCTGATCCCGGTCACGCTCGACCGCTGCAATGTCGATCCGGCGGTATCCTCGGCGGTGTTCGTGACGATGATGACCAATTCGATGGGCTTCCTCACCTTCCTGGGGCTGGCGACGATCTTCCTCACCTGATCATTGATCTGGCCGCCCCGCCCGCCCATCTGCTGTCCCATGCCGCTCCACATCACCAAGATCGCCTTTCGCAGCGAAAGCCCCGCATCCTTACGCGCCTGGCTGGAAAGCCATGAAGGCGAAGCGCGGATCACCACCCGCTACCTGCCAAAGCGCGTGGAGGAGATGACGGGCGGGTCGCTCTACTGGATTCACGGCCATATGCTGGTCGGCCGCAGCCCGATATTGGGGTTCGAGGAAACCGGGCAGGGCCGCTACTGGGTCCGGCTGGAACCCCGGCTGATCCCGGTGCGCGGCAAGCCCAAGCGCGCGCATCAGGGCTGGCGCTATCTGGAAGACGCCGACGCTCCGCCCGACCTGAACGATGGCGAGGCGGAGGACCTGGACGCGATGCCCGCGGCGCTGCTGGGGGAATTGAGCAAATTGGGGCTGGTGTAGCGCGCTTTAGATTACACACCGCCCCCTACACCGTTCGGGCTGAGCCTGTCTATGCCCCGCCCTTCTTCGAAGACAAGTAAAGCCCTTCGACAGGCTCAGGGCGAACGGAGGGAGGATTAGCTCTCCTGGCCTACCCGCTATTCCGCAGCGCCGTAGCGATCGCGTTGATCGACAGCTCGATCCCTTCCTTGATCCGCGGATCGTCCTCGCCCGCGCGATGGCGCTTGAGCAATTCGACCTGCAACAGGTTCAGCGGCTCGATATAGGGCAGGCGCAGGCGGATCGATTCGTCCAGCGCCGGATTCTTCTCCAGCAGCCGCGACTGGCCGGTCGCCGCTAACAGCCCGTCATGCGCCTGTTGCCACCCCTCACGGATGCGCCCGAACATCGCCTCGCCCGCCGCCTGATCCTCCACCAGCGGCAGGTAGCGCGCGGCGATGCCCAGGTCCGACTTCGCCAGCACCATTTCCAGATTGGCGAGCGCGGATTGCAGGAACGACCAATGCTGCCCCATATCGGCCAGCAACGCCTTGTCCTCAAACTGGTCCAGCGCCTGCCCCACGCCATACCAGCCCGGCAGCATTACCCGCGCCTGCGCCCAGCTGAACACCCAGGGTATGGCGCGCAGATCTTCGATCGCATTGCTCTTGGTCCGGCTGGCCGGCCGCGATCCGATCTTGAGGCCCGAAATCTCCTGAATCGGGGTCAACTGGCGGAAAAATTCCTTGAACCCCTCCGTGCCGTAGACGAGGTCGCGATAGGCGGCAAAGGCGTTTTTCGACAGTTCGTCCATCGCTGCGCTGAACCGGGCGGCGTCGCGATCCGATATCCCCTCCGGCTCCAGACTGGCGAGCAGGGTGGCGCTGGTCATCGCCTCCAAATTGGTCATGGCGACGTCGCGCGACCCGAATTTCGCGGCGATCATCTCGCCCTGTTCGGTGATGCGGATGCGGCCCTGTACGCTTCCCCGCGGCTGCGCCTGGATCGCCGCGAAGGCCGACCCGCCGCCGCGCCCGACCGCGCCGCCCCGCCCGTGGAACAGCTGCATAGCCGCCCCGGCCTGCGCGAACACCGGCTCCAGCGCCTTGCTCGCCTTGTACAAGCTCCAGGTCGATGTGATGTAGCCGCCATCCTTGTTGCTGTCGGAATAGCCGATCATCACTTCCTGATGGCCCCGCGCCTTCACCACGCCGGCGATTTCGGGCAGGCCGAAATAGGCGGTCATGATGGATGGCGCGGCCTCCAGATCGGCGATCGTCTCGAACAGCGGGATCGCCATGATCGCGGCCTGCGGCGGCGCGCCATCCACGCCCGCCTGCCACAGCCCCGCTTCCTTCAGCAGGATGTTGACCTCCAGCAGGTCGGACACGCTTTCGGCCTTGGAAATGATATAATGGGTGATGCAGGCCGGGCCGTAGATGCGGTGCGCGGTCGCGGCGGCATGGACAATCGCCAGTTCCGACGTCGTTTCTTCGCCATAAGCGGAAAAGCGCGATCCCAGCGGCCGGTTGCTCGCCAGTTCCCGGCGCAGCAGCGCAATCCGCGCATATTCGTCGAGCGCCAGATAGTCCGCCTCCACGCCTGCTTGCCTAAGCAGTTCCGCCACTACCCGCTCATGCACGGCGCTGTTCTGCCGCATGTCGAGCGTGGCGAGGTGGAAGCCGAACGTCTCCACCGCACGGATCAGCCGCCCGAGCGCGCCCCCGGTCGCCAGCGCGCCATCGCCTTCGCTCGCCAGCCCCTGCGCCACCGTCACCAGATCGCGGCGCAGATCCTGCGGCATCGCATAGGCGTCTCCCTTCAGTGCCGATGGCCGCGCGGGCTGCGCCCCGGTCAGTGCGACGCAGGTCGCCGCCAGCCGTGCGTAAATGCCCGAGATCGCGCGGCGATAGGGTTCGTCCTGGCGGCTGGGCGATCCGTCGCCGCTGGCGTCGGCCAGGTCCAGCACCGCCTGGGGCACATGGGCCAGTTCGGTCGAGAGCGAGAGTTCCGCGCCCAGCGCATGCAGCGCTTCGAGATAATAGCCGATCGCCGCCTGGCAGCCGCGTTTCAGCGCGAACTCCAGCTGCGGCGCCTGGACGAAGGGATTGCCGTCGCGATCCCCGCCGATCCACGACCCCACCCGCAAGAAACTTTGCGGCCGCGCGCCCAGCACCCGCTCCCACCGCGCATAGAGCGCGGGCAGCACCGGCAGAAAGGTATCGCGGAAATAGGCGAGCACATTGTCGATCTCATCGGCAACGAACAATTTCTCGCGGCGCAGCGGGCGCGTCTGCCACAGCAGCGCGATCTGGCGGAAGATCGCCTCGTCCAGCTGCTCGCCATCGTCCGTCTCGCTGCGGCCCGCATCCTTGAGCCGCATCAGGTCGGCAATGCGGTTCTTATGATCGATCATGCTCTTGCGCCGCACCTCGGTCGGGTGGGCGGTCAGCACCGGGACGATCAGCGCGTGCGACAGCAGATCCAGCACCGCGTCGCGATCGATCCCGTGCGACGCCAGCCGCTCCACCACCGACGCGACGTCCGCGCCCGGCTCGGCCGCGACCCCCTGCCGGTCCTCGGCCAGGTTGGCGAGCATCGAAAACAGCATGAACCCGCGCGTGAAGTTGAGCGTATCGTCCAGCCCCAGCGCATCCAGCCCGGTATCCGTCAGGTCCGCCCCCTGCAATCCGCGCGCGCGATCGACCGACGCGGAACGGATATATTCGGTCTGCTTGTAGAGCTTGTCCCCGCCATAAGCGCGAATGACATCCCCCAGCAGCCGCCCGAGATAGCGGATGTCAGGATTTTGGGTGATCGCAGGTGCGCCCGCGGGGAGAGAGTCGCCATGGGCGGGATGCTGCATTGCGGCATGGCAATGGTCAAGCGGGCGTCGTGAATAAGGGGGAGTTGATCGCCATGGCCGACATCACCGCCCCTTGCGCTCCCCCACCCCCTGAGCCAAAGACGCAATCGTGACCGCCAGCATCAGCATAGGGACCGACAGCCACGGCAAGGACGTGCTGGTCGATGTCGAGGAATTGCTCGCCACCCGTCTGCTCGTTCAGGGCAATTCGGGGTCGGGCAAGTCGCATCTGCTGCGCCGCCTGCTCGAAGAATCCGCGCCGATGGTGCAGCAGGTGGTGATCGATCCGGAGGGGGATTTCGTCACCCTGGCCGACGCGTACGGCCATGTCGTGATCGACGCGGGCGACTATAATGAGCGGGAGATCGTCAAGATGGCGAGCCGCATCCGCGAACATCGCGCGTCTGTGGTGCTCAGCCTGGAATCGCTGGAGCTGGAGGCGCAGATGAAATGCGCCGCGACCTTCCTGTCGACCCTGTTCGATGCGCCGCGCGACCATTGGTATCCGGCGCTGGTGGTGGTGGACGAAGCGCAGATGTTCGCGCCCGTTTCCGCAGGCGACGTGTCGGACGAGGCGCGGCGGTTGTCGCTGGCTGCCATGACCAACCTGATGTGCCGGGGGCGCAAGCGCGGGCTGGCGGGCGTCATCGCGACGCAGCGTCTGGCGAAACTCGCCAAGAATGTCGCGGCCGAAGCGTCCAATTTCCTGATGGGCCGCACCTTCCTGGACATCGACATGGCGCGCGCCGCCGACCTGCTGGGCATGGAGCGGCGGCAGGCGGAGCAGATTCGCGATCTGGAGCGCGGGCGCTTTCTGGGCTTGGGGCCGGCGATCGCCCGGCGGCCGGTGTCCGTGAAGATCGGCGCGGTGCAGACCGGCACGCGCGGCGGCACGCACAAGCTGATCGCCCCGCCCACCACCAGTGGCGAGGATCTGCAGGAATTGCTGTTCGCCGGGCATGAGGATGACGCGCTGCCCACGCCTGCCCCCCGCGCCGATCCGCCCCCGCGCGCGGCGGAGGATATCATCCGCCAGCTGGCCGACGCGCCATCGGCCAAGCCCGCCGCGCCGGAACTGGATTTCGGCCAGAACGAGCCGGTGGTCGTCGCCGTACTGGAAGAGATTGTCGCCGACCTGGGCGATGCGCAGCCCAGCGTATCGACCCTATACCAAGATTTCGGCGTCCGTTGCCGGATGAAGGGTCTGCGCACCCCGCCGCTCGACCTGCCTGCCTTCCGCAAGCGCTTCGCCATGGCGCAGGCGGGGATGGCGGACGCCGACGATCCGCGCTGGGCCGACGCGATGAAGGCAGCGCAGCCACTGCCCGAAGATATGCTCGCCCCTTTCCTGCTGATCGCGCGGGCGGCGATGGCGGGGCAGGCCTGCCCGGACGACGTCGCGCTGGCCCGCGCCTATGGCACCAGTTCGCCCGGCCGGGTGCGGCGGCTGATCGACTATATGGAAAAACTGGGCGTCATCGTCGCCCGCACCGATTTTTCGGGCAAACGCTCGATCGGCGTGCCGGGCCTGGGCCTCTCCACCGCCGCGGCCGACGGATGAGCGCTATGTCGTCCCCGCATCCAACATCCGTTCGCTTCGAGCGTAGTCGAGAAGCTATCGCGCGACCAGTGCCTCGACTAGGCTCGAGCCGAACGGCTTTGGGCGCAGAATGATGGCAACAAAGACGCCGCCTTCCGTCCTCTTCGTCTGCCTCGGCAATATCTGTCGCTCGCCCCTCGCCGAAGCCGCGCTGCGGGCAGAGGCAGTAAAGGCAGGCATAGACATGACGGTAGATTCGGCCGGGACCGGCGACTGGCATGTGGGCAGCCCGCCCGACCCGCGCGCGCAGGCGGTGGCGCTGCGCTATGGCATCGACATCAGCGGCTATAAGGGCCGTCAGGTCAGCGCGGCGGACTTCCGCCGCTTCACCCATATCTTCGCGCTCGACGCCGACAATCTTCGGAACCTGCGGCGCATCCGTCCGGCCGACGGCACGGCGGACCTGCGCCTGTTGATGGACCTGGTGCCGGGGCGGGAAGGCACAGGCGTGGTCGATCCCTATTTTGGCGACGATGCCGGGTTCGACGCGACCTGGGACGATGTCACCCGCGCCGCCCGGGCGATCGTGGCGCAGGCGCGATCCTAGCCAGAACGACCCTGCGTCAGCCATCTTGACGCGGGCGGTGGGCGCTGTAGCTTCCTTCCACCCTATTCTCAGCCCGGTTGGACCGCCCATGTGCGCTATCCTGATGCTGATTGACGCGGCGCTTGATGCCGGACCCTCCCTGTCCGGCCGCCCGCCCTTACGCGCTTCGTCCGCCCGTCATTCCCTGCGGAGCGGCCGATGATAGTCATAACAGGGGGAGAGGAACGTCCATGCAGATTGTCTATATCGCCATAGGGTGTGGCCTGCTGGCCATCATCTATGGCCTGATCACCAGTCGACAGGTGTTGAGCCAGTCACCCGGCAACGACGCCATGCAAGCGATCGCCAGCGCGATCCAGGAGGGGGCCAAAGCCTATCTCGGCCGCCAATATACCACCATCGCCATCGTCGGTGTGGTTGTGGCGGCGCTGGTCCTCATTTTCCTGGGCGTCACCTCCGCCGTCGGATTCCTGATCGGCGCGATCCTGTCGGGGGCGGCGGGCTTTATCGGCATGAACATATCGGTGCGCGCCAATGTCCGCACCGCCGAAGCTTGTCGCGGCACGCTGCAAGGCGGGCTGACGGTGGCGTTCCGGGCGGGCGCGATCACCGGCATGCTGGTGGCGGGGCTGGCGCTGCTCGCGATCAGCCTCTTCTTCTGGTATCTGACCGGCCCGGCGGGCCATGCGCCCGACGACCGGCTGGTGATCGACAGCCTCGTGGCGCTGGCCTTCGGCGCATCGCTCATCTCCATCTTCGCCAGGCTTGGCGGCGGCATCTTCACCAAGGCGGCGGATGTCGGCGCGGACCTGGTGGGCAAGGTGGAAGCAGGCATTCCGGAGGATGACCCACGCAACCCTGCCGTCATCGCGGACAATGTCGGCGACAATGTCGGCGATTGCGCGGGCATGGCGGCCGATCTGTTCGAAACCTATGTCGTCACCGTCGGCGCGACCATGGTGCTGACCGCTTTGCTGGTCACCGGCGTGGACAATGCCTTCCTGATGAAGCTGATGGCGCTGCCGCTGATCGTCGGCGGGGTGTGCATCGTCACGTCGATCATCGGCACCTATATGGTACGGCTCGGCAGCGGCCAGTCGATCATGGGCGCGCTCTACAAGGGGTTCTGGACCACGGCGATCCTGTCGATCCCGGCCATTTACTTCGCCACCCAATATACGCTGGGCGACCTCAACACCGTGTTCGGCGCGGATCTGGACGGGGTCGGCGGCTATACCGGCATCCGGCTGTTCTGGGCGATGCTGGTGGGCCTGGCCGTTACCGGCCTGCTGGTCGTCATCACCGAATATTATACCAGCACCAACTATCGCCCGGTCCGGTCGATCGCCAAGGCGTCCGAAACCGGCCATGGCACCAATGTCATTCAGGGGCTGGCGATCAGCCTGGAATCGACCGCGTTGCCCACTTTGGTGATCGTCGTCGGCATCATCGTCGCCTTCCAGCTGGCGGGCCTGATGGGCATCGCCTTCGCCGCGACGGCGATGCTGGCGCTGGCGGGCATGGTGGTGGCGCTCGACGCTTATGGTCCTGTCACCGACAATGCGGGCGGCATCGCGGAGATGGCGCATCTGGACGACAGCGTCCGGGTGAAGACCGATGCGCTGGATGCGGTCGGCAACACGACCAAGGCGGTGACGAAGGGCTATGCCATCGGCAGTGCGGGCCTGGCCGCCCTGGTGCTGTTCGGCACCTTCACCCAGGATCTCGACTATTATGGCGCGGCGCTGGGCCTGACCGAGCCGGTCGATTTCAGCTTGAAAAACCCCTATGTCATCGTCGGCCTGCTGCTGGGCGCGCTGCTGCCCTATCTGTTCGGCGCGATGGGCATGACCGCGGTGGGCCGCGCGGCGGGCGACGTGGTGAAGGACGTGCGCGCCCAGTTCGCCGAGAATAAGGGCATCATGGATGGCACCAGCAAGCCCGATTATGCCCGCACGGTCGATCTGGTGACCAAGGCGGCGATCAAGGAAATGATCGTCCCATCCCTGTTGCCGGTGCTGGCGCCGATCATCGTCTATTTCGCGATCACGGCGGTGGCGGGCAGCGATAACGGCTTTGCGGCCTTGGGCGCCTTGCTGCTGGGCGTCATCGTGTCCGGCCTGTTCGTCGCCCTGTCCATGACGTCGGGCGGCGGCGCGTGGGACAATGCCAAAAAATATATCGAGGACGGCCATCATGGCGGCAAGGGCAGCGAAGCGCACAAGGCCGCGGTAACGGGTGATACGGTGGGCGATCCGTACAAGGATACGGCGGGGCCGGCGGTCAACCCGATGATCAAGATCACCAACATCGTCGCGCTGCTGCTGCTCGCCGCGCTGGCGCATGGCGGCTGACACAGGCTGACCGGGTGGGGAGGAGAGGGGCACCTCTCCTCCCCATCACCGGCTCGACTGGTCGCATCGCACCCGTGCCTGCCGATATCTTAACCCTTTGTTGAGAGGGGAGCGCACCCTGTGCTTGCGGTTGGCCGAACGGGGGCGGCCGCGCCGCGTGGGATTTGTCGTCATGCCCCGGCGGGCATGCCATAACCGGACCAGCGGATGTCGGACCATGCATGCGATAGTGAATGACGAACCGGGCCGCATCGCCGCCCTGCAACGCTACGAAATCCTCGACACGCCGGTGGAGGGCGCCTTCGACAAGGTGACCCAGCTGATCCGCACCCTGTTCGACGTGCCGATATCGGCCGTGTCGCTGATCGACAAGGATCGGCAATGGTTCAAATCGATGGCCGGGCTGGATGTGCTGGAAACGCCCCGCAGCGAGGCCTTTTGCGACCACGCCATCCGCCAGGACGAACCGCTGATCATTCCCGACGCCTGCGCCGACCCCCGCTTTCGCGACAATCCATTGGTGACGGGCGATCCGGGCATCCGCAGCTATGCAGGCGTGCCGCTCTGCACGCCCGATGGCTATAATATCGGATCGCTGTGCGCCATCGACACGCGCGCGCGCGATTTTCCGCCCGAACAGATTGCGATATTGCAGGGGCTGGCCCCGATCGTGGTCGAACAGATGGAATTGCGCCTGCTGGCCGAGCGCGACCATCTGAGCGGCGCGATGACCAGGCGCGCCTTCGTCGCCGACATAGACAAGCGCATCGCCCTGTTCATCCGCTACCAGCGCCCGGCCGCGCTGGTCCTGCTGGACATCGATCATTTCAAGCGGGTCAACGACACTTACGGCCATCCCGTCGGCGACCGCGTGATCGAAGCGGTCGCCACATGCTGCGCCGGCCTGTCCCGCCCCAGCGATTCGCTCGGCCGGATCGGGGGAGGAATTTGCGCTGCTGCTGCCCGAAACGAGCGAGGCGGATGCTTTGGCGGCGGCCCGCCGCTTTTGCGCGGCGATCGCCGCGTTGGAGATCGCGCATGATCCGCCGCTGCGCGTCACCGCCAGCTTCGGCGTGGCGGCGATTGGCGCGGGGCGCATGTCCAGCCAGGACTGGCTCGCCGCCGCCGATGCCGCGCTGTACGAAGCCAAGCGCAGCGGCCGCAACCGCGCCGTGCTGGCGCCGCTGGTTGCGATGCGCGCGGCCTGAGATCGTCGACCAGACATGATGTGGACATGTAGCGTCATCAAATTGCAATATATTCGTAACGATGGAGTCATGAGCGCGTCATAGTGGCGCGGCACCGTCATGATCGACGGTGGAGATGATGCCCATGCGCCCGATCCATGTTGTTCTACCCCTGCTGGCCGCCTTCGCGCTGCCCGCCACCGCCCATGCCAGCCAGGATGAGCAGCTGTGGACCACCGCCAGCGCGACCGTGAAGCTGAGCGACCATTGGCGCCTGTCGCAGGAGATCGTCGCCCGCTTCAGCGACGATCGCAAGGGATTGTACGAAATCGAATCCAACACGCTGGTCGGCTATAAATTGTCGAAGGCCGTGACGGTCTGGGCGGGCTATACCCATGACCCGCAATATGACGGCGGCGACTTCACCGTGATGGAACATCGCGGCCGCCAGCAGGTGACGTTCGACAATATCGTCAGGATCGGACCGGCGATGCTGAGCGCCCGGATGCGGCTGGAGGAACGGTGGCGCGACGGGGTGGACGGCACCGCCTGGCGCGTGCGCCCCTATGTGAAGCTGGTCCTGCCCTTTCATGAAGGCGGCAAGACCGCGCTGGTGCTGAGCCATGAGAGCTTCTTCGACCTCAACAAGACCAATTTCCAGCGGGTCCAGGGCGAAGAGCGGATGCGCAACCTGATCGCCATCACCACGCCGGTCGCCAAAAATGTGAATGCGGAAATCGGCTATCTGCACCAGCACGGCTTCCGCCCCGACGCCGACGACAGCAACGACAATGTTGCATCCGTTTCGCTCAGCTTCAGTTTCTAGCGCATCGGGATTTATATAAGAGCCGTTCGGGCTGAGCCTGTCGAAGCCCTGCACTTTCTTGGGAAGTACGGCCCTTCGACAGGCTGAGGGCGAGCGGATATAAATCATCCCGATTGACAGGGCGCTGCTCTGGCTCCTCCTTTCCGCCATAACGGATGGAGCTTCGCTTGGCCCCAACCGCCTGATCCGCCAGCCCTTTCCCCGTCTCATCGGGGGAGGGAAAGCATGCGTCTGAGCTGGCCGGAAATTCGCGCGAACGCCGCTCATTTTTCGGCCGAATGGCACGGCAAGGGCTATGAGAAGGGCCAGACCCACAGCTTCTACGACGAATTTTTCGCCATTTTCGGCGTCCCCCGCAAACAGGTGGCGGTGTACGAACAGCGGGTGAAGGCGCTGGACGCGCGCCGCACCGGCGGGTTCATCGACCTGTTCTGGCCCGGCACGCTGATCGTCGAACAGAAGAGCATCGGCCGCAATCTCGACCGCGCCATGGCCCAGGCGCTCGACTATCATGACTGGCTGCCGGAAGAACAGCGGCCGCGCCACATGATGGTGTGCGATTTTCAGCGGTTCGAACTGCTCGACCTGGAAACGCGGCGGCAATGGCATTTCCCGCTGCCCGACCTCAAACGCCATGTCGAGGCGTTCGACTTCATCCTGGGCGTCAAGCCGCAACTGCTGCGCAACCAGTCGCCGGTGAACCGCAAGGCGACCGACCTGATGGGCCGCCTGCACAATGGCTTGGCCGCGCGCGGCTATGTCGGTCATGATCTGGAACGGCTGCTCGTCCGCCTGCTCTTCATCCTCTTCGCCGACGACACCGGCATTTTCGAGCGGCGCGAACAATTTCTCCTCTTCCTCGAAACCCGCACCAGCGCCGACGGACGCGACCTTGGCCGCTGGCTGATCGAATTGTTCGAAGTGCTCGATACCCCGCCCGACCGTCGGCAACAGGGGCTGGACGCGGACCTCGCCGAATTTCCCTATATCAACGGCGCGCTCTTTTCCGGCCGCATCGCAACGCCCGTGTTCGACGCGGCCATGCGCCAGATGCTGATCGACGCCAGCCTGTTCAACTGGGGCGAAGTGTCGCCCGCCATCTTCGGGTCGCTGTTCGAAAGCGTGATCGACACGGTGACGCGCCGCAAGCAAGGCGCGCACTACACGCCTGAAGAGGCGATCCTGAAAGTCATCGGCCCGCTGTTCCTGGACGATCTGCGCGCCGAATTCGACCGCGCCTGCGCGCTGCGATCCGGCCGGGACGCGGCGCTGCGCCGGTTGCAGGAGAGGATGGCGGGCCTCACTTTCCTCGACCCCGCCTGCGGTGCGGGCAATTTCCTGGTGGTCGCCTATCGCGAATTGCGCGAACTGGAGCGGGAGATCATCCGCGAGCGGCTGATCGTCGGCGGCCCGGTGCAGCAGGTGCTGGACGTCGCCGAATTGACCCGCCTCAACGTCGATCGCTTCCACGGCATCGAGATCGACGAATTTCCCAGCCAGATCGCGCAGGTCGCGCTGTGGATGACCGACCATATCGCCAACACCCGGCTGGGCGAGGATTTCGGCCGTCCCTATGCCCGCATCCCGCTCGTCACCGCACCCAATATCCGCCATGGCGACGCGCTGGAACTGGAATGGGCGACCTTGCTGCCACCAGAACGATGCAGCTATATCGTCGGCAACCCGCCCTTCATCGGCGCCAAATATCAGACGGAGGCCCAGCGCGCGCAGCTGCGCCGCATCGCCGCCCTGCCAGGCAGCGGCGGCACGCTCGACTATGTCGCCGCATGGTTCATCAAGGCCGCCCGCTTCGCCGCAGCGGGCGGGGCGCATATCGCTTTCGTCGCGACCAACAGCATCGTGCAGGGCGAGCAGGTGGCGCAGCTCTGGCCGCTGCTCTTTCGCGAAGACATGGAGATCGCCTTCGCCCACCGCCCCTTCGTCTGGCCCGGCCGCGCGGCGGTGCATTGCGTGATCATCGGCCTCGCGCCGCGGGCCAGCGCGCCAAAGGACAAACGCCTGTTCAGCTATGCCGACGCAAAGGGCGCGCCGGTCGAAACCCGCCACGGGGCGCTCACCGCCTATCTGTTCGATGCCGGTGCGGCCGACCGCCATCTTGTGGTGCGGGAGGAGGGACGGCCGATCAACAGCGCGCGGCGGCTGAAGACCGGTTCCAAGCCGTTGGACGGAGGCTTCCTCGTACTCGGCTCAGACGATCGTGCAGCCCTTTTGGAGGCCGAGCCGAACGCCGAACCGTTGCTGCGCCCCTATCAGGGCGCACATGAATTCATCAATGGCTATGTCCGGTGGGTGATCGTCACGGCCGACATAGCCCCGGACAAGCTGCGTCAATTGCCCTTGGTCAGGCAACGTCTGAACGAGGTTCGGGAATGGCGCAGATCCAGCGGCAGTCGCACGACGCAGGCGTTGGCGGACACCCCAACCCAATGGCATGTCACCGTGCTGCCGGAGCGGCCTTATCTCGTCATACCCAATACATCGTCCGAACGGCGGGACTATATCCCGATCGGATGGATAGAACCGTCGATCGTCCCTAACCAGAAGCTCAGGGTTTTGCTCGACGCCTCCCTCTGGGAGTTCGCCATCCTCACCAGCCGCATGCATATGGCCTGGATGCGCCAGATCACCGGGCGGATGAAGAGCGACTATATGTATTCCGTTGGCGTGGTCTATAATACATTCCCTTGGCCGGACGCCACCCCCGCACAACGGACATCGGTAGAGTCACTCGCCCAAGCCGTGCTCGACGCCCGCGCCCTGCCGCAAAATGCCGACTCGACCCTGGCCGACCTCTATGATCCCTACACCATGCCGCTTGCCCTGCGCCGCGCGCATCGCGATCTCGACCAGGCGGTCGACCGGCTCTATCGCCGGGCGCCCTTCGCCTCCGACCGGGCGCGGGTGGAGCATCTTTTCACCCTCTACCAGCAGCTGTGCAGCGGATAAGACCCGGCTGTCCTACAGGCGATGGCGATGGCATGTTGACGCCTGGGAAAACCCGGCCACCATCCATTCAGTGATTGTAACCTTATGTCCGAAATAGGAATATAAATGACAAAATATGCGGGAAATGTGCGAAGTTAAGCCGCCGCTTGCCGCCTCCGGCGGCCGGGCCTATAGCCCGCGCCATGACTGCCGAACCCTTTGCCACACAGCTTGCCGCGCTGGAGTCGCGCGGGCGGTTGCGCCACCTCATCGCCCGATCCGGCCGCGATTTCGCGTCCAACGACTATCTCGGCCTTGCGGGCGATCCGATCATCGCGCAGGCGGTGGTCGATGCGATCGGACGCGGCGTGCCGGTGGGTTCGGGGGGATCGCGGCTGCTGCGCGGCAATGCGCCGGAACATGAAGGACTGGAAGCGAAGGCCGCCGATTTCTTTCGGACCCAGGCGGCCTTGTTCGTCGCCAACGGCTTCGCCGGCAATCTCGCCATCTTTGCCACCCTGCCCCAACGCGGCGACCTGATCGTCGCGGACGAACTGATCCACGCCAGCGCCCATGACGGCATCCGCATGAGCAAGGCGGCGGCGGTCTTCGCCCGCCATAACGATGTGCAGAGTTTCGCCGACCTCATCGCCGCCTTCCGCGCTGAAGGGGGCAAGGGCCGCATCTGGATCGCGGTGGAAACGCTCTATTCGATGGACGGCGACATGGCGCCGTTGACCGACCTGGCCAAACTCGCCGCCACCCATGGCGCGATGCTGTTGCTGGACGAAGCGCATGGCACCGGCGTGTTCGGGCCGGGCGGGCGCGGCCTGTCCGCGGGCCTCGACGGGCTGCACAATGTCATCACGCTACATACCTGCGGCAAAGCCATGGGCGTGGAAGGCGCGCTGATCTGCGGCCCGCGCGTGCATATCGATTATCTGATCAACCGCGCGCGCGCCTTCATCTTTTCGACCGCGCCCTCGCCGCTGATGGCGGTGGCGGCATCGGCCGCGCTCGACCGGATCGAGCAGGCGAGCGACCTGCGCGATCGTCTCACGACGCTGCGGCAGGATGCCGCCGAAGCGATCTGCGCGCCGCTGGGCCTGCCATCGCCGCGCAGCCAGATCGTGCCGGTGATCGTGGGCGAGGATGCCCGCACCATGGCGGTGGCCGCGACATTGCAGGAGGCAGGCTTCGACGTGCGCGGCATCCGCCCGCCTACCGTCCCGCCGGGCACCAGCCGGTTGCGCATATCGCTGACCCTGAATGTCGGGCGCGCCGATGTCGCCGCGCTGGGCCAGGTGCTGCGCAAGGCGATGGCATGAGCGTCCTGGTCGTCACCGGCACGGATACCGGCGTCGGCAAGACAGTATTCGCCGCGGGCCTGGCAGGCGCGCTGGGTGCCTATTATTGGAAGCCCATCCAGGCCGGGGTCGACCCCGAGGGCGACAAGGAAACGGTCGCTACGCTCTCCGGCCTGCCCGCCGCGCACATCCTGCCCGAAGCCTTTCGCCTGAAAACCCCCGCCTCCCCCATCTCGCGGCGCGGATCGACGGCGTGTCGATCGCCTTGGACCAATTGGCATTGCCCCGGGTGGACAGCCCGCTGGTGGTGGAGGGCGCAGGCGGCGTGCTGGTCCCGATATCCGAAACGCTGCTGATGGCGGACCTCTTCGCCTATTGGGGCAAGCCGGTGATCCTGTGCGCGCGAACGGGGCTGGGCACGATCAACCATAGCCTGCTCAGCATCGAAGCGCTCAAGGCCCGCGACGTGCCCATATCCGGGATCGCCTTCATCGGCGAAGCCCATGCGGAAAATGAGCGGATTATCCCGCAACTGGCGGGCGTGCGCTCGCTTGGCCGCCTGCCGCATTTGGACAAGGTCGATGCTAGGGGGCTGGCCGCCGCCTTCGCCGCGCACATCACACTTCCCTAATATTTCAATCGCCGACAATTTTCGACCAACGACATGGACAAGATTGTTGTACGCGCGTTCAAGTCCCTGTCACGCAGGGCGCGCTACCCGCGCGCCCGATCTGTCGCAAGCAAGGGAATGCTTTGATGAAAACCCTCTTTCTGGGTGCTGCCGCCACGGCGCTGGCCTTGGCCGCCACGGTCGCCCATGCGGACCAATCCGCAACCCCGCCCGCCGCCACGGCGGCCGACTCCGCCAAGCCGACCTATGGCAGCTATGGCTTCGACGCCGCGGGCATGGACAAGTCGGTGAAGCCCGGCGACGATTTCTACGACTATGCCAATGGCACTTGGGCGAAGAACACGCCGGTCCCCGCCGACAAGTCCAACTATGGCGCCTTCAACACGCTGGACGACCTGTCGCGCGAACGCACGCGCGGCATATTGGAAGCGGCGAAGACCGATCCGAACAGCAAGATAGGGGCGGCCTATGCCAGCTATCTGGACACCGCCGCCGTCGAGGCGAAGGGGCTTGCCCCGATCAAGCCCTGGCTGGCCGAGATCAAGGCGATCAAGGATCTGAAGGGCTATGCCCAGGTCGCGGCCAAGGCCGGGCGCGCCGGGGTTCCCGGACCGTTCCGCTTCTATGTCGGGCAGGACGATAAAGACCCCGAAACCTATATCCTCTCGATGAGCCAGGGCGGGCTGGGCCTACCCGATCGCGACTATTATCTGGACCCGGGCGAGAAGATGGCGGCGATCCGCACCGCCTATGTCGCGCATCTGGAAAAGATGCTGACCCTGGCGGGCGAGAGTGACGCCAAGGCGCGCGCCGCCGCCCTGATGGCGTTCGAAACCGCGGTGGCCAAGGTCCACTGGACCCAGGTCGACAGCCGCGACGCCGACAAGACCTATAACAAGATGACGCTGGCCGACTTGCAAAAGGCCGCGCCGGGCTTCGACTTCGCGACCTTTTACCAGGCGAACGGCCTGACCCCCGCCAGCCTGCTGATCGCCCAGCCCAGCGCCATCACCGGTGAGGCCGCACTGATTGCAAAGACGCCGATCGGCGTGCTCAAGGACGCGTTGCTGCTGCGCAGCCTGCACAGCTTTGCCGACGATCTGCCCGACAGCATCGCCAATGCCGATTTCGCTTTCTACGGCACCACTCTGTCGGGCACGCCCGAACGCGAGGCGCGGTGGAAGCGCGGCGTCGATTTCCTCAAGGAATTGCTCGGCGAAGAAGTCGGCAAAGTCTATGTCGCGCAATATTTCCCGCCCGAAACCAAGGCGGCGATGGATGTTCTGGTCAAGAATGTAATCGCCGCGATGGGCCGCCGCATCGATGGCCTGCCGTGGATGAGCGACACGGCCAAGGCGCGCGCGCACAAGAAGCTGGCCGCCTTCACGCCCAAGATCGGCTATCCCGACAAGTGGCGCGACTATGATGGCCTGACCATCAAGAGGGACGACCTGTTCGGCAATGCGCTGCGGTCCAACCAGTTTGCCTTCGACTATAACGTCGGCAAGCTCGGCAAGCCCATCTATCGCTGGGAATGGGGCATGACCCCGATGGAGATCAACGCCTACGCCAATTTCGGCATGGTGGAGATCGTCTTCCCCGCCGCCATCCTGCAACCGCCCTTCTTCGATCCCCATGCCGATCCGGCGGTCAATTATGGCGGCATCGGCGCGGTGATCGGCCATGAACTGAGCCATCATTTCGACGATCAGGGCGCGAAATATGATGAGACCGGCAAGCTCAACCAGTGGTGGACCGACGCCGACGTTGCCGCGTTCAAGGGACTGACCGACAAGCTGGGCGCGCAATATGACGCCTATGAACCCTTCCCCGGTGCGCATGTGAAGGGCGCCTTTACCATGGGCGAAAATATCGGCGATCTGGCCGGGCTGGCTGTCGCGCTTGACGCCTATCATGCCTCGCAGGGCGGCAAGCCCGCGCCCGTGATCGACGGCACGACCGGCGACCAGCGCTTCTTCCTGGGCTGGGCGCAGGTATGGCGGCGCAATTATCGCGAGGCCAATTTGCGCCAACGCCTGGTCACCGATCCACATGCGCCGTCGCAATATCGCGCCGACATCGTGCGCAATTTCGACGCCTGGTACGATGCGTTCAAGCCCGCGCCGGGCGGCAAAATCTATCTGGCGCCCAAGGATCGCGTGAAAATCTGGTAAGCCCATTGGATCGGCCCGGACGGCATGACGCGTCCGGGCCGATCTTTATTCCGCGACTGCGAAGGACCGCTGCGGCCAATGGCGCCTGTCGGGCGACGAACCGTTTTGCCGAGTCCCGTTATCCTTTGAATCGCACGATTCACCGTTCGGCACTTTCCTCCCCGGAACGATATCAACAGCTTGGTCGTCTGTTCATCAGCATATCGACAAAGAGGAGAAAAATGTTGACGGGTCTCAACACCACCGCTTTTCTGAAAGCAGGCATCGCTTCGCTGGCTTTGTTCGCTGCCTACCCCGCCCTTGCACAGGCGCCCGCCGCCCCGGCTGCGCCTGCATCGCCTGCGGCACCAGCGGCTGGCGCAAGCAATTTCAGCGACAGCGATATCAAGCAGTTCGCGGCAGCCGCCGTCGAAGTGACGAAGATTTAGTCGGACACTTCGATCGCCGAAGCCGACAAGCAGCCCAAGATGCTGGCTGCATTGCAGGCATCGGGCCTGCCGCCGGAAAAGTTCAACCAGATCGGTCAGGCTGCGGCCGCTGATCCCGCGCTTCAACAGCGTATCCAGGCCGCCGCGCCGCCAGCCCCTGCGGCGGCTGCTCCGGCAGCGCCCGCTACTCCGGCGGCTCCGGCGACACCGAGCCAGCCGCCCCAGTAAGGCAGCAGCGATATTGATAGCAAAGGGCCGGTCGACGATCGGCCCTTTGTTTATGCGCCATGCAAAATCATGGCCTTGGCCGATCGGCCGTTCTAAAGCGCCACCATGACCTCCCCCGTCTGGCACCCTTTCACCCAACACGGCCTCAATGAGCCGATCCCCCATGTCGTGCGCGCGCAAGGCGCATTGCTGCACCTGGCCGATGGCGGCACGTTGATCGACGCCATTTCCAGCTGGTGGGTGACGACGCACGGCCATTGCCATCCCCGCATCGCCGCCGCCATCGCCGCACAGGCCGGGCAACTCGATCAGCTGATCTTCGCAGGCTATACCCACGAACCCGCCGAAGCGGTCGCGCGCGATCTGATCACCCTAGCCCCCCGTGCGGAGGGCCAGCCGGAACTGGCGCATGTCTTCTATTCCGACAGCGGATCGACCGCCGTCGAGGTCGCGCTCAAGATGGCGCTGGGCTATTGGCATAATCTGGCGCTGGACGGACTGGCGGAAGCGCGCAGCCGCATCCTGGTGCTGGACCATAGCTATCATGGCGATACGATCGGGACGATGTCGATTGGGGAGCGGGGCGTCTATAACGCCGCCTGGTCGCCCTTGCTGTTCGACGTCGGCACCATCCCCTTCCCCGCGCCCGGCCAGGAGCAGGCCTGCCTCGACGCGCTGGACGCCGCCTGCGCGCAAAAGCCCGCCGCCTTCATCGTCGAGCCGCTGATCCTGGGCGCGGGCGGCATGCTGCTCTATCCCGCATCCGTTCTGCACGCCATGGCCGCGATCTGCCGCCGCCATGGCGTCCTCTTCATCGCCGACGAAGTGATGACCGGATGGGGCCGCACCGGCACGCTGTTCGCGTGCGAACAGGCGGGCATCGTGCCGGACATCATGGCGGTGGCGAAGGGCATTACCGGCGGGGCGATCCCGCTGGCCGCCACGCTGGCGACCGCACCGATCTTCGACGCGCATCGATCGACCGACCGCGCGCGGCTCTTTTACCATTCGTCCAGCTATACCGCCAACGCCATCGCCTGCGCCGCCGCCGCCGCCAATCTTGCCATCTGGCGCGAAGAGGATGTGCTGGGGCGAATCGCGACATTGGTTGACGGCATCGCGGCGCGACTCGATGGACTGGCCCGCCACCCCGCCTTTGCCAACCCGCGACAATTGGGCACGATCGCGGCGATCGACCTGATCGCTCCCGATGCGGGCTATCTGTCCGATCTCGCGCCGCGCCTGCGCGCATTCTTCCTGGAACGCGGCCTCTTGCTGCGGCCGCTGGGCAACACCATCTATCTGATGCCGCCTTATTGCACCGACGCAGATCAGCTGGATCTGCTCTTTTCGGCACTCGCCGCAGCGGGCGACCATTTCGGCGTATAACCTTGACTTTCATTTTCCGCGATTTGGCGCTATGGCGGCGCGATTTTGCGAATTCGGGATATTATGGCTAAAGAAGAACTGCTTGAAATGCGCGGACAGGTTGTGGAGCTTCTCCCCAACGCCATGTTCCGCGTTCGGCTTGAAAATGATCATGAGATTCTGGGTCACACCGCTGGCAAGATGCGCAAGAACCGCATCCGCGTGCTTGTGGGCGACGAAGTGCTTGTCGAGCTGACGCCTTACGACCTGACCAAGGGTCGGATCACGTACCGCTTCAAATAAGCCGCTTGTCCATGCGGCTTATTCTTGCTTCGGCTTCCCCCAGGCGGCTTGACCTTCTGGGACAGATTGGCGTCGTCCCCGATGCGGTCGACCCGGCCGACATCGACGAAACGCCCCGCAAGGCCGAACTGCCTGCCGTCTATGCCGCGCGCGTAGCCGCAGACAAGGGGGCCATCGTCGCTGCGCGTCATCCCGGTGCATTGGTGCTGTCGGGCGACACGGTCATCGCCGTAGGCCGCCGCATCCTGCCCAAGGCGGAGAGCGAGGCGGAGGCGCGCGCCTGCCTGGCCTTGCTGTCCGGGCGGCGGCATCGCGTATTGAGCGCCATCACGCTGATCGATGGCGACGGACGGGCGCGGCATCGGCTCTCCGACAATATCGTCATCTTCAAGCGGCTGGAACCGGCGGAGATCGACCGCTATATCGCCAGCGACGAATGGCGCGGCAAGGCGGGTGGCTATGCCATACAGGGCCGCGCCGCTGGCCTCATCCGCACGATCCAGGGCAGCCACAGCGCGATCATGGGCCTGCCGCTTTACGAAACCCGCACGCTGCTCCGGGCAGCGGGCTATCCATTGGATTAAGTTATGGCCGAATGGCTCTATGAAGAAGGCATTGGCGAGGCGCGCGCCGCCCTGATCGAAAAGGGCAAGCTGGTCGAGGCGCTGATCGAGCGCGAGGGCGAAGCGGTTCGCCCCGGCGCCGTCGCGCAGGGGCGGCTGGTCGCCACCCTCATCCCCAAGAAGCGCGGCATCGTGCGGCTGATCTCGGGCGAGGAAGTGCTGCTGGAGCCGATCCCGCCCCGGCTGGCCGAAGGCGCCAACGTTCTGTTGGAAATCACACGCGAAGCGATCGCCGAGGAAGGCCGCCCCAAGCGCGCCAAGGGCCGCATGCCCCAGCCCGGCGCAAAGCCCCATGCCGGTCCCAGCCTGTTGCAGCGCATCCGCGCCACCGGCGTGCCCGTCGTCCCCTGCCCCGCGCATGAAGAAGACCGGCTGGAAGCGCATGGCTGGAGCGAATTGATGGAAGAAGCGATCAGTGGCGAGGTCGGCACCGAAGCCGCCGCGCTGCGCCTGTTCCTGACGCCCGCCATGGTGCTGATCGACATTGACGGTTCGCTGCCCCCTGCCCAGCTTGGCCCCAAGGGTGCCAAGCTTGCCGCGCAGACGGTGCGGCGCATGGGGTTGAGCGGATCGATCGGCATCGACCTGCCGACGATGAACAACAAGGACGAGCGGATCATCGCCGCTGCGCAGATCGACAAATATCTGCCGCTACCCTTCGAGCGCACCGCCGTGAACGGGTTCGGCTTCCTCCAGATCATCCGCCGCCGCGAACGCGCCAATCTGATGGAAACACTGCGCGAAGACCTGGTGCTGACCGCTGCGCTGGCGCTGCTGCGCCGGGCGGAACGGCACGGCCAGGGTGGCGGCGCTACGGTGACTGCTGCGCCCGCGATCATCGACCTGTTGCACAAGCGGCAGGACTGGATCGAGATGCTCTCAAAGCGCCGGGGCGGCGCGATCGTGCTGAAAGCGGATGCGGCGCTCGCGCTGTCGGGCGGCCATGTCGCCTAAACCCGCCGCCTGCCCGGTCTGCGGCCAACCCGCCCAGCCCGCAACGCGCCCCTTTTGCAGCCCCGCCTGCCGCGACCGCGACCTGCTGCAATGGCTGGGCGAAGGCTATCGCGTACCCGGCGCGCCGGTCGATGAACATGCTCAAAAAAACGGCAATTATGGGCTGGACAGCGAACCGGATTGACGCTTATAGGCACGCCTCCATCCGGCGGGGCGTCCTTGCCGAAGACCCGTGCCCGGGTAGCTCAGTTGGTAGAGCATGCGATTGAAAATCGCAGTGTCGGCGGTTCGAATCCGTCCCCGGGCACCACATCTCCCTTCGCCAACATTCGCTGACGGGTTTACGAAGTCAGCGCAGCGCTATGCCCTTGGCCGACTTGAAACGCGCGGACAGTTTTTAGTTGAACGTGTCGCCAAAGGCGACAACGTCGATGCTGGCGATATGCCTATGGCGGTGAGCGGCCTGCATCACATCCGCCCGTCAAGCCGTCTCGGATGCCATATCCTCTTCGGCTGATGGCGAAGTACCCGTTCGTTTCACGAACAGCAGCGTCAACACAATGAGCGCCGTCAGGATGCCGCACATCAGCCAGGCTGCGTTCACGGCCGGGACGAGCGAGGCTTTCTCCACCAAAGGCCGGATCATTTCCGTCGCAAATTCGTCAAGCGGCTGGCCGCGTTGTTCCAGAAAGGCGTCCCTTGGTATGCCGATCTTCACGGCGGTGGCGACATCGCCCGCACGCAGCTTGTCCGCAATGTGGCTCGCCTCCGTAGCAGCGCGGCTGAAGATGGTTGTGTCGATCAGCGCCAGGCCGACCGCGCCGCCCAGATTGCGCATCAGGTTGAACAACCCGCTGCCGTCCGCCACCATCGATGCCGGCAGCCGCCCCAGCGCCATCCGCGTCGGCGGCAACAGGCAGAACATGATCGCCGCGCCGCGCACCATCTGGGGTATCAGCATGTCGGCGAAATCCGTCTGGGCGGTTTGATGCGCGCTCAACAACAGGCCGATCGCGAACAGCGCGAAGCCGAAGGCCGTGAGCCAACGGGGATCGACCCGGCGTTCGGCCCAGACCGCGAGCGGCGCCGTCGCCAGCTGGGTCAGGCCCGTCACCAGCATGATCTCACCGATGCGCAGCGGACCATGGTCGCGCACCAGGCCCAAGAAGAAGGGCATCAGATAGGTCGATCCGAACAGGCCGAAACCCAGTACGAAACTCAGGACGCAGCCGATGGTGAAGTGGCGATCGGCAAAGCAGCGCAACTGGACCAGCGGCGCGTCCGACATCCAGGTTCGCCAAATGAAAGCGGCCGCGCTGATCGCCGACACGCCCAGCAGCAGCATCACATGCGGCGCGCGCCACCCCAGCGTCGGCGCATCCTTCAGCCCGATCTGCAACGCGACCAGGCTGGTGGCGAGCAGCAGTAGCGCAAGCAAGTCGATCGGCCTTGCCCCATGCCGTTCGGCCACCTTGCCGCGCAGGAAGATCGCCACGCCGACCGCAGCGACGATCCCGGGCAGGATGTTCACCCGGAACAGCCAATGCCAGGAATAGGACTGGGTGATCCAGCCGCCGACGATCGGCCCGATCGTGGGCGCCAGAACGGCGGCGACTCCAGCGATGGTCGTCGCCAGTGCCTGCGACCGGGGCGGAAACAGCAGGAATACCGCGGCGAAGACGGCCGGAATCAACGTCCCGCCGGAAAAGCCCTGCACGATGCGCCAGGCGATCAGTTCGCCGAAATTGTTGCTCATCGCGCAACCGAAGGAGGCGAGGGTGAACAGGCTGACCGCTCCCACGAACAGCCAGCGCATCCCCAGCCTGGCGGTCAGATAGCCTGTCAGCGGTATGGCGACGATCTCGGCCGTCAGATAGGCCGTCTGCACCCATATCATCCGGTCGGGCGCGATGCCCAAGGCGGACTGGATGGTGGGGAGCGACGTGGCGACGATCTGGATGTCCAGGATCGCCATGAACATCCCCAGGCACATCAGGATGAAGCCGGTCCATTCGCGATATCCGGCGGCCTGTGTTCCGCGACCATTCAGGTCAGACCCTTCATCCATGTCGTGCCTATCCCGAACGCCCACTTCGTCATAGCCGCCTGGCTATCGGACACAAGGAACTCGCAGTGGTCCAAGTCGTTGCGCATAAGAACCCTTTTACCGGTCAGCCGGTCACGTCAGGCGGCCCTATTTGAACCCGGTGTCCATACTCTCGCTGGTAACGGAAACGCCGCCGCATCGGCTGTCGCAGAGCGAAGCCCTCGACACCGCGCGTGACCTGATCGGCAAGGATTTCGCCGATTTCGAACGCCTCTCTTCGGTCTATGCCAATGCCGGGGTTGCCTGTCGCCAACTCGCTATGCCGGTCGACTGGTATCGCAGCGATCGTTCCTTCCCCGAACGGTCCGCCGCCTATCTCGATATCGCACTCGACCTGTTCGTCGTCGCCGCGCAGAAGGCGATCGCGCAGGCGGACCTTCGTCCGCAGGACGTGGACATGATCGTCACCGTCTCCTCGACAGGCATCGCCACGCCCAGCCTGGAAGCGCGCGCCATGGCGCACCTCCCCTTCCGCACCGATGTTCAGCGCATTCCGATCTTCGGCTTGGGTTGCGCCGGCGGCGCTACGGGCCTGGGCGTGGCAAGCAAGCTGGCCCGCGCCATGCCGGGATCGGTCATATTGTTCGTCACGGTCGAATTGTGCAGCCTGGCCCTGCGGACGGACAAGGCCGACAAGGCGGACATCATTTCCACCGCCCTGTTCGGCGATGGCGCAGCGGCCTGCGTGCTGCGCGCGGGAGAGGATGGCTTCGTGCAAATCACCGGCAGCGCCGAAAAGACATGGAACGACACGCTCGACATCATGGGGTGGCGGGCGGAACCCACCGGTCTGGGCGTCGTGCTCAACCGCGCGATCCCGGCTTTCGCACGGCGAGAGATGCGACAGGCTATGACGGAAATGCTCGCGCCGCAGGGGCTGGGCATAGACGATATCGACCAGTTCATATGCCATCCCGGTGGCGCAAAGGTCGTCGACGCGATCGAAGGCGCGCTGGCGCTGAACCAGGGATCGCTCGTCCACGAACGCGATGTGCTGCGCGATCATGGCAATATGTCGGCGCCGACCGTGTTGTTCGTACTGGACCGCTATCGTCGGGCGGGCCTGCCGCCGCTGTCCGTGTTGAACGCGCTGGGTCCGGGCTTTACCGCCTCTTCGCTCACGCTGCGGTGCGCGGCATGACGCTGCCCTATGCGATCATGGCGTTCGTGACGCTGCAACGGCTGAGCGAACTGGTGATCGCCCGCCGCAACACCGCCAGGCTGCTGGCCGCCGGAGCGCATGAAGTCGGGGCGAGCCATTATCCCGTGATGGTCGCGATGCACACGGCCTGGCTCGCGGCCCTATGGTTCACGGTCGGCGATCGTCCTGTATCCCTGCCGTTGCTGATCGTCTTCGCTGTTCTGCAACTGATGCGGATATGGGTGCTGGCGACCCTTGGTCCGCGATGGACCACGCGCATCATCGTGACGCAGGACGCGCCCTTGGTTAACAAAGGGCCGTTCCGATTCCTGCGCCATCCCAATTATGCGGTCGTGACCGCCGAAATCGCCGTCCTGCCGCTGACCTTCGGGCTGCTATGGATTGCCGCGCTGTTCACCCTGCTCAACGCGGCGATGCTCTACGTGCGGATCGGTGCTGAAAATCGCGCACTGTACGAACCCGCCCCGCGACCCTAGCGCTTGGCGGCCGCCTCCCGCTCCGCCTTGATGCGCAACATCGCCGCATGACAGACAGGCGAGGTCTGCGCGATCTTGCTGATCATGCAGGCTTCCACCTTCTTTCGGCTCATCGACTGCATCTCCGCCGGGCAGAGCAGGCGCGCTTCCTTGACGCAGGCTTTCTTGCCGGGATCGGACTGCGCCTGGGCCATGGGTGCAATGGCGCAGCATAATAGCACAGTGCCGATAGCTGCCAATTTACGACGTTTGCGCCTCTGCATCATATGCGGCTCCTGATCCGGCACATTGCTGTCCAAAGGGCATCGCAGGTCGGTGGTGAACCTGCGATGAAAGCGGCAAGGGCAACGTCGTCACCGTCAACCGCCATCTCGACCCCATATCAACGACAGGGATCGGGATGATCTTGCATGACATGGCAATCTCTGAACTTTCATCACCCCGTCATGCCTTAGCCGCCGACACGTCACATCCTTGCGGCAGCGGCGTCCCCATCCAAAAAAGGGGTTCGCCACATGACACGCCGCATGAAACTCATCGCCGTCCTGCTCGCCAGCAGCACCGCTTTTCCCGCCATCGCCCAGACCGCCGCGCCCGACGTCGAGGCTGCAGGGGGCGAGCAGATCATCGTCACCGCGCAGAAGATCGAACAGCGCGCGATGGACGTGCCCATCACCATCTCCGCCGTCAGCGGCGCGCGGATGGCGGAAATCGGCGTGTCGGACCTTGACGAGCTGTCCAATTACATTCCCGGCCTCAACATCCAGGAACAGAGCGCCAACAATCCCGGCATCGTCATTCGCGGCATCACGTCGGACAGCGGATCGGCACAGCAGGCGCCGCGCGTCACCCTCTATTATAACGGCGTCGATATTTCCCGATCGCGAGGCTCCTATCAGGACATCTACGATATGGAGCGGATCGAGGTCATCAAGGGACCGCAAGCCACGCTGTTCGGCACCGCGTCGGCGGTAGGCGCGATCAGCATGATCTCCGCGCGGCCGAAGCCCGGCTTTTCCGCCGAACTGACGGCCGGTTACGGCAATTATGATTCCAAACTGCTGAGCGGCTTCGTCAATGGCGGGTCGGACAAGGTTGCCGGGCGCATCGCCTTCGCCTGGAAAAAGCGGGACGGCTATGTGAAGAATCTGTCGGCGACGCAGGACGACCTCTATGCCCGCGATCAACTGGGCGTGCGCGGATCGCTGCGGTTGAAGCCGACCGACAGCTTCACCGCCGACCTCATCCTGACCTACGATCGTCAGCGCAATTCCGGTACGCCCTTCATCTCCCGCGCGCTGCCGACCTCGCAAGGGCCGGGCAGCCCCTTCGGCTCCGCCAACCTCAGCGGTTCGCCGCTGTCGTCGTCCGTGCTGGGCGGCGACAAGCTGGGCCTGCATCGCGACGTCTATGACGCGAACCTGACCTTCAGCTGGGACATCGCCGACGACTGGACGCTGACGATGGTCAACGGCTATCGCAAATTCGACAGCAACGAACTGTTCGATGCCGACGGGTCTGCCGCCTGGTATCTGGAATTTGCCGAAGAAGCCAAGGGGTGGCAAGCGAGCCACGAAACCCGCTTCACCTATGCGGGCGATCATTTCCGCGGATCGTTCGGCTGGAACATGTTCCGTGAGAAGAACCATCAGCGCGTGCCCTTTTCGACCGAAGAGGGCACCTATATCCAGTGCGCTACGCGCCTGATCCCCGGCCTTGCCTGCATCGCGGCCGACGGCACCGTCACCGCATCGCAGGCGACCGCGATCCTTACCCGGGGCGCGGCCAGCGTCATTCCCTACAGCTCGGTCTATGAAAATCAGGGCAAGAATGACAGCTATTCGATGTTCGCCGACGGCACCTGGCTTGCCAGCCCCTCGCTGGAACTGACCGCTGGCATCCGCGCGCTCATCGAAAAGCGCCGGTCGGGCTATGTCACGACCGTGCCCAATTCCGTGCTGAGCGGCGCCCCGCTCATTCCGGGCCAGATCAACACCAACGGCCGCGTCCTGCGCGCCGAAGACAGTTTCGCCGCCTTCCTGCCGCGCTTCAACATCCTCTATCGCTTCTCGTCCGATGTGAATGGCTTCGCCACCGTGTCGAAGGGCCGCCGTTCGCCGACCGTCAGCCTGGACGCCGCCGCTGGCGGTGTCGCGCGCATCAACCGGGTCGCGGAGGAAAATGTCTGGAACTATGAAGTCGGGCTGAAGGGCAATAGCGGCATCGTCTCCGGCTCGCTGGGCGTCTATTACCAGACCTATGATAATTTCCAGGTCAGCGTGACCGGCAGCGACGGCGTGACCCGCACGGTCAGTGCGGGCACGGCGAGCAATCTGGGCGTCGAGGCGGAAGTCGCGATCCAGCCGACCAGCTGGCTCAACATCTTTGCCAATGGCGGCTATATCGATGGCGGCATCGACGACAAAGAAGCCAATGGCCGCTTCGCGGGCGACCAGTTCCGCCTCCAGCCCAAATTCCAGGCGGCGGCGGGTTTCACGGTGGACGCACCTCTGGGCAATGGCATGCGCTTTTTCGCGACGCCCAGCCTGACCTATCGCAGCAAAATCTATTTCGAAGTGCCCAATAGCGAAGCGATCAGCCAGAAAGGCGTGATGTTGGTCAATCTGCGCGCGGGCGTCAGCTTCGCGGAGGATCGCTACGAAATCTCCGGTTTCGTGCGCAATGCGACGGACAAGAATTATCTGCTCGACGCAGGCAATACCGGCGGCGCCTTCGGCATCCCGACCTACATCCCCGCAGAGCCGCGTTTCTATGGCGTGCAACTGACCGGTCGCTTCTGAACCGAACAAGGACGGAGACAGTCATGAGCCTCACCATCGACCGCCGCCTGCTTATCAAAGCCAGTATGCTGGGCCTGGGCGCCCTGTCCATTCCCGGCGCCGCCGCCATATTGGCGGCGCGCGGCTTCACCCATGGCGTCGCCAGCGGCGAACCGGGCGTGGACAGCGTGCTGCTGTGGACCCGCTATGTCGGGTCGGGCGACAGCAAGCTGCGCGCCGAAGTCGCCACCGATCCGGCCTTTGCAAAGATCGTGTCGGGCGGCGACGTCACGGCCCGCGCCGACGCCGATCACACAGCGAAGATCACGGTCACCGGCCTGCAACCGGGCCAATGGTATTTCTACCGCTTCGTCGCGCCCGATGGCCGTATCAGTCGGCTTGGCCGCACCCGCACCCTGCCGCAGGGGGAAGTGTCCCGCTTCGGCATCGGCCTCTTCTCTTGCTCCAACATGCCCTTCGGCTTCTTCAACGCCTATGGGCATGCCGCCGCGCGCGACGACATCGACCTCATCATCCACTGCGGCGACTATCTCTACGAATATGATCGCGGCCATTATCCCAGTCTGGAAGAGGCCGTGCCCGGCCGGAGCGTCGAACCGGCGACCGAGATGGTGACGCTGGCCGATTATCGCCTGCGCTACGCCTCCTACCGGCTGGACCCCGATCTTCAGGCGCTGCACGCCGCCTTCCCGATGATCGCGCAATGGGACGATCACGAGCTCGCCAACGATGCCTATAAGGACGGCGCAGAAAATCATCAGCCCGACAAGGAAGGCGAATGGTCCGTGCGCAAGGCGGCGGCGGAGAAGGTCTATCGCGAATGGATGCCCGTATCCGACGCCCATTACGACAGTTTCCAGATCGGCACGCTGGCGACCATTTTTCGCCCCGAAACCCGCATCACCGCGCGCAACAAGCAGTTGAGCGTGAGCGAAGCAGTCGCCGGGCGCAGCGACCTTGCCAAGGCGCTGGTGGACTTTCGCGACGGCCCCTGGAGCGCGAAGGACCGCACGCTGATGGGCGCGGAGCAGGAACAATGGCTCTACGACGGCTTGGGCAAATCCAGGAAAGAGGGCACAGCCTGGCAGATCCTGGCCCAGCAGGTGATCATGGGCTACGGTCGCTTCCCGACCAACGCGGCCGATTGGGTGCCCGCCAATGCGCCGGAGATCGTGCGCAAGACGCTGGCCGGTGCGGTCGCCGCGTCGCAGGCGGGCCTGCCCTATAATATGGACAGCTGGGACGGTTATCCGGCGGCGCGCAACCGCCTGTACGATGCCGCACTCGCGGCCGACGCCGACCTGGTCGTCCTGTCGGGCGACAGCCACAATGCCTGGGGCTATAATCTGGGCGAGCGCGGCCCCGGCCAGGGCGGCGGCAAGGACCGGGTCGGCGTGGAGTTCGCCGGTCACAGCGTCACCTCGCCGGGCTTCGAAGCCTATGCCAAGGGCGTGCCGCCCGCCGACATCGCCCGCGCCCTGCGCGCGGTCAATCCGGGCATGGCCTTTTGCGACACCAGCCAGCGCGGCTATGTCTCGCTGGAAGTGACGCCGCAGCAGGTCGCCGGTTCCTGGCACTTCATGAAGGACATCCGCACCCGCACGACCGACCTGGCGGGCACGCACCGCATGACGGTGCAGCGCGGCGCGAAGCTGTTGCAGGACGCTTGAGGCGGCAGGAACCTCGCCATTTCACCATGGCGGGGTTCGCACCGGGCGACTGTCGTGGCTGCCAAGCCGCAGATGGTCAGGCCGTCACGCCGCCGCTGGCGAGTCGCCGCCTCTTATTGCCGATTTCCTTCTTGGCCTGTTCGATCAGTTCCAGTTCGGTGACCGCTAGCAGATCCTCCGACACGCGCGTCAGGTGATCGCGCATCGCCGCGCGCGCCAGATCACTGTCGCGCGCTGCAAGGGCATCGCAGATGCGGCGATGTTCGTCGGGCCTGGGATTGATGCCGCCCTGGCGCGCCTGCTCGAACATATGGCGGCACAGCGGCGAGGATTCCCGCAAATCCCAGAAATGCTCGATCGACTGTTCGACCAGGCTATTGCGGGTGCCCTGTGCGATCGCCAGGTGAAATTCCCGATCCAGCGCCAGTTCCATGGGCGATGCCGGGTCCACCAACTCCATGCGATCCAATATCGCCTTGAGCTGCGCCAGTTCCTCCTGCGTCATCACGGCGGCGGCCAGGGCGGCCGCTTCGCCTTCGAACATCAGGCGCGCTTCGATAAGTTCGAAGGCGCCGACATTCAGTTCCGCCGCCGCGCGATCATTGGATGGCGCAGCCACGACATAGACGCCGGAGCCGTGACGCACTTCGACCAGCTGGCGGATTTCCAGCGCGATGATCGCTTCGCGGATGGTCGGGCGGCTGACGCTGAACTGTTCGGCCAGGTCGCGTTCGGGCGGCAGCCGGGAGCCGGGCTGATGCACGCCCTCCCGAATGCCGCGCTCGATTTCAAGCGCGACGCGCTGATATAGTTTCAACCGTTCTGCCATGCTGATGGCATGTCACAAGGCAGGGCCGCCCGCAAGTCGTCTTACCAATCGCGCAGGCGCGCCCGTTACCAGTTCCACATCGTCCCGTCTTCCAGCCGCGCGACCGGCAGATAGGCGGGCTTGTAGGGATATTTGGCGGCCAGCGCTTCGTCGATGTCCACGCCATGGCCGGGCGTCTCGCCGCAGAACAGCTCGCCCGCCTCGAAATGATAGTCGTGCGGGAAGACGGCGTCGGTTTCCTCGGTATGCCGCATATATTCCTGGATACCGAAATTGGGCACCCATGTGTCGAAATGCAGCGCAGTGCCCATGGTCACGGGCGACAGGTCGGTCGCGCCATGGCTGCCGGTGCGCACCTGGTAGAGGGCGGCCAGATCGGCGATGCGGCGCAGATGCGTGACGCCGCCTGCGCTGACGATGGTGCAGCGGATATAATCGATCAGCTGGTTCTGGATCAGATCCTTCGCGTCCCAGATCGTGTTGAAAATCTCGCCCACGGCCAGCGGCGTGACGCTGTGCTGGCGGATCAGCTTGAACGCTTCCTGATTTTCCGCCGGGGTCACGTCTTCCAACCAGAACAGCTGATAGGGTTCCAGCATCTTGGCGAGATTCGCGGCCTCCTGCGGGGTATAGCGATGATGGCCGTCATGCAGCAGATGCGGGCCAAAGCCATAGGTGTCGCGCAGCGTTTCGAACAGCTTAGGCACATAGTTGAGCGCCTTGCGGGTGTCCCAGCCGGTGACAGACGGCAGCGCCGCGTCCGCCGGTTCGTAGAACAGCTTGCCCCGGCCCACACCATAAGCGTCCTTGATGCCCGGCACGCCGGTCTGCGCGCGAATGGCCTTGTAGCCAAGATCGATATATTGCCCCACCGCATCGACGGTTTCGGCGATATCGCTGCCATTGGCATGACCATAGACCATGATGCCGTCGCGGCTGCGACCGCCCAGCAACTGGTAGAGCGGCATGTTGGCCATCTTCGCCTTGATGTCCCACAGCGCCACATCGACCGCCGCGATCGCGCGCATCGTCACCGGCCCGCGACGCCAGTACGCCCCACGATAGAGATATTGCCAGATATCCTCGATCCGGCGCGGGTCCATGCCGATCAGGCAGGGGACGACATGATCCTCCAGATAGGCGACGACCGCCTTTTCGCGGCCGTTCATGGTCGCATCGCCAATGCCATAGACGCCCTGGTCGGTCATGATCTTGAGCGTGACGAAATTCCGCCCCGGACAGGTGACGATGACCTTGGCCGATATGATCTTCACTGACGATCTCCCCTCATGGATGCAGGCGCCACGCCTGATGTTGACGCCCTCATATTGGACTTACCTCTTTATGACAATAGATCAGATGACTTGAAGCTTTATCGGGTTCCGCTATTAGGGCGAGACATTTTCTGGGGATCTGGACGCCACCTATGACCACGCATGTTCTGGAATTGCATCCCGACCGGCTGCTGCCCGCCGACCCCGCCACGCGGGCGATCGCCAGGACGCTCTACGACAGCGTCAAAAGCCTGCCGATCGTCAGCCCCCATGGTCATACCGATCCGTCCTGGTTTGCGAACAACGCCCGCTTCGCCAATGCCAGCGATCTGCTGCTGACGCCCGATCATTATCTCTTCCGGATGCTCTATTCGCAGGGCGTGCCGCTCGACGCGCTGGGCGTGCGCAACCCACAAGCAGACCCGCGGGAAGCCTGGCGGCTGCTGGCGCAACATTATCATCTGTTCCGGGGCACGCCCTCGCGCATGTGGCTCGACTGGGTGTTTGCGCAAGTGTTCGGCATGGGGATCGCCCTGAACGAGGCTACTAGCGACCTCTATTACGACACGATCACCGAAATGCTGGCGACCGATGCGTTGCGGCCCCGGTCGCTGTTCGACCGCCATGGCATCGAACTGATCGCAACGACCGAAAGCCCGCTCGACACGCTAAAGCATCATGCCGTCATCCGCGCGGAAAATGCGCGTGCGGGCGGGTGGCAGGGGCGGGTCATCACCGCCTATCGCCCCGACCCGGTGATCGACCCGGAGTTCGAGGGTTTCGCCACCAATCTCGGCCTCTTTTCCGACCTGACGGGCGAAGATTGCTTCACCTGGTCCGGCTATCTCGCCGCCCATCGCCAGCGCCGCGCCTTCTTTGCGGAGATGGGCGCGACCTCCACCGACCATGGCCATCCCACGCCGCGCACCGCCGACCTTGCAGAAGCGGAAGCGCGCGCGCTGTTCGAAACCATCTGCTCGGGTCGCTTCTCCCCGCAGGACGCCGAACTGTTCCGCGCGCAAATGCTGACGGAAATGGCCGCGATGAGCGTGGACGACGGGCTGGTCATGCAGATCCATCCCGGCTCCTTCCGCAACCATAATGCGCGCCTGTTCGAACGTTTCGGTCGCGACAAGGGGGCAGACATTCCGATGCGGACCGAGTTCGTCGCCAATTTGAAACCCCTGCTCGACCGGTTCGGCAACGATCCCCGGCTGTCGATCATCCTCTTCACCCTGGACGAAAGCGTCTATGCGCGCGAACTCGCGCCGCTGGCGGGCCATTATCCTTGCCTCAAACTCGGCCCGGCCTGGTGGTTCCACGACAGTCCGGAAGGGATGCGCCGGTTCCGCCATATGACGACCGAAACGGCGGGCTTCTACAATACGGTCGGCTTCAACGACGATACCCGCGCATTGCTGTCGATTCCCGCGCGGCATGACGTGGCCCGGCGGATCGATTGCGGCTTCCTGGCGCAACTGGTGGTCGAACATCGCATCGCGGAGTGGGAAGCGGCCGACCTCGCCCAAGACCTGACCTATAATCTGGTGAAGAAGGCCTATAAGCTGTGAGCGACAGTCCGCTTCTGTCCAACCGGACGCTCGACCGCCTGCCCGCCGCGCTCGCGCAGGCGGATTATGATCGCGATGCGCAGGCGTGCGGGATCGTGCATTTCGGCATCGGCGCGTTCCACCGCGCGCATCAGGCCTGGTACACCGACCGCGCGATGGCGCAGGGCGACAGGGATTGGGGCATTATCGGCGTGTCGCTCCGCTCAGCAGGGGTCGCACGCCAGCTCAACCCCCAGGACGGCCTCTATACGCTGACCCGTTGCAGCGCGGATGGCCGGGCGACGCAACTGATACGCTCCGTGCGCCAGGTGCTGGTCGCCAGCGACGATCCGGACGCCGTCATCGCTGCCATCGCCGCGCCGGACACGCATATCCTCACCTTCACGGTCACCGAAAAAGGCTATTGCCGCGCGGCGGACGGATCGCTCGACCTCGCGCTTGCCGATGACGGCAGCATCTACCCGTTCATCGAACGGGGCTTGCAGCAGCGCGCCGAGCGCGGCCTGCCCGGCCTCACCCTGCTGTCCTGCGACAATCTGGCGCATAATGGCCGCCAGCTGGAGCAGCTGGTGCGCGCCTATGTCGATGCGCGCAATCCGGTGCTGTCTGCCTGGATCGATCGGCAATGCCGCTTCCCCTGTGCGATGGTCGACCGCATCGTGCCGGCCACAACCGATGCCGATCGCGCCGCGGTGCAAGCGGCGATCGGGCTGGAAGATCGGGGCGCGGTCGTCACCGAACCGTTCAGCCAATGGGTGATCGAGGATCGCTTCGCCGGTCCCCGCCCGCGCTGGGACGCTGTCGGCGCGGAGCTGGTGGCTGACGTCGCCCCCTATGAAATGGCCAAGCTGCGGATGTTAAACGGCGCACATTCGGCGCTCGCCTATCTCGGCCTGCAAAACGGCCACAGCTTCGTCCACGAAGCGGTCGATGATCCCGCGATCCGCCCGCTGGTCGAAGCGCTGATGCGCCAGGAGGCCGCGCCCACTATCGCCGCCGCGCCGAACCAGGATCTCGGCGCCTATGCGACCGCGCTGCTCGCCCGTTTCGCCAACCCGGCGCTCAACCACCGGCTGATCCAGATCGCGATGGACGGCAGCCAGAAAATCCCCCAGCGCTGGTTGGAAACGCTGGCCGACAATCAGCGGGACGGCAAAGCCTGCCCGGCGATCCTGCAGGCGCTGGCCGCCTGGCGCCGCCATCTGCGCGGCGACAACGGGCCGATGTGGGGCACGGTCGAAGACCCGATGCGGGAGCAGCTCGCCCCGTTGGCGAAGGGGGATGACGCGAGCTTCGCCAAAGCGCTGTTCGGCAAGGGCGGCCTGTTCGCGGCCAGTTGGACGGCGACGGATGCAGCGATGGACCAACTGGTCGCGGCGCTCGCCCGATAGAGGCCGATAGACCTGTTCCCCGGCGCGGCCGGGGAACAGAAAGCTGTTAGGCGTCGGTATTGCCCGCAGCCTTCGGCCTGCCACGCAACAACACCCACAGCGCAATCATCCCGATAATGTCGAGCGCGCCCAGCATCACGAACAGCGGCGAATAGCCGAACACATCCGCGCTTTGCCCGATCAGCAAGGTGAAGAGCATCCCACCGATCCAGGCGATCGTGCCCGCCATACCGCTCGCGGTGCCGACCATGCGGCTGTCGAACACGTCGGAACACAGCGTGATGAGCGCGCCGTTCAGCATCTGATGCGCAAACCCGCCGACGCAGAACAGCGCGATCGCCAGCCCCGGCGAACCGGCAAGGCCGATGCAGGCCGGCCCGATCATGCATACCGCGCCGATTGACATGGTGATCTTGCGCGACGCCAGGACGCTCGCCCCCCGCCGCATCAGCCAGGGCGGCAGCAACCCCGCCGCCAGCGATCCCAGGTCCGCCGCCACGAACGGCATCCACGCCCATAAAGCGATGCTTTTGAGGTCCAGATTCCAGACCGCGACCAGATAGAGCGGGATGAAGAAGTTGAAGGTCTGCCATGCCGGTTCGGCGAAGAAGCGCGGAATGGCGATGGCCCAGAAGCCGCGCGACCGGATCACTTCGGATCGGGTGGACGGGCGCGTCGCATCGCTCGCGTCGCCCTGCCCGGCCTTGATCAGCGCGCGCTCTTCCTGGCTCAGGCGGCGATGGCGATCGGGCGTTTCATAGCCGACCCACCATAGCAGCGCCCACACCAGGCTGAGCGCGCCGGTGACGATGAAGGCGGACTCCCAGCCCCATGTCAAAATGCAGAAGACGACGATCGGCGGGGCCGCGATCGCGCCGACGCTGGTGCCCATCTGGAACGCGCTGGTCGCCAGCGGGCGTTCGCGCGCGGGGAACCATTCCGATACCGATTTGGCCCCCGCCGGGATCGCCGCCGCCTCGGTCGCGCCCAGCATCCCGCGGAAAACCGCCAGTCCCTGCCAGCTGGTCGCAAACCCATGCGCCATATTGGCGAGTGCCCACCCCACCGCGAACAGGAAGAAGCCCAGCCGGGTGCCGAGCAGATCGAGCACCGTGCCCGCCACCGTCTGCATGATCGTATAGGCCAGCTGGAAGGACAGGACGACATAGCTGTAGCTTTCGGTCGTCATCCCCATCTCTTGCTTGAGCGTGGGGGCGGCGACCGACAGGGTCGATCGGGCAAGATAGTTGAGGATCGTCCCGATCGTCACAAGGCTGATGATCCACCAGCGCAAGTGACGGATCGGTTTCTTGCCGGGCGCGATCATGGCCGGGCGGCGCCGACCGGAACGACTTCCACCGCGGACACGATCGCGTCTCCGACCTTGGGCTTGAAGCTGATCAGGATGCCGTCCTTGCCCGCCGTCGTCGGCAGGCTGCGCGTGATCGCCTTGAGCGGGCCGCCGGCCGCTGCCGCCACGTCGAAGCCGGGCAGCGCGACCTTGCCGTTGATCGCCACGTCGAACACGCGCTTGCCCCGCTCCGCCGACGGTTCGACGAAGTGGAGGATCACGGTATAGCGGCCGGGCTTGGCCGGGATATGATAGGTGAAGTCGCCCGATCGATAGGTGGCCGCCTGATCCCGATTGGCCGCGCCGCTGATTGCCGCGACCTGAATGGGCGCATAGCAATTCTTGCGCGTGTCGACGGTGCCGGGCGCGCCGCCCTTGAAAAAGGCGTCGGAACCGAAGCGATGCGTCGGGTCCGCCGCCGCCAGAATCGCGCCGCTGTCGATACGGAACGCGGCCGCAGCCTCGCGCCCTACCGTCCAATCCACGCTGTCGCTCTGCACGCCATCGGCGAAGCGCGCCCGCGCCTCGATCCTGTTCTGCCCCTGCGCCAATCGCACATCGGGCCAGACGCAAGTGGCGAAGGCACAGGCGCGCATCGTGCCGATGGACGTGCCGTTGACCAGCAATTCGGTTTCGGGCGCATTGCTGTAGATCTTCACATCGGTCACGCCATAGGCGCGGTCGACATAGCGTTTGCCCGCAATCTGCACCGCCGGTGCCGCCGACCAGTTGACGCGATAATACCACCAGGCGTCCTTGCGGATCGCCCCGTCATAGGTGACCAGCCCCTTGGTATTGATGTCGATGGAATCGCCTTCCTTGCGCACCTTCGTGGCGAAATCGAAGCTGTTCCACAGCCAGCTGCCAAACAGATAGGGTTTCGCCTTCACCTGCGGCCATACGCGTTCATGCAGCCAGGCCTGATATTCTTCGGGCTGGTCGTGGCCTGCCGCATTGATCGGCCCGCCTTGCGGATCGTCGCTATGCTGCGACGTCGCGCCGCCCGCGCCATATTCGGTTAGCGCCAGCGGCTGCCCGGCATGTTTCTGATGCAGGGCGTCCAGCACGGACGAAAAATCATCCGCCTTGCCATAATACCAGCCCATATAGCGATTGACGCCCAGCCCGTCGGTGATCCCCGACACATCGGGCACGCCCGGCATCCCATTATTCTCGCAGCAATTGGCGAGCACGGTCGGCCGGATCGGGTCTTCCGCCTTCGCCAGCGCATTGAGGTCGGTCAGCAGGCCGCGCGGATCGGGCACTTCGCTCACCGCCTTGCCGATGAAGTCGGGCCGGTTGGGGCCGAAATCGACTTCGTTGGCGATGCCCCATACCGCGACGGATGGGTGATTGTAATTCTGCCGGATCATCTCAACCAGTTGCTGGCGGGCGTTATCGGCGACGGCCTTGGGCGCTTCCTTTTCGTCGGGCGACATCGTCCAGGCGGTCACCAGCGGAATTTCGTCCCACAGGATGAGGCCCAGCCTGTCCGCCAGGGCGTGGACGACCGGCCCATGCTGATAATGGGTCAGGCGGATCGTGTTCGCGCCCATTTCGCGGATGGTCGACACCATCGCCTCGATGTCGCTTTCGCTGAGCGCCCAGCCGTCCTGGCCGCGATCCTGATGCAGGCCCACGCCATAGAGCGGCGTGACCTTGCCGTTCAGCAGGAAACCGCGATTAGCATCAAGCGCCATGGTGCGGATGCCGAAGGGCTGGCTGACGCTGTCGAGCAATGCGCCCTTCGTGTCGCGCAACTCCGCGACCATCGTGTAGAGATAGGGGTCGGCGGTGCCCTGCCACAGGCGCGCCTGATCGATGGTCAGGTCGATACGCGCCTCGCCATCCTTCTTACCGGCGATCGTCACCGGACTGGTCTGCCGGGCGACTTCCTTGCCGTCCTGATCAACGAAGCGCACCACCAACTGCCCCCGCAGCGCGCGGCTGGCATCGTTGCGGACGCGCGACAGGATGGAGATCGCCGCCTTGCCATTGTCGATGCTCCGCGTCTGCGCATAGATGCCGCTGCCGCCATGGTCGAGCATCGCGAAATGCGCCGCCTGCGTGACGATCATCTTCACCGGGCGATACAGGCCGCCATGGACGAAGAAATCGCCTGCCAGCGGCAAGGTCGGCTGCACGCCCGCCGTTTCGGGCGCGCGATTGTCGACCTTCACCAGCAGGATATTCTCGCCGCCCTGGCGATAGGCCGATGTCGCGTCGAAGCGAAAGGCGGAAAAGCCGCCCGCATGGCTGCCCAATTTCTGCCCGTTCAGCCAGACTTCCGCCGTCCGGCTCGCCGCTTCAAATTCCAGCCATAGCCGCTGCGATCCGGACAGGCGCGCGTCGGGCAGCGTCAGCTTGTACCAGCCGATGCCCTGGGTCTGGTCTATCGGGCGGTTGAGCGTCGCGGCGGCGGGGCTGCCCGCAAGATAGGAGCCGATCCGGTTCCAGCTGTGGGGCACGTCGACCGGCTGCCATGTCGTGCCGCTGGCGGGCGGCGCAGCCGCGTCACCCAGTTGAAAGCCCCAGCCGGAAGTCAGGGTCACGCTTTGCCGCACCTCTTGTGCCGCAGAAGCGGCGACAGGCTGCGCAAGCGCAAGACCCGGCACCGCCACGGAACAGAGCAAAGCCGCCGACAGCATGGATAACCGGTGGGGGATCAAGGCTCTCTCCTATATTATCGTCAAAATGGTATGACCACGCTGCATGTACAGACCCTGGTTGTCAATCCGACCGACCCGATGCCCGCCGCGACACTTGCCTCGTAGAAGACGCGAAAGGCCAGCGAAATACCGGAAACCGCCTGTGTCGATGCCGGACGTATCCCATGAAGGACCGCTTTCTGCGGCTGGATTTGGCTTGTCCAATTTTTAAGACGGCCATGCTAATGAATATAGTGATTTTTATCACTGCCCAATCATCAATATAATTTATGATGTCGTCATTCCCCGGACGCGATCACCGCGCGCTTGCAATCACTGGTTCACCGCTTGCTTACCAATTTCGGCTATGGCAGCGGATATGAGCACAGCTGATCCCTGCCCCAAATCCGCCGTCAGCCATGGTGTCGGCATCGTCGGCCTGGTCGGCCTTGGCCTCTGGACGCTGGTGGCGCGCCATTATGGCATGAACGGTCCCAATGCCGGGCTGGCCGCCGTGGTCGCCTGCGGCCTGCCGATGGTGCTATGGTCGCTGATGGTGGACAAGGTGCATCGCCACGCATCCACCGGCATCGACTGGCGCGGCCCGCCGCGCAGCGTGCGCGACGTGCTGGACATCAGCATCGTCAAGATCGCCGGGCTATGGGCGACCTGGCTCGCCATCGCCATCTTCTATTGCATCGCGCGCTGGTATTGGAGCGGCAACTACCGTTTCTCCATGGACCTGTTCGTGGCCGCCGCGCCCTGGCTGCTGGCGCTGTCCGTCCCTTACATCCTCTGGATCGACCGGCGACTGGTGGAGCCGCGCGACGCGTCCTACAGCTTTGGCCAATGGGTCATTGGCGGCGTGGCGGGGCAGGCGGACATGGCGCAAGTCGCCCATCACGCCCGCGCCTGGGCGGTGAAGGGCTTCTTCCTCGCCTTCATGGTGTCGATCGTACCCGGCAATTTCGCCAGCGTGGTCGAATGGCGGATCGAAGATGCGCTGGACAATCCGATCGCGCTGGCCGGTTTCCTGATCGCCATCATGTTCATGATCGACGTCTGCCTGGCGACGGTCGGCTATATGCTGACCTTCAAGCCATTGGATTCGCACATCCGCACCGCCAATCCTTACTTAAGCGGCTGGCTGGCGGCGCTGATCTGCTACCCGCCCTTCGTGCTGATGGGCGGCGGCGGGCCGCTCGATTATCATGCGGGCGGCGCGGAATGGGATGTCTGGACGCAGGGGTCGGTCCCGCTGCAATGGATATTGGGCGGCTGGCTGGTGCTGCTGACCGGCCTCTACGCCTGGGCGACGGTGGCGTTCGGCCTGCGCTTTTCCAACCTTACCCATCGCGGCATATTGACCCATGGCCCCTATCGCTGGACGCGCCACCCGGCCTATCTCGCCAAGAATCTCTTCTGGTGGTTTTCCGCGCTGCCCTTCCTGTCGCTCAGCGGATCGCTGGTCGACATGGTGCGCAACTGCGCGATGCTGGCGCTGACCAATGCGGTCTATTATTGGCGCGCCAAGACGGAAGAAAAACATCTGTCGGCCGACCCCGACTATCGCGCCTATAGCGAGTGGATGGAACGCCACGCGCCGGTGCCGCGCTTCTTCGCCTGGGTGACGGGCAAGACGCGCGAGACGGCGATGGCGGCGCAACCGGCCGAATAGGATGTTCTCCGGCGCAGGCCGGAGCCCAGTTCCGCGGTAGCGTTTTGCATCAACGACAGGACTGGATTCCGGCCTGCGCCGGAAAACAGCATCCGCTCAAAAGCTCTCTTCGCCATAGACGCGGCTGAGGTCGCCCTGCCACTCGCCATGATAGCGTTCAAGCAGCCGTTCGGCGTTGGTCTTGCCCGACGCGACGACCTCATCCAGGAACGACAGATAGCCCGTCTCATTGTCGCCCGCGCCATTGAGCCGCGCGCGCGATTTCAGCCCGGACCGGGCGATATCGACAACCTGCCCCGCAATATCGCGCAGCTTGCGCCCGCCGCCGATCGGCGCGTCCAGCCCCAGCTTCGGCACGGAATCGCGCAATATCTGCCGCTCCTCCATGCTCCAGTCCTTGACCACGTCCCAAGCCGCGTCGAGCGCGCCCTGATCGTATAGCAACCCGACCCATAGCGCGGGCAGCGCGCAGATGCGGTTCCACGGCCCGCCATCGGCCCCGCGCATTTCCAGGAAGCTCTTCATCCGCACTTCGGGGAAGGCGGTGGACAGATGGTCCTCCCAATCCTTTTCCGTGGGCTTTTCACCCGGCAGGACGGAGAGTTTGCCGTCCAGGAAATCGCGGAAACTTAAGCCCGACGCATCGATATAGCCGCCGTCGCGATAGACGAAATACATCGGCACATCGAGCGCATAGTCGGCATAGCGTTCATAGCCAAAGCCGTCCTCGAACACGAAGGGCAGCATGCCGGTGCGCCCCGGATCGGTGTCCGACCAGATATGGCTGCGATAGGACAGGAAGCCGTTGGGCTTGCCCTCGGTAAAGGGCGAATTGGCGAACAGCGCGGTCGCCAGCGGTTGCAGCGCCAGCGACACGCGGAATTTCTGCGCCATGTCGGCCTCGCTGCCATAGTCGAGGTTGGTCTGGATGGTGCAAGTGCGCAACATCATGTCCAGCCCCATCGACCCCACGCGCGGCATGTGCCGCAGCATGATCTCATAGCGGCCCTTGGGCATGATCGGCAGTTCCGCACGCGTCTTGTCCGGCCACATGCCCAACCCCAGGAAGCCCAGGCCCAGCATGTCGCCGACATATTTCACCTGCTCCAGATGACGCCCGGTTTCGGCGCAAGTCTGGTGCAGATTTTCCAGCGGCGCGCCCGACAATTCCAGCTGCCCCGCCGGTTCCAGGCTGATCGTGCCGTCGGCGCCGGACAGGGCGATGATATTCTCGCCCTCGAACACCGGGTTCCAGCCATAGCGGGTCAGGCCGATCAGCAGCGTGTGGATGCCGCCCTTTTCCTCATAGGAGGGGGCGTGATGGTCGCGGCGGCTATAGACGAATTTCTCATGCTCGGTGCCGATGCGCCAGCGATCCTTGGGCTTTTCGCCCTTCGCAAAGGCCGCGATCAGCTGATCGCGATTGTCGATGACGGGATCATGATCCCCTGAGTCGGTTCTGGTGCTCATGCCCCGCCCTTACTGCTTCCCCTTGGCCCGTCAAACACAGTCGGGCGATCACCACATAGGGCGTGCCTATGATGGCTGCAATCCAATAGCGGATTGAAACTATTTCCAATCCCCATTGATCGCCATCCAGGCCGACGTCGCGGCGATCGCGGCGGTTTCCGCGCGCAATATGCGCGGGCCAAGCGACACGGGCACCGCGCCCGGCGTCGCGCGGATCGCATCGCGTTCGGCAGGATCGAATCCCCCTCCGGCCCGATCAGGAAAGCGGCCGGACCGCTATGGGCGCGCAGCGTCGCCTCCAGCGGCGCGCCGCCGCTTTCGTCGGCGAAGAACAGATGCCGGTCGGCGGGCCATCCTTTCAGCAATGCGTCCAGCTTCATCATCTCGCCCAATTCGGGCAGCGCGGTGCGCCCGCATTGCTCCGCCGCTTCCACCAGATGGCTGTGCAGCCGGTCCAGGTTCAGCTTGTCCACCACCGCGCGGCGGGTCAGCACCGGCTGGAGCCGGGCGACGCCCAGTTCGCACGCCTTTTCCGCGATCAGGTCGATCCGACCCTTCTTGATCGGCGCGCAGCAGAGCCAGAAATCGGGCACATGTTCGGGCGGCTTGGTCTGGCTGATACATTCCAGCACCAGGTCACGCTTGCGGATATCGCGGGCGCGCGCCGCCCATTCGCCCGATCGCCCATCGAACAACAAAATAATGTCGTCGGGCTTCACCCGCATGACGCTGATCAGATAATGGGCCGGATTGCCGTCGATCGGCACCACAACCCCTTCGCCCAGCTGGGTTTCGACGTGCAGGCGCGGCGCGCTTTGCGGCGGCCAGGCAGGGGTCGCGGTCATGTCATCTCCTGTCTTGCCGGTGACTTGTTCTTCCCTAAAGAGAAGAATGCCCCTTCGACAAGCGTTTGGGTCAATGGAGTCGCAGGTGAATCAATCGATCGTCCCCGACAGCGAAGCGCGCGGTCTGCTCGCGCGGCTGCCGGACACGCCCCGCACGCTGGCGCAACTGGCGCGATTCGACCGGCCGATCGGCTGGTGGCTGCTTTTCTGGCCGGGCGCCTGGGCGGTCGCGCTGGCGGGCGGCGGGTTTGCCCGCTGGCCGCTGATCGCCTGGCTGCTGCTGGGCAGCATCGCGATGCGCGGCGCGGGCTGCGTGTTCAACGACATCGTCGACCGCGACCTGGACCGGAAGGTCGCCCGCACCGCCGCCCGGCCACTCGCCAGCGGGGCGATGTCGGTGAAGCTCGCCTGGGCGTGGCTGCTGGCGCTATGCCTCATCGGCCTCATCGTCTTGCTGCAACTGCACCTTTATGCGCAGGTCGTGGCGCTGGGCAGCCTGGCGCTGGTCGCCGCCTATCCCTTCATGAAGCGGATCACCGGCTGGCCGCAAATCTGGCTCGGGCTGGTCTTTTCCTGGGCGGCGCTGGTGGGATGGAGCGAAGTGGCGGGCGGGCTGACCCTGCCGGGCCTGCTCCTTTATGGCGGCAGCCTGTTCTGGGTCGTGGGCTATGACACCATCTACGCGCTGCAGGATCGGGAGGATGACGCGCTGATCGGCATCGGGTCCAGCGCCCTGTCGATGGGGCGGCATGTGCGGGGCGGCGTGTCGCTTTGCTATCTGCTGGCTCTGGCGCTATGGGCTGGCGCGATCTGGCAGGTGCGGCCGCAACTGCTGGCGATCATCGCCCTGCTGCCGGTGGCGGCGCATCTGCTCTGGCAGGTGACTACTCTTAAGGAAGATGGGATCGATCCCCTGACGAAATTTCGGTCCAACCGCTTTGCCGGTTTCCTGATGTTCCTGGGCTGCCTGGTGGTCGGGAGTACGGCTGCATGACGCCGCAACCTGGCGAGGATTGCTGGCGCATCGCCCGCGCCGAACGGGCCAGCGTCATCATCGACGCCGACAATTATTTCCGCAACGCCCGCGCCGCGATGATCAAGGCGAAACGGCGCATCATGCTGATCGGCTGGGACTTTGACGCCGCGATCAGCCTGATTCGCGAGGATGAGGTCGATGATGGCGCACCGGCGGTGATCGGCGATTTCATCAGCTGGCTGGTGGAACGCACGCCGGAACTGGAAATCTTCCTGCTGCGCTGGGACGTCGGCGCGATGAAGTCGATGGTGCGGCCGACCAACCTTTTCACGACGCTCAAATGGATGGCCCATCCGCGCGTCACGGTGAAGCTGGACAGCCATCATCCACCCGCTGCCTCCCACCATCAAAAGATCGTGGTGATCGACGACTGCTTCGCCTTTTGCGGCGGCATCGACATGACCGGCGACCGGTGGGACACGCGCCATCATCGCGACGAGGAGCCGGGGCGGCATCATCCTGACGGGTCGCCCTATGGTCCCTGGCACGACGCGACCACCGCGCTGTCCGGGCCGATCGCGGCGGCACTGGGCGACCATGCGCGCAACCGCTGGACGGGCGCGGGCGGGGAAAAGCTGGAGCCGGTCGAAGGCATCCAGGATTGCTGGCCCGATCGGCTGGCCGTGCAGTTCGAACATGTCGATGTCGCCATCGCCCGCAGCGCGCCCAAGATGGACGACCAGGACGAACTGATCGAGATCGAGCGGCTCTACCTCAACCAGATCGCCGCCGCGAAACGCCATATCTATGCCGAAAGCCAGTATTTCGCGTCGCGCCGCATCGCCGAAGCGATCGCTGCGCGCTTGGCCGAACCGGACGGGCCGGACATCGTCATCGTCAATCCCGAACAGGCGGACGGCTGGCTGGAACAGCAGGCGATGGACACGGCGCGCGCGCGCCTGTTCGAAACGCTGAAGGCCCGCGACACCCACGGTCGTTTCCGGCTCTACCACCCCTTCACGCAGCGCGGCGCGCCTATCTATGTCCATGCCAAGATATTGATCGTGGACGATCGGCTGATCCGGGTGGGATCATCCAACATGAACAACCGGTCGATGCGGCTGGACACCGAATGCGACATCTGCATCGACACCGCCCTGCCCGGCAATGCGGGCCGGGAAGCCACGATCCTGGCGATCCGCGACGACCTGATCGCCGAACATCTGGACCTGCCCGCCGAACGGGTAGCCACGGTGATCGCGCAGCGCGGGCTGGTTGCCGGGATCGAAGAACTGCGGCAAAAACCGGGCCGGACGTTGCGCCCCTATGTGACGCCGGACCTGAACGACGTGCAGGCTTGGCTCGCCGACCATGAAGTGCTGGACCCGGAGGGACCGGAGGAAATGTTCGAATCGGTCAGCGAACGCGGCCTGTTCCGCCGGATGAAAGGCTGGTTCGGGCGCGGGTGATAATCCTGTCCTATCGGACGATGTGGGCCTATTATCGTTCCCGTCACTTTCCGATAGGATCACCGCCGCGTAACTTTATGTCGAAATCAGCGGGAAATGTGCGAAGTTAAGGGACGACGATCCTATTCCGCCGCCAGCAGCGCCTCGGCGCTTTGCAGGTTGACCGATACCAATCGACTGACGCCCTGCTCGACCATCGTTACCCCGAACAGCCGGTGCATCCGCGCCATGCTGACGGCATTATGGGTGACGATCAGATAGCGGGTGTTGGTTTGCGCCACCATCGCGTCGAGCAGGTCGCAGAAGCGCTCGACATTGGCATCGTCCAGCGGCGCATCGACCTCGTCCAGCACGCAGATCGGCGCGGGATTGGTCAGGAACAGGCCGAAGATCAGTGCGACCGCGGTCAGCGCCTGCTCGCCGCCCGACAACAGCGTAAGCGCCGCCAGCTTCTTGCCCGGCGGCTGGGCCATGATCTCCAGCCCCGCCTCCAGCGGATCGTCGCTGTCGATCAGTTCCAGATGCGCCTGCCCGCCATTGAACAGGGTGGTGAACAGCCGCCGGAAATGGCCGTCCACCGCCTCGAACGCGGCGAGCAGCCGTTGCCGCCCTTCGCGGTTGAGGCTGCCGATCGACCCGCGCAGACGGTTGATCGCCTGGGTGAGTTCGGCGCTTTCGGCGCGGCTGGCGGCCTGGGTGGCTTCCAGTTCCGCCAGTTCCTGCGCCGCGACCAGATTGACCGGGCCGATGCGTTCGCGTTCGGCGTGGAACCGGTCATGGTCGGCCAGTTCGGTCTGCGCCAACCGCACCTCGGCGCTGGGGAAGCCGAGTTTTTCGGGCAGCAGCGGCGGCGGACATTCGAACCGCTCGCCCGACAGGCGATTAGTCTCGATCCGCCGTTCATCCGCCGCTTCGGCACGAGCGACGGCGGTGGCGCGGGCTTCGCGCGCAGCCGCCAGCGCTTCGCCCGCCTGGGCAGCACGGGTTTCAGCGTTCCGCAGCGCCGCTTCCGCCTCCTGCTCAGCACGGCGGGCGGCGTCGGCGGCATCGGTCAGGGCCGAACCCCGATCGCTCAGGCTCGCTATCGCCTGCGCCAGGGCGTCGGGGCGATCCACGATCTCGTCGCGCTCGGCCTCGATCTCCCCGGCGCGGGCCACCATGGCGGCGATCCGCTTGGCCGCTTCGCCCGCGCGGGCGCGCCAGCCCTTGCTCTCCACATCGGCGGCGACCTGCCGCTCGCGGTCGCTGGACAAGGCGCGATCGGCGAGCGCCTGATCCGCCTGCAACTGGCTGACGGCGGCGCGGGCCTTGTCGCTGGCTTGCGACAGCGCCTCCACCAGCGCGCGGGTTTCCGCGCCATCGGGCACGGCCGCGCGACCAGCCTCCGCCCGCCCAAATTCCGCCTGCGCCGCGTCGCGGTCGCGCTGCGCCTCGGCCAGGCGCTCCTCTATCCCTTCACGCCGCCCGGCCAGCCGTTCCAGCGCCGTGGTCGCTTCGTCCGCCGCGCGCAATGCCGCGCGCAGGCGCTGGTCGGCCTGCGACAGCGCAGTCCGGCCATGGCCCAGCGCCTGGGTCGCCGCCTGTTCGCGCGTCTTGGCATCCTCCTGGGCCGCAGCCGCCTGTTCGACATCGGCTTGGAGCGCAGGCCGCGCGATAGCGATCGCATCCAGCCGGTTGAGGCGGATCAGCCGTTCGGCCGCCGCCGCGCCGCCCTCCACCGCGACATAGCCGTCCCAGCGGCGCATCTGGCCATCGAGGGTGACGAGGCGCTGACCGACAGCGAGCGGCTGGCCCTCATCCCGCTCCGCCACCGCGATCTGCGCCAGACGGCGGGCCAGGGCCGCTGGGGCCGTGACATGGGCGGCCAATGGAGTCGCGCCGACAGGCAGCGGCGGATCGCCGGGCAGCGCATCCGCACCAGCCCAGCGACGCTTGCCATCCGCACCGACCGGAGCCTCCAGATCATCCCCCAATGCCGCAGCCAAAGCGCGTTCATAGCCGGGCGCGGCCTTCAACTGGTCAAGCGCGCGGGACCGGTTGCCCGATCCGCCATCGACCGCCCGCTTGAGCGCCGCCGCCTCACTGTCCAGCGCGGCCAGCGCCGCGCGCGCAGCCGATAGCGCCGCCTCGGCCCCGGCGCGCGCATCGGCGGCGGACTGACGGTCGGCGTCCGCCGCGCCGATCGCGGCTTCGGCAGCGTCGCGATCGGCCCTGGCCTTTTCCTGCTCGGCCAAAGCGGCGGCGCGCTGCGCGTCCAGCGGGGCAGCGTCGGGCAGCGCCCCGGCTTCGGCGGCAAGGCGCGCGACATCCCGATCCACCCGGTCCAGACGACTGCGCGCGGCGGCCAGCGCCGCTTCGGCGACGCGCAACTCGGCCTGTTCGGCTGCCTGCGTCGCCATCGCCCGCGCCAGCTCCAGTTCGGCGTCGCGCGCGGCATCCTCGGCAGCAGCGATACGGGCGACGAAGGCCGGGCGCAGCTTCTCCGTCTCCGCGACCCGCCCCTTCAGCTTAGCTATCTCTGCGGTCAGCCGGGCGATGGCGTCGGCCGCATCATTGGCGAGCGTCCCTTCGCGCGCCCGATCCTCCTCCAGCCGCGACGCCTGCTGGGCAAGGTCGGCCAGACGGCGCACGATCGCCTCCCGCTCGGTGCGGAGCGCGGTGAGGCGATGGCCCGCCTCATTGGCTTCGTCGCGCGCGCTCTGGGCGGCGGCGCGGCGATCGGCCAAGGTGGCGATGGTGGCCTGCGCATGGGCGGCGGCGGCCATCTGCCCTTCCTGCGCGGCGGCGACGGCGGTGTCCGCCTGTTTCGCTTCGGCGCGTGCCGCCTCCGCACCGGCATTGGCCTCGCGCCAGCGGGCGAAGAGGGTGCGACCTTCGGCGACGCGGATCTGGTCGGACAGGCGAATATAGCGTTCCGCCGCCTTGGCTTGGCGGCGCAGACTGTTGGCGCGCGCATCCATGTCGATCAATATCTCGTCCAGCCGGGCAAGATTGGCCTCGGCCGCGCGCAATTTCTGCTCGGCATCCTTGCGCCGGACATGCAGGCCGGCGATGCCCGCCGCTTCCTCCAGCATGGCGCGCCGTTCCTGCGGGCGTGCGGCGATGACGGCGGCGATCCGCCCCTGGCTAACCAGTGCCGGGCTGTGCGGGCCGGTGGCGGCGTCGGCGAAGACCAACGCCACATCCTTCGCCCGCACGTCGCGGCCATTGGCGCGATAGGCGCTGCCTGCGCCGCGTTCGATCCGGCGGGTGACTTCCAGTTCGCCGTCCGCACCGACATCGACGGCGTTGAACAGCTCGCCCTGCTCCTGCACCGTCAGCAGCGACACTTCGGCGAAGTCGCGTTGCGGGCGGGTGGTGGTGCCCGCGAAGATCACATCCTCCATGCCGCCGCCGCGCATGGATTTGGCGCTGGATTCGCCCATGACCCAGCGGATCGCTTCCAGCAGGTTGGACTTCCCGCACCCATTGGGGCCGACGATGCCGGTCAGGCCCGGTTCGATCCGCAGTTCCGTCGCATCGACGAAACTTTTGAAGCCGGACAGTTTGAGGCGTTTTATCTGCATGGGGTCGTGCCGGGGCAGCGCGCCGCCCCGGCCTTCCTAAACGAAGATATCAGCCCCCCCTGGCCCAATCAGATACCCGCGTCCTTCAGCTTCGGCTGAAGCGAGGCCCAGTTGGCGACATTGTCGACCAGCGCGCCATTGATCAGGAAGCTGGGCGTACCGGAAATCTGATATTGGCTGTTGGCGGTTTCGACACCCTTCGCCAGCTTTTCGGCGGCGGCTGTGTCGGCCAGACATTGCTTGGCCTGATCAGCGGAAATGCCGCGCTGCTGGGCGAATTCGACCAGGCCTGCAATCTGCGCGATCGCGCCGGGGCGCTGCGCGGCGGGCAGCTTGTCGACGCCCTGGAAGGCGTCTTCGTTGCCCTGCACCTTTTCGAACATCGCCGCCTGATTGGCGAAAAACTGTTCCGACAGCGGATAGAAGATGTCCTTGCCGCCGCACCGGGCGAGCAACGCGGTGGTCAGGTCGATCGGATCACGCACATAGGTGCGGAATTCGAAGCTCATCTTGCCGGTATCGACGATCTTCTTGATCTCCTCCGACGCTTCGGCGGAGAAATCCTTGCAATGGCTGCAGGTGTAGGAGCCATATTCGACCAGCTTGAGCTTCGCGGCCGGATTGCCCATCAGATAATAGCCCTCGGGCGTGTCCGCGATCGTTTCCGACCAGCTGGCACCAGCGGGCGGCGCGACGGCGGCGATGGCTTCGCCGCTGGGCTTGGCGCCTTCCTCGCTCTTGCCGCAGGCGGCGAGGGTCAGGCTGACGGCGATGAGGGCGATGGCGGAAACGGCTTTCACGACGGGCAAGGCTCCGATGACAGGACGATAAGGTCTGGGTTTAGATCAGCGCGCGATGGGGGGCAATGCAGCCCGCAGGATATCCCAGCTCGACCCCTTGACCAGCGTGCCGTTGACGGTGAAGCCGGGCGTGCCGGTGATCTTCACTTTGTTCCAGGCGTCGTCGGTCATGGCCAGGATCTGCTTCATCGACGTAGGGTTGCCGACGCAGGCGTCGAGTTGCGCATTGGTGAAGCCGCGCTTGTTCATCAGCGTATAGAGGCCGGTCTTCTGCCCGATGTCGCGCATGGCGGCGATCTGCTCGGCAGGCTTGTCGGTCGCACCGTCATAGGCTTCGATCTGCGGCATCCAGGCGGTCTGGTTGGCGAACAGCGCTTCATGATTGCCCATGAAGCGGGCCGGGCCGCCACAGCGGGCGAGCAGCGCGGCGGTCAGGTCATATTTGTCGCGCACGGCGTTGCGCACTTCGACATTGACCTTGCCGCCCTTCACATAGTCGCTCTTGAGCGGCGCGCTCGCTTCGCCGACGAAATGGGCGCAGTGGGAACAGGTGTAGCTCACATATTCGACCAGTTTGGTCGGCGCGTTGGGATTGCCCATCGCATGCCCGCCGATCGGCGACAGCACGACCCGGTTCACCCAATTGGCGGCGGGCGCGGCGACCAGCGCGGCGGGAACGGCGAGCAAAGCGAGCGGCAGGAACAGTTTCTTCATCGGGGGCGTCCGTAAATTGGCTCCGCTGAACCGGAGCCGAATGGCGTCGTCTTCTGGCGCGATTTTTGGGTCAATCGCTTCAGTTGATCTTCGGCAATCCGTTGCTGTTGGCAAGCCCCTGCGCCAGCAATTCGAGCACGGCGCGTAGTTCGGGGTCGCCGATGTCGCGCAGCGAATTGCCCAGTTCGACCGGAATAGGCTTGAGGTTGCGGGGCGGCGGGCGGCGTTCGGCGGTAGCGGGCCGGATGTCGCCCTGCCGTATCGCGACTTTCGCGACGGCGGCATAGCCGAAGAAGCGGTTCACCCGGTCGACGATGTCGGGCAGCATATGCTGCACCATCGGGCCATGGCCGCTCATCACCGTCAGCTGCAGCGTGCCGTCGGCCTTCTTACCCACCGGGAAGCGGATCGATTCGGGCGCGGAGATGGCGGCATAATGGGCGCCGACAATCTCCGCCCAGCGGGTGACGATGCTGGACTGGACGAACCCGAACTTGCGAAAGGCGGCGCGGCCGATGTCGGGCATCAGGTCCGCAATGGCGCGCGGCGCACCGGTGCGGGGGCGTTCGGCGGCGGGGGCCGGGCGCATCTTCATTTTTGGTGGGACCGGGCGTTCCGTCATGCCCCGCACCATGGCATAGGGTCGCCATGCACGTCGAGGGTAGAGACAGAAAAATCGCGAGCGACCTGCTTGCCCATTATGACGTCCATGCCCGGCGATTGCCCTGGCGCGCGCCGCCGGGTAGCAATGCCGCCGACCCTTATCGGGTGTGGTTGTCCGAAGTCATGCTGCAACAGACTACGGTAGCGGCGGTCGGGCCGTATTTCGCGAAATTCACGGAACGTTGGCCGACCGTGTCGGACTTGGCCGCCAGCGCGGACGCCGATCTGATGGCCGCCTGGGCGGGGCTTGGCTATTATGCGCGCGCCCGCAATCTGCTGGCCTGCGCGCGCGCGGTGGCGCAGCAGCATGGTGGCGTTTTCCCTGATACGGAGGCGGGGTTGCGCGCCTTGCCAGGGGTGGGCGCCTATACCGCCGCTGCCGTCGCCGCCATCGCCTTTGGTCGCCGCGCGGTGGTGATCGACGCCAATGTCGAGCGGGTGGTGGCCCGGCTGTTCGCCATAGCGACGCCCCTGCCCGCCGCCCGGCCCGCGATCCGCGCCGCCGCCGACGGCATCACGCCGGACGCGCGCGCAGGCGATTTCGCGCAGGCGATGATGGACCTGGGCGCGACCATCTGCACGTCGCGCAATCCGGCCTGCGGCATTTGCCCGATCCGGGAGCATTGCGCCGCGGTGCTGACGGCGGACCCCGCCGCCTTCCCGGTCAAGGCGGCCAAGAAGGCGCGGCCGCACCGGACCGGCCATGGCTGGTGGATCGAGCGGGACGGCCATGTCTGGCTGATCCGTCGCCCGGACAAGGGATTGCTGGGCGGAATGCGCGCGCTGCCCAGTTCCGACTGGGGCGATGCGCCCGATCCCACGCCTCCGATCGCCGCCGACTGGACGACGATCGATGAACCGGTCGCGCATGTCTTCACCCATTTCTCCCTGGCGCTGCGCATCCACCATGCCCATGTGGACACGGATATGACGCTGCCGGGTGAGGGCGAATGGTGGCCGATCAACCGGATTGACGAGGCTGGATTGCCGACATTGTTCGCGCGGGCGGCGGAGATGGTGAGGAAGGAAAGGCAGGCAGATGCACGGAACTGATCCAGCGAAGAAGGCCGTGCCGGACTTTGCCGGGAGCCATATGGATCGGGTCGATCCCATCCGCACCAATCCCACGGCGCTAGCGGAGGCCTTTGCCGATCCGGCTGCCCGCCTGCTGGTGCTGGACGGGCTGGAGCCGGTGGAGGTGGACGGGCATCTGCTGCTGGAGCCGCTGGCCCCGGACGCGCGGGTCGAGGATCATCTGCTGCTGGGCATCGACCCGGCCAGGCGGCCGATCTTTGCGCGGATCGTCGCCGACCTTGGCCCCAATCTGATCCCCACGCCGCGCAGCCGCGCGATCGCCGACCTGGTACCTGCCGAGGAACTGGCGCTCTATGGCACGGCGCGCAGCCTGATCCATTGGCATGCCCGCCACCGCTATTGTTCGGTCTGCGGCGGGACCACACATCCTGCCAAAGCGGGTTGGGCGCGCCAGTGCGACGCCTGCGCCGCGGAGCATTTCCCCCGTACCGACCCGGTCGTCATCATGCTGGCCGAGCATCGCGGGCGCATCCTGCTGGGTCGCCAGCACGCCTGGCCACAGGGGCGCTATTCGGCGCTGGCGGGCTTTGTCGAGCCGGGCGAGACGATCGAGGAAGCGGTGGCGCGCGAATTATTCGAGGAAGCGGGCGTGCGCGTGCATGACGTCCGCTATGTCATGAGCCAGCCCTGGCCCTTCCCGTCGTCGCTGATGATCGCGTGCATCGGACAGGCGGAGAATGACGCGCTGACGCTCGACCCCAGCGAAATAGAGGATGCCTTCTGGTGCGACGCCCAAGAGGTTCGCGCCGCGATGGCGGGCGAGCCCGATGCGCGCTTCCTGGCCCCGCCGCAAATGGCGGTCGCCTGGCACCTGATCGACCATTGGCTGGCGGGCGTCGCCCCCAGCCTTGTTAGCGCCAGCGCAAGCGCGTAAGGCCGACCCCCTTCCCTCCATGCATTCAAGGACGATTTCCGCTTCATGCTCAGCCTAGACGAAGCCCAGTCGCGCGCGCAGGATCTGGTCAGCGCCGCGCGCAAGGCCGGGGCGGATGCCGCCGACGCCATCTATGCCTGCAACGCGTCGACCAACGTGTCGGTCCGGCTGGGCGCGCTGGAGGATGTCGAACGGTCCGAGGGCGAAGAGATCGGCCTGCGCGTCTTCATCGGCCAGCGGTCCGCCAGCATTTCGGCGTCGGACATGAATCCGGCGACGCTGGCGACCTTGGTCGATCGCGCCGTCGCCATGGCGCGCGAAGCACCCGAAGACCCCTATGCCGGACTGGCGCCGGAGGATCGGCTGCTGCGCAGGCGCCCGCCCGCGCTGGACCTGACCGACGAGGTCGAGCCGGAACCCGCCGCGCTGCGCGAACGCGCGCTGATGGCGGAAGAAGCCGCGCGCAGCATTCCGGGCATCACCAATAGCGAAGGCGGCGGCGCAGCCCATGGCCGCAGCCAGGTGGCGCTCGCCACCAGCCACGGTTTTGCCGGCGCTTATGCCGGGACCAGCCATTCCACCTGGGCGAGCGTGCTGGCGGGTGCGGGCGCGGACATGCAGCGCGACCATGCCAGCCATAGCGTGCGCCATCTGGAAGATCTGGACGATGCCGAAGCGGTCGGCATTCGCGCAGGTCAACGGGCAGTGGCGCGGCTCAATCCGGTGAAGGTCGAAAGCGGCGTGATGCCGGTGATCTTCGATCCGCGCATCGGGTCCAGCCTTCTGGGCCATCTGATCGGTGGCATGGTCGGCCCGGCGATCGCCCGCCGGTCGAGCTTCCTGCTGGATTCGCTTGGCGAAGCGCTGTTCGATGCAGGCGTCACCATCATCGACGATCCGTTGTTGCCGCGCGGGATGCGATCGCGCCCGTTCGACGGCGAAGGGCTGCCGGTGGATCGCCGCGCGCTGATCGACAAGGGCGTGCTGACCGGATGGCTGATGGACAGCGCGTCGGCCCGGCAACTGGGGCTGGAGCCGACCGGCCATGCCAGCCGCGGCGGCAGCGGCGCGCCGGGCGCCAGCATCACCAATGTCCATATGGAGGCCGGGACGATATCGCCCGGCGACCTGATGGCCGACGTGAAGCGCGGCCTGTATGTCACTGAACTGATCGGCATGGGCGTCAACGGCGTGACCGGCGATTATAGCCGGGGTGCGGCGGGCTTCCTGATCGAAAATGGCGCGGTGGCCCATGCGGTGTCGGAAATCACCATCGCCAGCAATTTGAAGGATATGTTCCGGGCGCTGACGCCCGCGAGCGACCTGCATTTCCGCTATGCTATGAACGTGCCGACCCTGCGCGTCGACGGGATGACCGTTGCCGGGGGCTGACGCCACTTTACCTGCGGTTCTGTCCGCCGTGACGGAGGCGGCCGACCATGCGCTTGCCCTATGGGCGGACGGTGACACGCGCGTGCGCCAATGGGAAAAGGTGCCGGGTCATCCGGTGTGCGAGGCGGACCTGTCGGTCGATGCGATGCTGCGCGATCGATTGGCGGCGATCGATCCGGATGCGGGCTGGCTGTCGGAGGAAACTGCCGATACCGTCCACCGACTGGGCGTGCCCCGCGTCTGGGTGGTCGATCCGATCGACGGCACGCGCGACTATCTGCGCGGGCGGCCCGGATGGGCGGTGTCGGTGGCGCTGGTGGACAATGGCGCGGTCACGATCGGCATATTGGCCGCGCCCGCGCGCAACGAATTGTGGATCGCGCAGAGGGGTAAGGGCGCCACCCGCAACGGCCAGCCGCTGCGGGCAGGCTCCCGATCCGCCTTGCCGGGCGCGCGGGTGCCCGCCGATCAATTGCCCCGCGCCGATCGCGATCTGGTGACGGTGGACAAGCCCAACAGCATCGCGCTGCGCATGGCGATGGTCGCCGCCGACGAAGCCGACCTGGTGGCGACCGTGCGCTGGGGCAATGAATGGGACATCGCCGCCGCCGCGCTGATCGTGCAGGAAGCGGGCGGCGCGGTGACGGATGCGTTGGGCGATCCGTTGCGCTTCAACCGGCCGCTGCCCACGGCCTTCGGCCTGCTCTGTTCTGCGCCGGGCATTCACGCCGCCGCCGTCGATCGGCTCGCGCCGCGCGCGCGGGACATATTGGGCCGGCCGCGGGCGTAGCGCGCGTAACTGCCTCCGCTATATGCCGGTGATTTATTCCAGCGTCGCCCGCGCCGCCGCCTTGGCCGCCGACGCTGCGCTGGTAGCATCGACACCCAGCGCCCGCAGCACCCCGGCCATGAGGGGGATCATCTTGGCGACGAGCCGCTTGACCGATTTCTGGCGATCGATCGAATCCTGCAGCATCACGAGCGATGCGCCGACCACCAGCAAGGTCGCCGAATTGGCGGGAATGCCCTTGAAATGACCGGATTCCAGACCATCGATGACCACTTCACGCGCTTTGACGTTGAGCGGTGCAGCATCGTCCAGCAGTTCAGGCGACAGTTTGAGCAGCGCCGCCGCACTTTCCGGGTGGTCGAGCGCGAAGCGCAGGATCACGAAGGAGCCACGCACCAGCCGTTCGGGCGGCGGCGTCACGCTGTCCACGGCGGCGTCGAGCAGGTCGGCGACATGGCTGCGCATCATGCGGAACAGTTCGTCGGCCAGCGCTTCCTTGCTGTCGAAATGATTATAGAGGCTGCCCTTGGCGACCTCCGCCTCCTTGGCGATATCGTCGATGCTGACGCCCTCGACCGATCGCAGCGCGAACAGCCGTTGCGCCGCCTCCAGTAGCGCCAGCCGCGTACGGTTGATCCGGCGATCGGACTTTTCACCGGGATTGCGTGCGGTATCCAATTTGCCCAGCAATGACTGGGAAGGCTTGGCACTTTCCGTCAGTCTCGTTCGAACCGCCATTTTTCGTCTCTATCCAATTGCTGAAACGCCATATCATCGTCGCGCGCCCCCCTCTTCGCCGAAACTGACTGGATCGTTCAACTAAATTCTCGAAAAAGCGACCGATCTAGAAATGTACTTTCACGCCAGCGCGCAAGGTGCGGGGTTCCACGACGCGGCTGAGCCGCCCTTCGACCGGCGCAGCGTCGAAGCCGGGGATGTAGGATTGATACCAATAGGCGATGTCCTTGTCCTTGCTGCCCAGCACATTGAGGACTTCGGCATAGATGTCGAACGACCCGAATTTGCGCGCGCCGCGGACGTTGACGACGTTGCTGCCCTTGTCGCGCTGCGAATTATCCTCCAGCAGCGGATAGGGGCCAAGGTGGCGCAGGCGCACGCTGGCTTCCCATGGTCCCTTGATGAAGGAGATGCCTGCGGAGGCCGCGTTTTCGAAGGCGTTGGGGATGTATTCGCCCGTATCATAACGCGCATGGCTGGCCGTATAATTGGCGTCGAGCGCGAGCCAGGGGACCGGCCGCCAGAAGGCGACCAGTTCATAGCCGTGCCGCTTGCTGGCGGCGGTCGGTTCGACCGCGTTGGAATCACCGACGAAGCGCAATTCGCTGCCCAGATCGAGCCACCAGTAGGTCGCGGTAAAGTTGAAGGTGCCGAACTGGACGCGTGCGCCCAGTTCCTTGCCCGTCCCCTGCACCAGGACCGGCACCGGCGTGGTCGTGACCGCGCCGCGCACGTCGTTGGAATGGAAGCCCCGGCCCCAGCTGGCATAAAGTTCGACATGCGGACCGATCTGATAGGCGGCCTGGAATTTGGGCGACAGGATGGCGTCGGACCCCGACCCCGCCCCCAGCGCGGCGGCTTCGGCGTCAAGGGCGCGGACGGAATAATGATAATAGTCGCCGCGCAACCCGCCGATCAGGCGAAGCCCGTCGAACGGACGCCAGGTCGCCGACGCGTAGAGCGCCGCCGATGCTTCATCGACCGCGTAGAGGCCCAGCGAATTGACGAACTGGCGCGCGATCGTATGCTGCACCCCGACCCGATCAATCCTGTCGTAGCGGTTTTCCGTCCCGATCTTCAGATCGACCCGGTCGGACAGCTTCCAGTCCTTTTCGCCGGTAAGGCCATAGACCGATCGGCGGTCGAACTGGTGGATCTGCGCGCTGGTGCCGCTCGCGTCGAAATATTCGGGGTTGGAGAACATGTCCCAGTCATAATATTGGGCGTAGGCGTTGACGCGCCAGCCATCGCCCGACAGCTTGGCGTTGGCGATCAGGCGGGTCGTTTCGCCGGTCGCGGTGGGATCGGGCGAGCAGAAACGGTCGGCGCAGACCGATGATCCGATGATCCGTTCTGGGATTTGCTCGGTCGGCTTCCACGTGCCGCGATAGCCGTGCATTGTCAGCTCCAGTTCGCCCAGGCTGGTCTGCTTGTCATATTTCACGAAGGCGGCGTAGTGGCGCAAATGCTCGGGCTGCTGCCAGGGACCGTCATAGACGCGAAACTCGCCCACGACTGTCAGGTCGCCGCCGCCGACATTCTTGATCGTGCCGCCAGCGGCGATGCGGCGATGGCCGTAGGAGCCGGCCTCCAGCGATGCCCAGGGCCGGTCGTAGTTTTCGATCGTCGACATATAGGCCGCGCCCGCCATCGCGAAATCGCCGCCGTCGGCGCGATAGGGTCCTTTGCGAAAATCCTCCCGCGCGACGATTTCGGGGATCAGGCCGTTGAGGTCGAGATAGCCCTGCCCATGACCATGCGAGCGGAAGTTCATCTGCACGCCATCGATATAGGTGGTGAAGTCCGACCCATGATCGAGGTTGAAGCCGCGCAGGAAATATTGGTTGGCCTTGCCGCTGCCCGAATGTTGCGCCGCGACCATGCCGGGCACCGCCTCCAGCAATTCGGCGACGCGCAGCAGCGGGCGCACGAGCAGGTCGGAGCCGCTGATCGTCCCTTCGCTGGCGGCCTGCGCCGTGCCGATCTTCAATTCGCCCCGGCCGAACACGATGATGTGGGCGTCTTCCTGTCCGTTGGTTGCCGTTTCGGCAGGCTGGACGGCGGGAGGGCTAGCGGGCGCTTCCTGCGCCTGCGCTGACGCCAAGGACAGCAGGCAGGTCGCGATGGCCGTGGCGCTGCAACGAAGGGACATGGTCAAGGGGCCGATCCTCATGGACTATAAGGGAGAGATGGCCGACCCCGCCCGTGGCAGAGCGCGGCGTCGGCCATCGCGTGATGGCTGTCCCACTGCCGATGTTCCGGTGAGAACGCTTGTGCGTTACGGTTCGCGTGGACGTTTTGTAACGGCGCGCAACGGCGGGGATTTGCGGAGAAAGCGGCCCATGGCGCGGTGCTGCCAACCCACCCCCGTAAGGACGCAGCGATGCGCCCACACTCCAACGCAGTTCGGGCGCCGACATGACTGCCGACGCCCGAAATGGCTGTTGCGGTAAGGATGGATCGCTCAGGCGAGCGGGTAGGAATAGCCGATCCAGCGGCCCAGAAAGACGATGAGGATCCACAGCATCAGCGAACTGATGCCCGCGACCTTGGCAGCGGTGGGCGTGGGCAGGCGGTCGTCCCATTCGCCGATCTTGCGATAGGCGGTCAGATGGAAGACCGCCATGTTGATGCCTGCGATCGCGATGGCGACCAGCTTGAAGCGGAACGGCATGCTTTCATAATAGCCTGTCGCGTTGGACAGGAAGAGCAGCGAGCCGGTGATGATCGCAAAGACGAAGGCCACCCAGGTAAAGGGCAGCATGTCCACGATCAGCTGGCGCGCGCCGCGACGGTGCGAGGAAAAGCCGATGAGCCGCAAATCGACGATGGCGATCGTGCCCACGACGATGGCGATCATCAGCACATGGGTGCTTTCAATCCAGGGGAAAAGCGTCCCGCTCTCGCGGATCGCCGTGCCGATCGCTGAATCATATAGCGTCTGCATCAGGCCGCCCTGGGTTTCGAGGCTGGGAACCATGGGATATTCTCCGGACAGATGGGATTATTGGTAGTAGGCGATCCAGCGCCCGCAGAAGACGACCATCACCCAGATCGCGAGCGAGGCCCAGGCCATCGGCTTGATCAGCCGCGCCGCGCGGGCATGTTCGATGCGATAATCGGGATGCAGGATGGGATAGCGGAACAGCAAAGTCAGGGTGAAGCCGGTAAGGACCAGCGCCATCTTGACCCAGAAGACCAGGTTCGTGAGCACGCGATAGGGTTCGGCCAGGCCCAGCACGAAACCCGACGTCAGCAGCACGGCCAAGCCCGACCACATCCAGGGGAGATGGCGCTTGACCACGCCGCGCGGCGTTTCATCGGTGGCCAGCACGCCCGCTAGGCGCAGGTCCATCACGATGGCCGCGCCGATCACGGCGGCGATCGCGACGATATGGACGCTCTGCACCGCAGGGACGATCCACGCGGTTTCGCGCAGGCCCGTGCTGATCGCGGTGCCGTAAAGACTTTGGGCAAATTTTTCGACTGACATGTCGGGGTTCCTCGCGGCTGGGGCGGACGTGTCGGCTGGGATGGGAGCGACTCATGGTCCCGATGATCCCGACGATGACCGACCTTTGATGGCAACGCTTGTAGAGAACGGTTCTGGCTGAAAAACCTAGATGTTACAGGCAGGTTACCGTATATTCCGGGATGCCGGACCGGGACCGGACGGCGCGTGACGTCCCTTTGGAGGCTGAGAAGGTGAGTCGGCGGCTGGCGCTCAATCCGCCGGTTCGGGCACCAGGCCGCCGTCGACGGGCACGCTGGGATCGCCGACCTGCTCTTCGCAATTATATTCGGCAAAGACCGCCTGATGCGGCGCCCAGCCGAAGGTCCGCACGATCGTCCATGGACCGGTATAATAGGTCGGATCGATGATCGTGGTGACGACTTCCAGGAACGGCACCTGACCATCGATCGCCACCTTGCGAATGCGCTGGATCAGCTTGCCCTTGGCCGACAGCGGCGTGCCGTCGACATCAAGCCAGATAGCCTGTTTAAAATCGCTGGATTCCACGACCAGCGTGCCGCCATCCCAGTGGCCGATAGACCGGCCCATATATTGTTTCTGCGTCGGCAGGTCGGCGCCCTTGGGATCGAGCGATATGGTCCAGCGACCATGATATTCCTCGAACAGGAATTCGATGCGGTCCTTGGTCTGCATGATCTGGAACGGGAAGTTGAGGTCACGCTGCCATTGCGGGCCGGGCGGGCGACAGATGGCCGATGCGTTGATGAAGGGCTTGCCATCCTTGAGCGATGTGACGCGGCGGGCAATGACCTTCGCCCCTTCCATCGTGTAGGGCGCAGGCGCGCCATACATGTCGGTTTGCGAACGAAATTTGAGCGGCAGATTATTGACCCAGGTGCCCTGAAGATCCTGCGGATATGCAGAGGGCATGACCGCATCGGCGGGCAGCGGCGGGCGCGGCGGCAGGACGCCGGGCTGGGGCGGCGGCAGGTCGGCGACGATCTTTTGCGCAGGCGTCAACACCGGACCGGGCGGCGGTGCGCCGGGTGGGGGACCGGATGCACCGGGCGGCAGCGCAAGCCCGCCGCCAGCAGGCGGACCTGCCTGCGCCTGCGCCAGCGTGGGCGCGATCGACAAAGCCAACGCGGCCAAGGCGACGGTCGCGCCGCGCTTCCACCCAACGCAGGAAAGAAAATGGGTCGTCATGCGGAAAGGCTCCAGATCAGATGGCGGCCGCGTCACTTGGGAAAGGCGGACTGCTTGGCATCGATGCGATCGAGGCAGACATCTTCGGGGAAAATCGCGTCGGGCTGGCGCTTGTAGGTGACGACCGCGTCCCACGGCTTGGTGAAATAGTCCGGATCCTCGATCGTGATCCGGTCCTCCAACGTATTCGCGTCGATCAGGCGATAGCGTTCGGTGACCTTGAGGTCGTAGCCATGGGGCACGAGATCGTCGATCAGGGTCCGGTCGGACGCACCTTCCATGACGGACACCAAAGTGTCGCCTTCCCAATGGCCCTTGGACTTGCCGGTCATGGTGGGCACCAGCCCCTGCCCCATCAGGTCGGGCTGCGGCGGGACGCCGACATTGATCTGCCGCAGCGCGCGGTTCCATTCATAATCGAAGGTCACGACATTCTGCCGGTTCCAGATCTTGAACCGCATCGGCGTCAGCGCCAGGCGCGGCACGCCGGGATTGGAGCAGCGCGACAGGGTGATGTCGTAATCGTCTAACTTGCCCTTGGCCCGCAGCGCCTTGTTCGCATCATAGGCCTTGCGCCCTTCCGCGGTGAAGGGAATGGCGCCGGACACCGGTTTGAGACTGGTTGTGGGCGTCGCGATCTTCCACACGCCCTCCAGCTGGGGTGGCGAACCCTGGGCCGCGCCGACGGTGGCGATGGAGAGCGCCATGCCGGTCAGCACGGCGCGCAGGGCGATGTGGCGCTTCCTGTCGATGCCCATGTCGCCTCTTTCAATTACCGCCGGCACGGGCGGCTTCGCTGTCGGAGAAAGTCCGGCCGTCCGATAGTTTGAGGCTGGACATCGCACCGCCCGGCTGGCCACCGGTATTGGGATGATAGGTGACCTTGACCTTTTCGCCGCGCTTGAAGTCGCGGGGCACGAAACCTTGCTTGGAAAACATCAGCGGACTGCCGCTGACGACCGACATTTCCTTGGGCTTGCCCTTCTCCAGATAGATCAGCACCATGGACGAATGCGGCGCCCCCCAGCGAAACTCCTTCAGCGTGCCTTCGGCGCTGAGCGTCCGGCTCATGTCGTAGGCCGCGAAGCTATGATGCGCGAGCGCCGAACCGGCCGTCAGGCCGATACCGGCAACCAAAGCCAGTCGTGCAAACCAGGGCTTCCCAAACGCATTCATCGTAACTGCTCCCAAATGAGAGCAAACGTTAATTACGTCAGCCCCGAAGAGTTAGATGAATCATTTCCCGTTCGACGGAAAGCTAGGCAACGTCCTGATAATAGTCGGCGGGCTGCTGCATCAGGTCGAACTTGGCTTGCGCCAGCGACCGCGCGACAGCCGCATCACCCTGTTCGATCGCACGCAATATCCGGCGGTTGAGCGCCATGATTTCGCAGAGATGCGGCGGGATCAACGCATCCTTGGCGATGAAGGTATTGGCAAGGCCCAGCGAGCGCACGACGATGGCGAGTAGCGGATTGCCGCTCAGTTCCATCAATCGGTTTTCAAGCGTCAGCGCCTCCAGCGGATCGAGGTTGGAAGACGACGCCATGGTCCTGACGGACGGGCGATCCTCTGCACCGACACGGTCGGCCGCGACTATGGTGGCGCTGCCGACGAGAAAGAATATCGCCTCGCGAATATCCACCGCCAGCGAGGCGCTGGCCACCAGGCTGGGCGCCAGCAGGCGAATGATACCGGTAGGCGCGGTCGGCGGGGCAAATTCTGCGCCCTTGCGGCCCTGTCGGCAACGCAGCACGCCGAAATCCTGCAGGATCCGCCGCGCCTGCCGCACGACATTTTCGGTATAGCCAAGACGCTGGGCGGTTTCCCACTCGGCCTCCTGCGTACTGCCTGGGCCGCTCAGTTCACGGGCCATCCGCGCCGCCAGCGCCATGGCCGACTTGCGCCCCGCCAGCGAGAAGCCGCGCTCCACCACGTCGAACGCGACGATCGGCGCGCGCATTTTTCCGGACGGGAGCAGCGTATCCAGTCGTTCGAAAGCCTTGGCGCAATCGCCGTCCCTGATCGCGGCTTCCAGTACGGGATCGCGATCCGGCGCCTTTTCGCCATGGGCGATGCGCATCAGCAGTTCCGCAAGACGCGCCAGCAAACCCATCGTGCGGTTGCCCGCCCGCTCAGCCAAGTCGGCGGCCAAGCCCCACTCACCGGCGGGCGCGTTGCGCGGCAGCAGAGATGTATGCTGATAAATAGCGGTCTTGACGATCATGCGCCATGTCAGCAGCCGGAATTCCTCAATACAGGCATAGGTTTCCCCGGCCAGCGCGAGATACATCAGGATCGATCCCGCCACATCGTCCAGCGACGGCGCGGCGACGAACAGCCCGCCGCCGGGGCCGCGACGGATATCGAGCATACCTCGCGCTTCCAGGATGGTGATGGCTTCCCGTGAGGTAGGACGGCCCAAGCCCAGCTGCTTCTGAACATCGGGCAGCGCGCCGAGCGACTGGCCGACCGGCCATCCCTGGCGGAACAGATCCATTTCGATGCATGCGACCGCTTCATGTGCGACGCTGGCCGGGGCGGATGAAGCCGCCGTGCCCATCATGCAGGCGCTCATGCGCTGCTGCAATTCGTCCATGCCGCTGCCGGGTGCAAGTTTCGTCCTTATCACCGCCTGATGTCCTCTCACCACTTTTACGTCGACCGTTTACTCTTCAGCCTTTGATAAATTCGGCATCGAGTATGATCGTGGCCTTACCGACCATCTTCGCCATCATCTTATCTGTATATTGAGCCGTATCAACGGTCATCGTGCCGGTGAAGCCTACGGTGGGCGCGCCCTCCATCGAACGGCCCACGCCGACCAGTTCTGCGTCGATGATGGCGGGTTTGGTCACGCCCATCAGGGTCAGTTGCCCCTCGATCGTGGCGCGGCCCCCGCCCTTCACACGGACTGTCGTCGATACGAACCGCATTTGCGGGAATTGGGCGACGTCCAGCGACTGCGGCCCTTCCGGCGGGATCTTATATACGATCGGGGCATAATAGGGCTTCGCATCAACCGTCACGTCGAGGGTGATCGCCGACGGCTTGGCTGCGTTCCACTGCAACGCACCTTCACGCACGCCAAAACGCAGGACGTTGAACGACATGCCGCGATGGGACACGCGGGCAACGACGGACGAATGTTCAAGATCGATCTTGTAGGCGCCGGTGGGCGCGGCGGCCGGATCCTTGCTGGCGGGCGCCATCGCGCCGGGCGGGGGCGCAGAAGGCAGCGCGCCAGGCGCGGGCGCAGACTGGGCATGGACGATGCCGGCAATAAGCAACGGGGCCAGCGCAGCCCCGACCCAGCGCGTCACATATATCCGCATTCTCACTCTCCTACCGTCGTCAGCCGACGAAATTCGCCAGCTTCAAGCGATCAGCCCCGCGCCTTCGTTGAGGCACATTCAGGCGTCACGCTTTTCCGTTCACGTGACTATTCAGTCATATTTGAACGAAATGGTCAAGAGATATCGCGCCGGACATCGCAAGCCTAGCGTGATTCATACGCTTATCGGAAAGGTTTGTCCTAACTTATGACGCAAATGGATCGTGGCATTCTCCGGGAAACATTGTCCGATTCGTCCTTCTTCCGCGCTATCATGGCAGCGTTGCTGGACGGACGATTGCGGCGCGATCAATCGACGCCGGGCGCGTAGCGTTTATGGCAGGCGTAACAGGCTTCGTTGAGCTCCGACCCCGCCACCATATAGCCTTCTTCGTCCTTCTTACGGGCAAGGGTCGCGAGCTTGAGCGCGGTCGTGCGCACCGCCACCACGCCATCGGTCCAGGGCTTTTCATCGACGCGACGACCGGGAATCAGCAGGATGTTGGTAAGTTCCGACAGGGTAAGCGCGGCGTTTTCCGCGTCCTTCCACTCCGCGTCATTCTTGGGGAAGAGGGAGCGGACCCCCTTATCGTCCGAAATATAGCCCTGCCGCTTCCACACCTCGGTTGCGGCATGGCTCATCACATCGCGCATGAACTGTTTGAGCGGCAGTTGCGTCGAATAGGGCGTAGCGTCCACAGCTGTCTTACTCGTTGTCGCGGCGGTGGCGGCGGTCGCCGCATTTTCACCCTGCGCATAGATCGGTTCGAAGGTCGCGACCCCGCCCTTGACGATGGCGGTGACGACGACCGGTTTGGCCGTCAGATTCTTCCAGAACCAGCCGTGATGACCGGCAAAGCCCGCCTTGAAACGGCCCTTCGCGCTGACCTTGGTGCCTTTTTCATAGCTGCTATAGTCGCCGGGCTTTTTGGGAACATCCGGGTCGCCGTGAAATTCATATTCCACCGCTGCGCCGTCGGTGGACCAGTCATAGGTCATCTGCGCGCCAGCCTGCATCACGGCCTTGGCTTCCCGGCCACCATAGGGGCCGATGACGAACTGGACGCGTTTGCCGCCGTCGGGCGTGTCGGTGACGCTGTCGCCCGCCACTGGGCCTGCGGGTGCGGCGGCGCCCCCGCCCGCCTGCGCGACCTTCATCTCGCCCATCCGGGTCAGGCCCAGAACGCGACCGACGCCGGTGGGGTCGATGCCATATTCGGCGGGCAGGACGATGGTCGTCGCAATCAGCGCTGCGGCCCCGGCGGCGATCAGGACGGCGCGGTTCAACCGGCGTAGCGTCGGCAAAGGCTGGTCGGCTACCGCAATAGTCGAATTCATGTGGATGCTCCCACGACATAGCCAGTCATCTGCTGGACGAAAAGAATGAAGCCCGCGGTCATCAACACCACATTGGCGGCGAAGGCGTGAGTCGCGAAACTGGCGGTGCGACGCCAATAGCCCATGGCGATCAGAATGAGAGCCAGCGCCAGCAGCTGGCCAGCCTCGACCCCCAGATTGAAGGCGATGAGATTGGGGACAAGGCCGTCCGACGACAGGCCCAGATCCTGCAGCTTGGTCGCTAGGCCCAGCCCATGGAAGAAGCCGAAGATCAATACCGCGGAGCGGGTATCGGGCTGACAACCGAACCAGCGCCGGAATGCGCCGATATTGTCCATCGCCTTATACACCACCGACAGCGCGATGATGGCATCGACCAGATAAGGGCTGACGTTCGTGCCCAGCAGAACGCCCAGGATCAGCGTGGTGCTATGCCCGATCGCGAACAGGGTGACGTAGGTGGCGATCTGCCGCAGGCCATGGAGGAAGAAGATGACGCCGATCAGGAACAGCAGATGGTCCGTGCCGGTCACCATATGTTTGGCGCCGAGATAGAAGAAGGTGCCCAGCTGCACGCCGGTAGTCGTCGCGATATAGCCGCGGTCGCCCTGCGCCACGTCATGGGCCAGCGCCACGCCGATCTGGCATAGCGCCAGCGTGGCACATAGCCAGCGCCCTGTCCGTATCGTCGTCATCACTTCTGCCCCATTTTTTGCATGTCGCGGATCGGTCTCACGGTCCTGCGCGCCGGCTGTCCGGGGCCGGGGCGGCGCAGGCGCTTCCACCCCAGCCAGATCCCGCTGACCGAGGTGACGAGGCCCAGCGCCGACAAGAGCCACAACAGGATATCCCAGCCGGGGCGATGCTGCGTCAGGACGTTGAGATCCCATTTGTGGAGGAGATCGAACAGCCAGCGGTATGTGCGGCCCCGTGCGTCGATGTCGCCCAGCACCCGGCCGGTCGCGGGATCGATATGGACCCAGGTGCGGGCCGCGTCGGCGAACCGGATGCGCAGCACCGGCAGCGTGGGCAAGGCGGTTGGATCATACCAATAGGCGTCCGGGGCAGTCAGCCGGTCGATCCCGTCGATGGCCGTGCTCGGCATGAGCGTGGCGGGCGCGATGGCGGGGCGGAACGGGGCCAGAGTGCGGGCGTCCAGCACGCGCGTGCGGCCGGGCCAGCGCAGTTCCAGATACGGCCTGCCCCCGACCCAGGCGAGTTCGACCTGTCGCGCGCCGCGCGCTTGGGGGGCGAGGCGCGCAAGGTCGGGGGATGCGGGCCAGGCGGCCTGCTCATATCGGGCCTGCGCCTGCGCTGAAATGCCGCCGCTGGCGAACAGGCGGAAGGGATCGACCGAGAGCCAGCCGCTGAAAATCCAGGTGATGAGGAAGACGCCGCCGATCAGCCCGGCCCAGTGATGCCACACCATCCAGCCGCGATAGGGCGACATCTTCCCGTTGCGATAACGGCGCGCGCCAAGGCGGGTGCGCAGGATGCCGATCCAGAAACCAGTGACGCCCACGACGATGCACGGTCCCGACACCCACATGACGACTTGCCGCCACAGGGCATTATCCTGCCGCACGACGGTGAAATAGAGCCAGTGGGGGACAGAGCCGAGCCAATTCCAGAAGCGTTCGGACCGTTCGGTGTAGAGGACCACTGCCCCAGTCCGACCCGAGACATAGACGGCGCGTCCGTCTCCCCCGGCCAGCGTCACCTTCCACAGCGGACGATGCGCATCATAGCCCGATGCGACGGTCCACTGGTCGCGCACGATCCGGTCCAGGCGCAGCGCGGGGCTATGGCCGAAGCCTTCGGCGATCGCCTTCACCTGCGTCTGGATCGGGGGCATCTGGATCGTGCCGTCCAACGCGGAAATCGTATATTCGCTGCCGTCCGTGCGGACGCGCCAGACCGGCAGCGGCCCGCGCATTTCCAGCAAAAGGACGCGCGGCGGGATGGTTTCTCCCGCCGCGCGCAGGGTTGGTCCGGGTAAGAGGCGGACCAAACTCCAGTCGATGTCCGGCAATCCCGCGATCCGCTCCGTCTTCGTGAGCGCGGGGAAAGGGACGTAGATCATCACCAGCCCGGACAGGAACCACATCGCGAACAGGATGCAGCTGCCGATGCCAAGCCAGCGATGGACGATATAGAGCCAGCGTTTGAGCCGATGGCCCGCCATCATGGTCGGGCGATCAGAAGCGGGCGCGGATGGAGACATCGATCGCACGCGGCCGTCCGAGAATCCATTGTTCGTCGCTATAGGTGGTCAGGGCGTAATCCTTGTCGAACAGGTTATAGACATGGAGGTCGAGCGCGACCTGCGGCGTCAGCGCATAGCTAAGCCCCGCGTCGATCACCGTGTAACCGGGTACGCGGAAAGCGTTCGCGTCGTCTGAATAGCTGTGGCCGACATAGCGCAAGCCTGCCCGCGCGCCGATCTTGCCCTGGTTCCAGCTGAGCCACAGATTCGCCGACTGCTGCGGCACGCCCGCGGGCACGTTGCCGGTATAGCTGTCGCCGCCATTGGGGAAGTCGTCGTAGCGCGCCTTCAATATCGTGCCATTGGCGTCGATCGCGAAGCCTGCGGGCAGTTGGAAGCGCAGCGTCGCTTCAATGCCCTTGGACGAGCGTTGGCCGATCTGCTGCACCGGACTGCCCAGCGTGCGCTGGGTAACGAGGTTGTTCTTGACGATCTTGTAGGCCGACAGCGTCACCGATCCGCGTCCTTCCAAGAAGCTGGCCTTGACCCCCGCCTCGATCTGGTCGCCGGTCGCGTTGGTGAAATAATATTGGCTGCCCGATGTCGAGAAGGTGGTGAGCGTGCCTAGCGGATCGACGCCCGTCGCATATTGGGCGTAGAGCGAGACGTCCGAGGTCGGCTGATAGACCGCGCCGACGCGCCATGTGGTGTTGCGGAACCGTTTGGTCGCGCTGGTCCCGCCATTGAGCGCGGGCGTTTCGCCGGTGATCTGACCCCCCGTATAGACGAAGGTATAGCGCGAGACGCTGTCCCGCTCCATCCGTACGCCGCCCACGATCGACAGGGCATCACTGATCTTCAGCCGGTCTTCGGCGAACAGGCTCCATTCCAGCGTGCGGGTACGATAGCGCGGGGCGATGCCCTGTGTGTCGAGGAAGAGGCCAGGGTCGAAATCATAGGGATCGACCGAATCTTCCTGCGGGTCCGACCCGAAGCTGTGCGAATAGCGCAGACGGATCAGGTTGACGTCGAAGCCGACGACGAGATCGTTGGAGATGCCTCCGCCCAGCGGCGTGCTGATCTTCACTGACCCCTGATCGCCCCATTGCTTCTGGTCGTGGACGATGCCGTACTGCTCGCTGCGGTCGATCAGGCCGGTGCCGCTGTCATAGCCGTAGATTTCCAGATTGCGCCATTTGCGCTTGCTGGTCAGATAATAGGCGACGTTGCTGACCGTGATCGCGTCGCTGGGCGACCAGTCGAGCGTCAGCGACAGGCGGTTGTCCTTCGACCACATGGTCGCGTCGGCGACGTTATAGTTGCGTTCGCGGATTGCCGTATCGAGGCGGCCGTCGATCAGCGGCGTGCCGAAATATTTGCTGGGATGGATGTCGCCATAATCGTCGCGCAGCGTCAGCGCGAGGGTTTCGCTGGGCGCGAAACGCAGCGCGCCGGACAAAGCGAGGCTGTGCGATCCGCCGCGATCGACATAGCCATCGGACCGACGATAGCTGGCGTCGGCGCGATAGGAGAACATCGGATTGATCGGCCCGCCGATGCCCGCGGCGACATGGGCGGTATCCTGCGATCCATAGCCCGCTTCGGCCTCCACCTCGGTCCGGTCGGGCGTGGGCTTCTTGGTGATCACATTAACGGCGCCGCCCAGCGCGCCCTGCCCATAAAGGACAGATGCCGGTCCGTTCAGCACCTCGATCCGTTCGATATTCCAGGGGTCGGTCGGAAAGGTGATCGTGCTCGCCGCCGGGAAGAGCCGGATGCCATCGACCAGTTGCAGCACCGATCCCTGCCCCGAAAAACCGCGCGCGGCGAGCGCGGTGCCGCCATTGCCGGGATTGCCGTTGCTGGTGATGCCGGGTGCGCGGGTGACCGCGTCCAGCACGCTCATGTCGCCGCGCGCCCGAATGTCGTCGCCATCGACCACCGCGACGCTGGCGGGGGTTTGCAGCAGGGTGAGGCCCAAGCGGCTGCCCGTCGATGCCTGCGTGTTCAGCGACATATGCTGGCCGGTCACGAGGATGTCGGCGCGCTCGTTCGCGTCATCCGCCTCTGCCAACGGTGCGGCCATCGATTGCGCCTGCGCATGGCCGGTGCAGGCCAGGATCATCGCCAGGCATGCGCTGCTCCGCCACAAAAGCTGCGTCGGTCGTGTCATGTCTCTCCCCTTCATTCTCATCGAGGGGAGCCATGCGCAGGATCGAACCGGCCATGCCAGTTCAGTACGGTAGCCGCAGGGGATGCAACGTACCCCGCGCGCGTTACAGTCGCGTCAATCAGCGCCCTGCTGGTCGGGTTGCCAGATACTGTCGGCGCGGATCGGGCGGACCAGCACCAGCGAACTGCCCAGATTGAGATTGCCCAGCGTGCGCACTTCGAACAGCGCTTCGAACGCGCCATCGCCATTCTTGGCGTCGATCATATCGAGCTGCTGTTCGTCGGCGGCGATTTCGGCCATCTGCACCACGGCAGGATCGCGCGTGCCAGCGATGATGACGATGCGGTTGCCGGTGGGTCCGGGCAGGCTGGCGATATAGCCATAGTCGCGCTGGGGCACCTTGCCATCCACGACCGACCCCCAGTCGGATTTGAAGTGACGGCCGCTGGCCTTGTCGATCAGTTCGTCGAAATTGCTGCCGATCTTGAACCCCGACGCGCGGAACAGGGGCGCCTGCAAGGGGCCAAGGCCGCTGAGAAAACCCAGATAGACGATATTGGCATTCTTGAAGATATTGGGTTCCAGATCCGACATGTTCGTGATGCGCGTCCGCAACCCGGTGGGGTAAGCCGCGCCGTTGACGATCGGCACCAGACTGCCGAGCGCCGGACCCAGGCCCGTAGGCAAATAATTGAGGTTGAGGTCCATATAGCGACCGACCTTGTCCGGGTTGAGCATCAGATAGCTGTCGAGATCCGCGCGGCTATTGATGGTGAAATCGCGGACCAGCCGGGGGACGGTGACGCTGTCGTCCGATTCGCCGAAGATATAATAGTCGCCCAGCGCGATCGCGGTGGGCCGCCCATTCTGGATGATCGGCTTCCACAGCTTGGTCAGCAGCGGACGCACCTCCGTGGGAATGCGACCGATATAATAGGCCCAGCCCAGCGCGTTGATCAGGGCAAAGGCGATGACGACCAACCAGAAGCGGCTGATCCGACGTCGGGGCGAGGGCGCGGCCGGCAAAGGCGGTTCGGGGACATCCGCTTCCTCTTCCTCCACCACGACCGCCGTCGCGGCGGTGGCCAGCACCAGCCGATATTCGCCCAGGGGGATGGAAATGCGGTCGGCCTCTGCGGCGACGCGGGCATAATGTTCGGTCAGCTTGCGCCGCAGACGGTGGATATAGACGCGCACCGACGCGTCGAGCATCATGTCGAAATCGGTGCTCTTGTCGAACACCTCCTGCGCGATCTCGATCTCCTTGGGCACGCGGCCTTCCAGCGAGCGCTGGAGGAGGAAATCGAACAGGCGGATCAGCGGCTCCGACCGGCCGAGATCGCCGCTGTCGCGGACGCGCGCGGCTTCCGCAGCCAGCTTTTCCTGATAGTCGCCGTCGCCAACCGTCATAATATTTTGCTATCGATGTCCGTGGGTTGGGTAAACGCAAACATCCGATCGTTCACCCCTTCCCCCTAGATCGATACCCCTGTTACGCCAGCGGCAACATGTACGTTACTGTACGGTGCTGGACGCATCGGTGGCGCCGGGTCCAAGCAACATGGCGATGACCGCCTACCGGAACCGTATCACCGCCGTCAAGGCGCGCCCCCTTTTCTGGGCGCTGATGGCATTGGTCCTTATCGCCCTTTCCATCAGTCTGTGGCGCGGGGGCACGCAGTCCGACATATTGCGCGCCGACCCCGAAGCGATCCTGGGCAACCCGGCGTTGCGCGCGACCGCGCTAGCCGGGGGCAAGTCGGTCTATGAGAGCCATTGCGCATCCTGCCACGGGGACAGGGGGAAGGGCGACCAGACGCTGGGCACGCCGGACCTGACCGACGACGACCATCTGTACGGCACCGGCACCGTGGCGCAAATCGAGGATATCGCCCGATACGGCATCCGCGCGGGCAACAAGCATGGCTGGAACCTGGCCGTCATGCCCGCTTATGCGAGCAAGATACCCGACGCCGCCGAGCCGCTGCCGCCCCAGACGCCCGCGCAGATCGAGGATCTGACGCAATATCTGCTGTCCTTCACGGGGCGCAGCACCGATCGCGCTGCGGTGAACCGCGGGCATGATCAATATACCAAGGCGGGCTGCTGGGATTGCCATGGGCGCGATCTGGGCGGAGACGTAGCCATCGGGGCACCATCGCTGACCGACGATATATGGCTCTATGGCGGCAGTCCGGCGGATATTCGCCATACGATCAGCCGGGGTCGCGCAGGCATGAGTCCCGCTTTCGGCCGGGTGCTGAACGCCGCACAACTGCGGAACGTGGCGGTCTATGTTGCGTCGCTGGCGCCAACCAAGCAGGACAGGAAATGACCGAGCAGACTTCTTCTCCGACGACGGCGGCCGCGTCCGAGCCGCTGTGGGCGACCCACCAGCCCGTCGCGCGCCGATCGATGCTCTTCGCTGCGGTCGGGGCCATCATCGGCCTCGCCATCGCAGGCTATGGCTTGTTCACGGCGCAGGGTACGCGTACCGCGTCGGTCCCGGCGGAGGATGCGGCGCTGGTCAATAATGTGCCCATCCTGCGCGCCGACCTGATCGCGCAGGTGTCGGCTCTCTACACCATTCCCTTTGCCCAAGCGACGCGGGCGCAGAAGCAGAAGGTGCTGGACGACATGATCCGCGAGGAATTGTACGTCCAGCGCGGCGTGGAGATGGGTCTGTCCAACGACGATATCGATGTCCGCCAGGCACTGGTCCAGGCGACGGAAGGGTCGATCGCGCAGGACGCGATGACGTCCAAGCCATCCGAGGACGAACTGATCCAATGGTATAAGGCCCATCGCGCGAAATATGCGAGCGAGGGGATGATGACCTTGCACGAATGGATCGTCCCGAAGGGCGGCGATGCACAGCGGATCGTGGCGGGACTGCGCAGTGGCGTGTCGCCTGCGTCGCTGGGCCTCAAGACCAGTGGCCGGGTCGATGATGGCGAGGAATTCTACTTCGCGGCGGAAGAGCATCTGGGCAAGCCGATCTTCGCCATCGCGACCCGATTGAAGAATGGCGCGGTATCGGACCCCATAACCGCGCCCGACGGCGTCCATATCCTCCAGATGGTGCATAACCAGTTGCCGATCGAGACACCCTATGCGCAGGCCCGCGCGCAGGTGCTGAGCGATTTCCTGGCGGACAAGGTCGGGCGCTTGCAGGATGGCAATAAGCATTTCCTGAAAAAGCGCGCCGACATCAAGATCGCATCGGACCTGCAATGAGGATGCGCATCATCGGGCGGCTGCTGTTCGCGCTGGCCGCGACCTTCCTGTGGCAAGTCACGCCAGCGAGCGCGCATACCCGGTCGGAATCCCATTCGACCTGGATGGTCGATGGCCGGTCGGTGCATTTGACCTTTTCCGTGTCCGATGTGGAGGCGCGGCGGCTGACAACCGACGGCCGACCGCCCAACAATCCGCAACTGATCGCGTATCTGACGCCCAAGGTGGGGGCTAGCGCCGATGGCAAGCCATGCACGCTGACGGGCAAGCCGCGCCCGGTCGCGGCGGTCACCGGCTATCGGCGGGTCGAGTTTCTGTATGACTGCCCTTCGCCCAACGGCATCCTGTTGCGCGACGGCGCCTTTTTCGAGCTGGTGCCGACCCATGTGAACATGGCGCAGATCCAGACCGTGAAGGGGGATTTCGCCGAAGACGTGCTGACCGCCGACGCCCAGACGATCGACATGAGCGAAGCGCAGGGCGGCGTAATCGAGGGTGCGGGGCTGCTGACCTTCGTGAAGATGGGCATCATGCACATCTTTACCGGCATCGACCATATGAGCTTCCTGCTGGGTCTCGTCCTGATTTCACGCCGGTTCAAGGATCTGATCTTCGTCATCACCGGCTTCACGCTGGGCCACAGCCTGACACTGGCGCTGGCGGTCACCGGCATCATCCGCCCCCATGCCGAGTTCATCGATGCATTGGTCGCGCTGACCATCGCGCTGATCGGCATCGAAAATCTGGCCATGCAGGTGCACAGGCCCAAGCTGTTCGCGCTGTGGACGGCGGGTGCGCTGTTCGCGATGGCGGGCCTGAAGCTGCTGGGCATCGGGTTGCTGCCCTTCACTTTGCTGCTGGGCGCGGGGCTGTTCGCGTCCAATTATCTGATGGTGGCGGGCTATGTGCGCGATGCCGGTCGGCTGCGGCTGGTCATCACGCTGATCTTCGGCCTGATCCACGGCTTTGGCTTTGCCGCCGACCTGCTGAACGAAGCGATACCGGCGGCGAAGCTGGCCGAATTGCTGGTCGGCTTCAATCTGGGCGTGGAGGTCGGCCAGTTGACGGTGGTCACGACGCTGGTCGGGATCGTCGCGCTGCTGCGGCGCTTCAAGCTGACGCTGCCCCGGCCGATCGTGGTGGATGTCTGCGCATCGGGGCTGGTGCTGATGGGCGTGTACTGGTTCGTCAGCCGCAGCTTTGCCTGAACATAAAAAAGCCCTCCAGTACCTTTCAGCGCTGGAGGGCTTTTTCAGCTTAGACGCTGATCGTCCGGATCAAGCCGGTTCGACCGCCCGATGGTTGTTCATCGCGACGCCGATGCCGGGACCGGTAAAGTGCACCATTTCCGCATCCACATATTCCAGGATGTCGAGATCGGCCATGCCGTTGACGATGTGGAACGAGAGCGGCAGCTGTTCGAACGTGGCGCGATGCCAGTTCAGCGCGCCCTTGCCGGTCCAGCGGCGAAATTCGAACTCATCGAAATTGATGTTCGCGACCGCGCCCCCGCTGCCCGCCGGAGCCGCCGAGGTGGTAACATAGGCCAGGTCCGACCCTTCGCTGCCGCCCGGGCTCGTGCGCGGCATATATTTATAATACATCTGCGCGCCGCCATTGGAGCCGGGCAGCTGCTTCTTGGGATTCTGTTCCTCGACCAGATCGGTCAATTCGATGTCGAAGAAAGTGTGATCGTACCAAGCAGCGTCGCAGGCGGAGCGGCCCGCCGCCTCGTCCCAGTCGATGTCGCTGAACCGGGCGAACATCTTGGGGAAGCCCAGTTCCTCACGTCCGGTCATGATCGCGTCGGGCGATCCTTCCCAGATGATCGGGCAGAGCGCGCCGTCCAGCCGTTCGGTCTTGCCTTGATAGGTGACGGGGAAATCGACCGACAGGATGCCGTAACCGCGACCGGCCAGCCAATACATATTCTTGAACCAGGCGCAGCTGACCGAGACGATCGGGTCGCCGCGCAGGCTGAACCCGGCGGGGAGCAGCTTTTCCAGCTTAGCCGGATCGGTGCGGTAGCTCAGCTTCATCCAGTGCGACGTCATCCGGCCCGCTTCCTGCGGCGTCCACATGCGGCCTTCGGGATGCTGGCGCGGGCCTGGAGCAGGGCCGAACATGATCGGCATGCGATAGCGCGAACCAGGGTTGGGAACGAACGTCATAAGCATCTCCATTTTCTATAATGATGATTTATAGATTTTATCGTTATCGCCGATGATATTTTGAAACCATATTTGTTTAAATGGCATTTTATTTCGCCATTTCATTCCAATAATATTTTAGTTTACTTGCGTCACCTGTACCAAAGACATGGCGATCGGGACGGATCAACACGGCTTGAGCTTGGGCATCGGTCAACCATGCGTCGATCGGCGTTTTGAACTTGGCAAGTTCCGGGGAATCGATGCTCAATGTCGTCACGCCCGCGTCCATGCCCCCGCCCGGCGAGCGCTGGATCAGCACCGGTCCCAGCCCGAGCACGACATCGAGCCGGGTGCCGTCTTGCGCGACGGGCTGAGGGAACAGCGCGCCTGCACGCGGCGTGTCGGTCAGATACCCGCCGACGAGGTCGGGGTAGGACACGGACACATCCTGCGCGCCCGACGCCTTGCGCGCCAGCATGTCGCGATCGCGTCCGGCGGCGGCGTTTTCGTCCAGCATGCAGACGATCTGTCCCATCGCGATGGCGGTGGAAATGATCGCACGGACATGCGGTTCGCGTTCCGCCTGATAGCTGTCGAGGATCGTGTCATCGGCCTCTCCACGGACGACCGATGCGATCTTCCACGCGATATTGGCGGCGTCGCGGATGCCCGAACACATGCCCTGCCCCGCAAAGGGCGGCATCTGGTGCGCGGCGTCGCCAGCCAGCAGCACGCGGCCCTCGCGCCAGCGTTCGGCGACCAGGGCATGAAAGCGATAGACGGCCTTGCGCTCAATCTCCATGCGATCCACGCAGTTCCATGGTGCCATGAGTTCATGGATACGCTCTTCCGCCAGCATCTCTTCGGGCGTTTCGCCCGGTTTGAGCATGAATTCCCAGCGGAAGCGCTTGCCGCTCATCGCCATATGCGTGACCGGACGGCGCGGGTCGCAAATCTGTTGGCAGACGATCGGCAGATCGCCCGGCTCCTCGATAATGGTGTCCAGCACCAGCCAGGGTTCGTCGAACTGATAGTCGTCCAGCGCGATGCCCAATGTTTCGCGCACCGGACTCCACGACCCGTCGCATCCCACGACATAGCGCGCGCGGATGGTTTCGAACTGATCGTTGCGGAGAATTTCCGCGGTCACGCCGGTATCATCCTGCGACAACCCCTGAAACGTGACGCCCAATCGAACATCGACGCCTAGTTCGTCCAGCCGATCGCGCAGCACCTGTTCGACGGCGGGTTGGTGCAGGGCATAGGTTTCGGCCCAGCCGAACCGGCTGACTGGCTCCACCGGGAAGTCGAGCAGGACGTCGCCGGACGCGGTGATGAACTGGTAGCGATCGGGCACGCGGCATAGCGGCACGATCCGCTCGGCCACGCCGATCATTTGGAAAATCCGCATAATTTCATGGTCGAATACGGCGGCACGCGGCAACGGGAACAGCGTGGGCGATCGTTCGATCGCGATCACCGAAAGGCCGTGGACATGGCCCAATGCCGCCAAGGCGTCCCCGACCGGCCCCAGCCCTACGACCAGCAGATCGCAGTCAAACATATGTGTCACTCTAGTCTACTCCCCATGACCGCGCATGGCGCTGCGCTGGCCTAAAACCCTGGTGTCGAGCATGAGATACCCCTTCAGCCCCCTGCCCTTCGCCATGGGTCGCAGCGGCCCGGCGCAGACAAGGAGACGATCGGTCAGACAGCGCTGAGCGCTGATGGCGGTCGCATGGCGAAGGCGGTGGAGGGCGCAACCCTCATCATCTCTCCCAACAGTATTTGCACTAGACAGTCATATTTGTACGGTTTAGTCAACCAAAATGCGCATGATCGCTAAAAGGGGCAGTCGCAGATGCGCGCTTATCGATCGGACAGGATCGCAATATCGGCCCGAATGCAGGCCATCGTCAGGAGAGACAAGAATGGGCATCGCCACGGACCGGCTGGTCCTCTACCACACACCCGGCGCCTGCTCACGCGTGACCATCGCCGCGCTCGAAGAGCTGGACCTATCGTTCGAAGACCGGCCGATCGATATCTTCAAGGGCGGCCAGTTCAGCCCGGACTATCGCGCGGTCAACCCGAAGGCGAAGGTTCCTGCGCTGCTGGTGGGCGACGCCCTGTTGACCGAAACCCCGGCCATCCTTCTATGGTTGACCCAGGCCGTGCCCGGCGACGCGTTGCTGCCCGGCTCCGATTCACTATCGCGTGCGCAGGCCTTCGCCGATCTGGCATGGTGTTCCAACACGCTGCACCCGCTGGCGCGCACCATTCGTATGCCCCAGCGGATGACGAATGGCGACCCGGCGCCGGTCAAAGACTTCGCCATCGCCACCATGGCACCGCTGCTGGAAGCGGTGCACGCCCGGTTGTCGACCCAGTCCTGGTGGTTCGGCGCGCGCTGGTCGATCGTCGATGTCTATCTGTCGTGGATCGTGGGCATGTGCGATGGTGGCGGTATGGACCTGTCCGGCCTTCCGGCGCTCATCACGCACGACGCGCGGGTCCGCGCACGGCCCAATTTCCAGCGCACGTTGGCGCGCGAAACGTCGGCGCTGGACGAGGCCGGGATCGTTCTGCCGGGCGGGGGCAAGCTCTAGGCAGCGGCGCCTCCATCGCGTTGAACGCCTTATGAGCGCAACGCGATTGTCGTCATGCATTTTCGTCGGTAAGCTAGCCGCATGTTCAAGATCACCCTGGAACAGCAAGATGCGCTCGTCTCGATCGCCCTGGAGGGTTTTTGGGACGAGGCGACGATGACGGCCTTCGAAGCTGCCGAACGGGAAGCCATTAGGCAGCTTCCACACCATGCAGGCGGGTTCGACCAATTGATCGACAGTCACAACTATCCCGTGCAGGCGCCGACCATCATCGCGCGTCACAGCGCCTGGGCGGAACAGTTAGTGGCAATGGGCCTGCGTCGCACCGCCATGATCATGGGCGATAGCGGCCTTGCCCGGATGCAGGCGAACCGTATTTCGGCGCACAACCACCGATCCTTCGCGTCGGAAGCCGAGGCACGCGCCTGGCTGCGGGAACGATAAGCGTCGTTTCGCGCCAGCCTTCCATCTGACCGATCCCGATTCGCGCCGGTAAGGCAGCCGGTGCGCCGCGACGCGTTGGCCGCCCTTTGGCGGCGTGATAGCGCGCATTTCCCGCCGATGCGCCGTCTTGCATTATATTTGACCGACTTGTATAAACATGACCGTTTAGTTCAAATAACGCGGCGACATGCCGGTGCATCGCGGTTGCAGGCAAATGGAGCAAAACCCCATGCCCGCGTCGGAGGACCGCAGCAGGCAGACCATAGGGAGAGCATAGGGTGGCGACATCAGCAGAGGCCGACCGGCCGCATGAAGGCGACGGCGCGCGCTATACCCGGGTGGCGATGTGGCTCCACTGGGCCATTGCCATCCTGATCATCTACAATCTGGTCAGCGGCCTGCTGATCTGGGATCTGGCCAAAGGGTTCTTCAAGGCGAACCGCGCTTTATACGGCTTTGGCCTTACGTCGCATCTGTCGTCGGGCATGACCGTCCTTGCCCTGACGGTCGTTCGCATCGTGTGGCGCCTGATGCACGAGCCGCCCGCCTATCCGCACGATATGAAGCTGTGGGAGCGGCACGCCTCGCATTTCGCCCATTTCCTGCTCTATGCAGGCATGGTGCTGATGCCGCTGACGGGCTGGGCCATCTTGTCGGCGCATCCGCCAGCCGGATCGCCGGGCGCCGCGGTGGCGCGCATCCCCATGGCCGCCGCATCCCCGATGGCCCCCGGTCCTGCCGGCTCCGCCCCAGGCGCGCGCCCCGACGGGCCGCCGCCTGGCGCACGGATGCCTGGCCCTCCGGGTATCTGGTGGACGATTCCCTTGCCGTCGATCACGCCGATCGCCAACATCGGCATCGAGCCGGGTGGCGTCGAACCTCAGCACATACTGCATGAGGAGTTGGCGCTATGGCACAAGATCGGCGGCTATCTGATGATCCTGTTGCTGCTGGGTCATGTCGGCGGTGCGCTCAAGCATCAGTTCATCGACAAGGAGCCGGAACTGCAACGCATGGGTTGGCGCAAGCGCAAGTCCAGGGTGCAATAATTTCAGGATGTTGGATAGGGCGCATGACGCAATTCATGCACCTATCCTGCGCCCCTACACCTGATAGCATCGACACGCATTGGCCGTCCTTGCGCGTCCGACAGCGGGAGCGGCGTCGACCTGATCCAAGGGGAGCGACACAGGCGCCCACAGCATCAATGCCCCTTGGACAGCAACGCATTCCGATCTGCATCGAAGCGGATTTTGGCGGGAAGAAGAATGATATTTGTTCGATTCTGGTTGCCGATGACATTGCTGGGATCGACCCTGGCAGGGCAACCGACACTGGCGCGCGAAACGCCACCTCGCGCGGCGGAACCGCTGCGCTCAACGGCGAGCAAAATCTATGGCAAATGGTGCAGCGATTGCCATAGCGTGGCGAACGGGCCGGGCAGCGTGGCGCTACAGCGGAAATATCAAGGCGCGGTCCCTGCTATCTTGAGCCAGCGCACCGACCTGACCGCCGACTATGTACGCGCGGTGGTGCGGAGCGGCATCTCGTTCATGCCGTCCTTCCGAAAAACGGAAATCAGCGACGCTGAACTGGCGGCTCTAGCCGATTATCTGGCACCCGCGCCGGGGGCAAAAGCGACCTCGAAAAAGGCCGCCGGGAGCAAGCGCCGATGAGCGCGCACCATGTCACCAGGCGGACAGCGTTGGGCGCTGGCCTAGCCGCCTTGTCGGTGGCGGGCAGCGCCGGTGTCAGCGTCTATGGCCAAACGATGGGAGGCGTGCGCGATACCCATGCCATCGACGCCATGCTGATCGATGGCAGCGTCGCCATGCCAGCCCTTCTCAATGTCGTCATACAGGCGCGCAGGCAGATGATGCCGGTTGTCGATATTCAACTTGATGCAGCCAACTACGGTGCATTGCGACGCCTGTTGATCGACAGCCAGACCCTCGTCGGCGTGAGCACGGGCGCGACGCTGTTCTGCCTGGAACGGATCGCATGGGATCACGGCTTTCGCCTGACCGCGCGCCATCAGCAGTCCCTGCGCGAGTTGGACGGCGATGCCTGCCATCACGGTGTCGCGACCTTTCTGAACGGGGCGCATGGCAGCGCCACCAGCCCGTCGCCGCGCGCGTATCGTGGGTCACGCGCCGATGGCACGCTGCACGCCTGGACCATGCGCAAGTCCGCTCGCTCTTATGTCAGCCAGGATCGGCGGGAAGCTTAAACCATGACATTACCGCCCAATATCAGCCAGCCCGATTTCACCGCCGCGCTCAAGGCGTTCGCGGCAATCGTAGGCGACGAATGGCTCTTCACGTCCGACGAGGATTTGGCGCTGTATCGCGACTCCTATTCGGTCTTGTGGGACGAAGCGGAGGAGCGGACCGCATCGGCCGCAATCGCCCCGGACACCGCCGAACAGATGGTCGAATTAGTGAAGATCGCCAATCGCTACAAAATCCCGATCTATCCCATCTCCACGGGTAAGAATCTGGGCTATGGCGGCGCCGCCCCTGCGCTGGCGGGCAGCGTCGTGCTCGACCTTAAACGCATGAACCGCATCGTCGAGATCGACGAACGGCAGGGCTATGTGATTGTGGAGCCAGGCGTCAGCTATTTCGACCTCTATAGCTATATCCAGGACAAAGGCCTGAAACTGTGGATCGATTGTCCCAGTCCGGGCTGGGGCAGCTTGGTCGGCAATGCGCTGGACGGCGGCGTGGGCGTCACCCTGTCCTCCTATCGCGATCATTTCGGCGCGCATTGCGGCATGGAAGTCGTGCTGCCCAACGGCAGGATGATGCGCACCGGCATGGGCGCAATGCCCACCGCCAAGACCTGGCAACAGTTCAAGCCGGGCTATGGCCCGATGATCGACGGGCTGTTCAAGCAATCCAATTATGGCGTCGTGACCAAGATGGGCTTCTGGCTGATGCCGCCGCCCGAAGGCTATACGACCGGCACCGTCACGGTCCCCAAATATCATGACCTGATCCCGCTGATCGACATCATCAGCCGGCTGGAACGCAGCAAGATCGTGCAGGGTCTGTGGATGCTGTCCAGCCCCACGACCGGCACGCGCGGGGATGAGGCGCATCTGGTCAATAACGGTCCGCCACCGATGGACCCGCGGTTCGCGGTCATCCTGAACGATCCGGGCGGCGCCGACATGAACAAGCTGGACGCCGCGGCCCAGGCCGCGGGCGTGCCCTTCTGGGCATGCGAGTTCCATCTGTACGGCCCGGCGAAGTTCATCGCCGCGCAATGGGACTGCATCAGCGACGCGATCCGCGCGATACCGGGCGCGCAGTTCAAGCTCAATCCCGTGCGCAGCCTGCCACTTCCGGCCGAAGACATTGCGCCAATGTTCGACACCGGGCAGTTGGGCATCCCGTCGCTGCGTACGTTCAGCCTTGGCCCGATGATCTCCTATGAAGACGAAGACGTCGTTGGTCATATCTTCTTTTCGCCGGTGATCCCAAGGACGGGCGAGGCGGCGATCGAGGCGATGGACCTGTTCGCCGGGATCGCGCGCAAATACAAACTGCCCTATCCGCCGCTGCAATTCCCTTCGTCCATTTTCGAACGGGCCTTCCTGTTCGCGGTAGGGTTGCCCGTCACCCGGTCGGCCACGGTCAATGCCAAGATACGCGACATCGTGCGCGAACTGGTCGTGATCGCGACGGAACGCGGCTGGGGCGAATATCGCACGGCGCCGGCCTTCTATGACCTGATCATGGATACCTATTCCTATAACGACCATGCGCTGCGCGACTTTCTGGATTCGATCAAGGGTGCGGTCGATCCGAACGGCATCATGTCGCCGGGGCGCTACGCCATCGGCACGCATCAGACGGGCAAGGCTGGTGGCTGAACTGCGGCATCTGCTCCGGTTCTGGCGCTGCCCCAACCATGAACTATGGGCGGTAGTCCAACGCGCACCTGGAAGCACGCTACAAAATCTCTTGGGAGAGCTTGTCATGACATCTATCGCGCGAAATATCGGGCTGGCCCGGAAACGGATGACCGGCTTGGCAGGGGTCGCCCTGCTGCTGGGCACGAGCGTGGCGGCGCGGGCCGCCGACACGGTGGACTTTTCCGGCACATGGAAGGTCGTAACGCCACGGACATCCATCCTGCCGGACCGCCGCGCCATCGCGTTCACGCCGCAGGGCAAGAAGCAATATGATGAGCATGTACGGCTGAAAGCCAAGAAGGACATGTCGTTCGATCTCACGACTTCGCGCTGCTCGTCGCCGGGCATGCCGCGAGTGATGCTCACACCCATGCGCTTGCGGATTTTCCAAGATCCGCAGGTGATGACGATGGGGTTCGAATGGAACCGGGTGCGCCGGGCGATCGCCATGCCGGGCCTTCCGCCACAAATTTCGCTGTTCGGTGCGGCCGACGACGCCAAGCTGGTGGGCACGAAGATGGGCACGGCGCAGGCGCAATGGGACGGCGGCATGCTCGTCATCACGACAAAAGATCTGTCTGACTCCACCCTGCTTGACGATCTCGTTCCGCACGGATTCGGCCTGAAGGTGACGGAACGGCTGACGTTGAAAGACGCCGACACGCTGGAGGACCGGATCATGATCGAGGATCCGGAATATTTCGCCAAGCCTCTGGAAACCGTCCTGACCTACAAACGGCAGCCTGACGCAATCTTCCCCGAGGATGTGTGCCTGGACCGTATGTTCGGCAAGCCGCCCCTTCCCACCAAATGAGCCAGCGTGCTTGGAGGACGTCATGATTTCAGATCATTTTGCCGTGCGTCGGCGTTTCGCCATGGGCGTTGCCGCCGCGACGATTCTGTCCCTTGCGCCCCATGGCGCATCGGCTCAGCCGCAGAACAAGCCGGAAGCTGTTCTGTCCGCCCCCGGGGGCGCGGCCGTGCTGCCGCCGCCCAATCCCAACGAAGTGCGCCCCAGTGGCCTCTATATCGGCAAGGCCGGTTTTTCCACGGGACCAGGCGGCGGTCTGGACAAGGAACTGACGCGCAACAATCCGCCGCCGACCCCGCCGCCAGCCGCTGGCCTTGGCGCGCCCACCAACGATCCGCACGATCTGAGCGGCAGCTGGTATGGCGACCAGTTCCTGCCCGCATTCGAGATCATGACCGACATGTATGGCGATAAAGTGCCGTTCAACGACGCGGGTCGCAAGGTGATGGACGCCCGCTTGCTGGCGATGGACAAGGGCAAGCCCTTCCTCAGCCCGATGACGCTGTGCCGCCCGTCCGGCCCCGACGCGCTGCTGGTGCGGATCGCAACCCGCTTCTATCAGTCGAAGGACCGGATCGACATCTTCTCCACCGCCGAACATAATGTCTGGTCAATCGCGCTCAACCCGGCGCTGTTGCCGCCGATGCAGGGCAAAACCTATATGGGCCGGTCCGTCGGCCATTGGGATGGCGACACGCTGGTCGTGGAAAATAGCGACTTCAGGAGCCGACGCTGGCTGTCGTTCCGCGGCACGCCGCTCTCGCCCGATGGCAAGCTGACCTACCATATCCGCAAGATCCGCGATGGCGACATCTGCGAAGGGTTTCGGGCGCTTGCGTACGAAAGCCTCCAGTGCAGGAACCCGCGGGCCCCACGCGCTGCTCTATGGGTAAATAGGCTTTGGGGTGGTTCTGGCGGGTAAACGTTGCCGGGCCGGAGGTGCGACTATCGGGCGGAGCGGCGTGATTTCGAGCGGCGTCAGGCCGCTAGCAGCGGTGGTTTTACGGATCAGCGTGTCCTGCGCCCGCTTTAATTCCGGGATGGGCATGCGCCCGGTCGTCGGCCAGGACGCCATGAGCGCGACCGTCATGTAGAGCGAGCCATGCCGGATCATGGCGCGTGTCTCCGGGCGTGTGAGGCTGGCGTTGGTGGCGCGCGCGGTTGGCACCAGCGGGCGAAGGTCTCGATAATGGTCATGTGTCCGCCGCAGCATGGGCATGGCGGGCGATGGTCGGGCGGCTCGTCGGGTTCGGGTTCCTCGATCGGCGCAGCAATGCCCAGCAGCCTGCGGGCCAGCGCCATGGCCTCCTTGTGGGATGAGCTGGCGAGCAGGCCGTAATGCCGGATGCGGTGGAAGCCGCGCGGCAGGACGTGGATCAGGAAGCGGCGGATGAACTCGTCGGTCGCCAGCGTCATGACCTGCTGGCGTTCAGCACTATCGCGGCGATAATCCTTGTACCAGAATGTCACTCCGGCCTCGTCGAAGCCGATGAGGCGCCTGTTCGAGATGGCAACGCGGTGGGTGTAGCGCGAGAGATAGGCCAGCACTGCCTGCGGTCCGGCAAAGGGTGGCTTGGCATAGACCACCCAGCGCTTCTTCCGGATCGGGGATAGATGCCGCAGGAAGGCCTTGCGTGTCGCCAGGCTCGCCAAGGTGTTGAAGAAGGCCAGCTTCCCAGCGTCGAACAACGCCAGCAGGCGTATGAGGAACAGCCGGCGGAACAACGCGCCCAGCACGCGCACTGGTAACAGGAAGGCAGGGCGCGACGAGATCCAACGCGTGCCGTCCAGCGCGATACCGCCGCCGGGCACGATCATGTGCACATGCGGGTGGTGAGTTAGCGCCGATCCCCAGGTGTGCAGTACGGCAGTGATGCCGACCCGCGCGCCGAGGTGTTTGGGATCGGCGCCGATGGTCAGCATCGTGTCCGCAGCTGCGCGGAACAGCAGGTCATAGACCACCGCCTTGTTCTGCCAGGCGATGTCAGCGATCTCGGCGGGCACGGTGAACACGACGTGGAAGTAGCCGACCGGCAACAGATCAGCCTCGCGCGCGGCCAGCCAGGTGCGCGCGGCGGCACCCTGACATTTGGGGCAATGCCGGTTGCGGCAGGAGTTATAGGCGATCCGCCAATGCCCGCAGTCGTCGCAGGCCTCGACGTGGCCGCCCAGCGCGGCGGTGCGGCAGTTCTCGATCGCCGTCATGACCTTGAGCTGGCCGAGACTGAGATGCCCGGCATGGGCTGCGCGATACGCTGGCCCGGCGCTACGGAAGATGTCGGCGACCTCGAGTGAGGTGCGCACCGGTTCAACCGGGAGGGCCCCTGCCTTCCATCACGGCAACGATTTGGTCGAGCGGACTGGCCACCGCCCGCATGGTCTTGCTCGAAACCTGAGTATAGATGCCGGTGGTGTTGATGTTCACGTGTCCCAGCAGGACCTGGATGACGCGGATATCGACACCCTGCTCGAGCAGGTGAGTGGCGAACGAATGCCGCAATGTGTGCGGGCTTACCCGCTTGTGGATCTCGGCGCGCTCAGCTGCTTCCTGCACGACGCGATGCAACTGGCGCGCTGAGACCGGATCCGTGCCGTTGCGGCCAGGGAACAGCCAGCCATGCGGCAACATCACTCCGCGCCGCTTGCCTTCGCGCCACCATTGGCGAAGCAAATCGAGCAGGTGCGGTGAGAGCATGGCGTTGCGATCCTTGCGTCCCTTGCCCTGCTCGACACGGATGATCATGCGCTCGCTGTCGATGTCATCGACCTTGAGGTGGGCAACCTCCGAGACACGCAGGCCCGCGCCATAGGCAACGCTGAGGGCAGCTTTGTATTTGATGCCTGGCGCGGCCTCGAGCAGCCGCGCTGTCTCCTCAACGCTCAAAACCACCCGCAATTTGGGTGTGAAGCGAACGACGACAAGCCCCAGCGCCATCTCCGGTCGCTTGAGAGTTATACTGAACAGGAAGCGCAGTGCCGATACGGCTCCATTGATTGTTGCCGGACCAACGGCGCGTTCATGCTGATCAATCTGAAAGCGCCGGAGGTCTTCGATCGTGGCCGTATCGGGAGGGCGACCGAGAAACGCGGCAAATGATCGGAAGTGCCGAATATAGTCCTTCTGCGTATGCTCCCCAAAGCCACGCATCGTCATGTCCTGCAACATACGCTCGCGCAGTGAATTGTTCGGGGTCGGGGAAGTGATGGCATCCATGGTGAGTTCCTTTCCGTTGAAGGAACTCCACGGTCGCAAGGCGACATCGCCGCTCGCAAAGCCTGAACAATACTACGCTACGTCACCCCAAGCGACCCTCCCGCGGAGCGGGTTCGTGCTGTGGTCGCTAGAGGTCGTCACCACCGTCGATGACCCGACCTATTATACCCGCGCGTGGAAATTCGCGCGCAGCTTTACCTGGCGACCCGATCTGGCGCTGGTGGACGAGTTCGATTGCGAGGAACAGGTCGGTTCGTCCACCGGGACCGAGGATACCGGATCGACGCCGGAACCGGATTGAACGAACGGCGCTTCGCCGAATGCAGAAGGGCGGTCGATCCACTATCGGATCGACCGCCCTTTTTCTTTGCTCGCCGCCAGGGCGTTTCAGTCCTGCCCGGTCAGGTGCAGCCCGATCTTTTCCATCGGCGCAAACGCATCTAGGATCGGCGGCAGGATGCGCACCACGTCGGTCCCGGCGGTATAGCGCAGCTTGGGTTCGGCGTCCGTGGCCGCCGCGATCGCGGCCTGCACGACGGGGCTGATATCCTCCGGCGCGTGCGACTCCATGCCGTCGAAATTGCGGTTGAACGTCTCGGCGATCGCCGCATAGGGCGCGCTCGCCTGCCGATCGAGCGACTTTTGCGGCAGCGCCGTCTTGAACGGTCCGGGCATCACGCTCACCACCTGCACGCCATAGCTGCGCGTTTCGATATTGAGCGCGGCTGTCGCGGCGTCGAAGGCATGTTTGCTCGCGCAATAGGCCGACATGAAGGGCGTCTTCATAATTGCCGCTACCGACGTCACGTTGACGATGCGGCCCGCGCCCTGCGCGCGCATAATCGGCAGCGCCAACCGAATGAGGTCGAGCGGGCCGAACAGGTTGGTTTCGAACATCGTGCGCCACTGGCTGTCGGGCGTATCTTCGAACGCGCCGCGCGCGCCGACCCCGGCATTGTTGATCAGCAGGTCGATACGGCCGAAACGCGCCACGACCAGATCGATGACGGACTTTCGCGCGGCCGCATCAGTCACATCCAGTGGCGCGATCAGTATGTCGGCCGGGCTGGCCTCCTCCAGCGCTTTAAGGCTGTCGGGCGCGGCCTCGGGCCTGCGCATCGTGGCAGCCACCTGATAGCCCCGCCCTGCAAAGGCGAGCGCCATCGCTTCGCCGAAACCCGAACTGCACCCTGTAATCAATGCGACCGGCATGGGTCACTCCTTATCAAATGATGAGGGCGGTGCCGGAGTTTTCGCCCGACGCCGCCGATAATGTCCGTCTTGCTCGGACCGTCAGATCGGATAATGTCCCGGCTGCGTCTCGATCGTGATCCAGCGCAATTCGGTGAAGCTGTCGATGCCCGCCTTGCCGCCGAACTTGCCATAGCCCGACGCCTTGGTCCCGCCGAAGGGCATCTGCGCCTCGTCATGCACGGTCGGCCCGTTAATATGGCAGATGCCCGACTGGATTTGCTTGGCGACCCGCAAGCCCCGCGCGGTGTCGCGGGTGAACACGGCCGCCGACAGCCCATAGGCGGTATCGTTGGCCAGCGCGATCGCATGGGCTTCGTCGCGGGCGCGGATGATGCCGACGACGGGACCGAAACTCTCGTCGCGGAACAGCTTCATGTCGGTCGTCACCTTGTCGATGACATGGGCGGGCATCAGCACGCCGTTGGCCGTTCCGCCCACGACCTGCTCCGCGCCATTCGCCAGCGCGTCGTCGATCAGCGTCTGCACGATATCGACCGTCTTCTGATCGACCACCGCGCCCAGCGGCGTCTTGCCCTCGCGCGGGTCGCCGACCGGCATGGCGTCGACCTTCGCCTTGAACTGCGCGACGAAGGCGTCGGCAACGCTGTCCACCACGATGATCCGCTCGGTCGACATGCAGATCTGACCCTGGTTCATGAATGCGCCGAAGGCCGCCGCCTTGACTGCTTCGTCCAGGTCGGCGTCGTCCAGTACGATGAACGGCGCCTTGCCGCCCAGTTCGAGCAGCACGGGCTTGAGATGCTCTGCGGCGCGCTTGGCGATGATCTTGCCGACATGGGTCGATCCGGTGAAGTTGATCCGGCGGATCGCAGGATGATCGATCAGCGCGCCGACGATTTCACCCGCATCTTCCGGCGCATTGGTGACGATCTGCACCGCGCCGTCGGGCAGGCCTGCCGCCTCAAACGCTTCCACGATCAGGCTGTGGGTGCGGGGGCACTGTTCGCTGGCCTTGAGCACCACGGTGTTGCCGCAAGCGAGTGGCATGGCGATCGCACGCACGCCCAGGATGATCGGCGCATTCCAGGGCGCGATGCCCAGCATGACGCCCACCGGTTCGCGCATCGCCATAGCGATGCAGCCTGGCTTGTCGGACGGAATGACCTCGCCGCTAATCTGCGTGGTCATCGCGGCGGCTTCACGCACGACACCCGCTGCGAGCGAAAGGTTAAACCCGGCCCATCCCTGCGTCGCGCCGATCTCGCCCATCATCGCCTCGATGAACTGGGGGGCGCGCAATTCGAGTTCGGCGGCGGCCTTCATCAGCAGTGCGCGGCGGGCATTGGGGCCAAGCGCCGACCAGGCCGGAAACGCCGCCTGCGCCTCCTCGCACGCGGCATTGGCGTCCGCGACGGTCGCGGCGCTGACGGTCGTGGCGACCTCCCCGGTCACCGGGTTGCGGCGGTCGAACGTGCGCGACACGCCCTCGCGCTCTTTGGTTTCGCTATTCAGCATGGCGCACTCTCCATAATCTTGATCTTGCTTCGACGGGTCCAGGATCAGGACGGCGGCCCGTCCTTCATCAATTCCTTCAGTACCGGATTGGGCGGCCCCCATTGCCCGCCCAACAATTCGCCAAGGCCCACGACGCCGCCGCCGTCCGCCGCGCGCAATTGATCGCCATCGGTCCAATGTTCGATTTCATGGCCGAACGGGTCGTTCCAATAATCGAAAATCTGGCTGCCCAATATGTGGCGACCGACGCCCCAATGGGAATGCCAGCCCGCCTGCATCAGATGTTCATGGCCGGTCATCAAATCATCGACATCGGCGACTTCGAACGCGGAATGCATGAATTCGGGCGGCGCGCCGCCGGGCCGCTCGAACAGGAAGACGGTATGGTGATCGCAAGGTTCGTCGCCCCGATCGGCCCGCATGAAGGCGCCGATCGCCACGCCCGGTTCGGGCTGTACCTCGTCCGAGGTGACGAAGCCGAAGCGCTCCTTATACCAGTGTTCGGACTGGCGGAAATTGGACACGCCCAACACGCAATGGCCCAGCCGCTGCACGTGCGACGCCCCCTGCTTCACCCGGCGGAAGCGCGCGATGCGAGGATGTTCGCCGCCATGGTTCCAGGGTTCGGGGAAGGGCAGCGCGCGCTCGACAGGGGCCAGCGCCTCCTGCCCGGCGACCGCCTCGATCAAATAGCCGTCGGGATCGGTCAGCCGCACCACATGGCCGCCACCCGGTGTATCGAGCGGCTCTACGGTCAATCCGTCATGTTCCGCCAGCCGTTCCAGATCGCCCATGTCGCGGACCCAGATGCCCAGGGCCACGAAGCCCGCTTCCCCCCGTTCCGTCGCATGGACAAACGAGCGCAGCCCCGTTCCGCGCATGAATAGGCGGTCCGTCTCGCCATGCGGCGTACATTCGACCATGCCGAAATCATGCAGGAAGGCGCGCATTTTTTCCAGGTCCGGCGCGCTGAAGCGCACATAGGCGACGTCATAGGCTTTGGCGATGCTCATCGCGCGTACACACTCCGAAATAGGCTGACGCACGCGCATCGCCGACCCACCGGGTCATGCCGCAAGCACATATCGCCAGAGCGAGGCTCCTCTCGATCCGAACGCCTGTGCGTCGGATCATATCTATTGAACCATTTAGTCATATTTGATACATTCGGTCAATCTGCAAAAGTGGCCCCTCCGTGTGTGAAGGCTTTTTCGCAGATGCATCTCGCGACCAATGGATATCTTTAATCGATAGCGGAACAGATGAACTTTTGCACCTAGCTCCTGTCCTGAAGCCCCATATCAGCTTGGGTATTTTTGGTCGTTCGACGACCGTTCGAATAGGCCACGCCGCACTATAAAACCAGATAGAGGTATCGCCATATGAAGGTCGCAACGCTCAACGATGGATCGCCGGACGGGATATTGCACGTCGTCTCGCGCGACCTCACCCACTGCGTCGCGGCGACCGGCATCGCCGCCACCCTTCAGGTGGCGATCGAACAGTGGGAGGCGGTAGCGCCCGCCTTGCAGCAACTGTCCAACTCGTTGAACGCAGGCACCGTGCCGGGCGCAATGGCGCTCGACGCTCGCCAGTTGGCAGCGCCCCTGCCCCGCGCCTGGCAGTGGCTCGACGCGTCCGCCTTTCACTCGCATGGCGACCTGCTCGAACAGGTGTTCGGCATCGAACCGCCACCCGAAAAGCGGTCCGTGCCGCTGATGTATCAGGGGGCTGGCGACGATCTGCTGGGTGCGCGTGCCGACGTCCCGCTCCCATCGGAAGAAGACGGTATGGATTTCGAAGCGGAAGTCGCCATCGTCACCGACCGGGTCGCGATGGGCACGTCCGCGTCCGCGGCGGCACGCCATATCCGGCTGCTCACCATCGCGAACGACACCAGCCTGCGCGTCCTGGCGGGCAAGGAATTGAAGACCGGCTTTGGCTTCCTCCAGTCCAAGGCGGCGACCAGCTTCGGCCCGGTGGCCGTCACGCCCGACGAGCTGGGCGACGCCTGGCGCGACGGGCGCGTCCATCTGCCGCTGCATGTCCATTGGAACGGGGAGCAATTCGGCCGTCCCCATTGCGGCGCCATGGGCTTTTCGTTCGGGGAACTCATTGCCCACGCCGCACGGACGCGCAATCTGGCGGCGGGCACGATCATTGGCACGGGCACGATCTCCAACGAAAATTTCCGCGAGGTGGGGTCGGCCTGCATCGCCGAACGGCGCGCCATCGAACTGATCGACGAAGGCCAGCCAAAAACCGGCTATCTGACATTCGGCGATCGCGTCCGGATAGAAATGTTCGACGGCGATGGCCGATCGATCTTCGGCGCGATCGACCAGACTTATGTGAAGGCCGACATCCGGTAAGTCCACCTTCCAGCCAATCATACACCTAACTTAACGCGCCCCACCACAATAAGGCCGGGGCGGATACGGGCGAAATCCAGCCGACCGTGCCGGAACAGCCCGACATCCGATCAGGGAGAGCCTCTACATGACCGTCGTCGAACGCCAAGCCGGTACGCTACAAGGCATATTGCTATTGCTGCCGATCACGATGGCCGTCATGGGCCTTATCATCCTCGTGCCGGTGCTGCCGGGCATCATGGCGCATTTCAAGGACGTCGAGGGCGTTCAATATCTGGTTCCCCTGATGCTGACCCTGCCCGCGCTGTGCGTGGCGCTGCTGTCCCCGATCGCCGGGATCGTAGTGGATTTCCTGGGTCGTCGGAAAACCTGCATCGGCGCGTTGTTCGTTTATGCCATCGTCGGCATCCTTCCCATGGTTCTGCAAAGCCTGACCGCGATCATCATAAGCCGCGCGGTGCTAGGCGCGGCCGAAGCGCTGATCGTCATTTCCAGCACGACCTTGATCGGCGACTATTTTCACGGCCGCGAACGCGAAAAATGGCTGGCCAACCAGACGGCGGTCGCCTCCCTCGCGTCGATCGTGCTAGCCTTGCTGGGCGGGGCGCTGGGCAGTTTCGGCTGGCGTGCGGCGTTCGCCGCCTATGGCGTCAGCATCCTGTTCGCCGTCTGCCTGATCATCTGGACCTGGGAGCCGCGCAAGAGCGACGAACCCGTTGCCGAACGCGCCGACCCCAAAGCCAGCTTTCCATGGCGCACCATCCTGCCCATCTCGCTGCTGGCGATTTTCGGCGGCACCATGTTCTTCACCATGCAGATCCAGGTCAGCAATATGCTGAGCGGCTATTATAACATCAGCTCGCCCAGCGCGCTTGGCCTCTATAGCGGGCTGGCCGGACTGTCCGTCGCGGGCGGCACCTTGCTCTACCGCCAGTTCACCGCGCGTTTCTTCGTCCCGACACAGTTGCTGATCGCATTCGGCCTGCTCGGCCTATCCTATGTCCTGATGAACCATGCGCCCACATCCGGCCAGTTCACCGCTTGGCTGATCGTCAACCAGATCGGGTCCGGCATGTTGCTGCCTGCGCTGGTGGTTTGGGCGATGGGCCGCCTGCCGTTCGAAGTGCGCGGCCGCGGCACTGGCCTGTTCATGAGCGGTTGGTGGCTGGGGCAACCGTTGAGCAGCCAAGCCGTCGCCTTCATGCGCGGACAATTTGACGGCAACCTGCCCGCTGCGCTGCAAATATTGGGTATAGCGTGCCTGATCGCGGCCGGTGTCGCGCTGGCCAGCCGGTTCCGCAGTTCGGCACCGGCCGAAGCACCTGCGTCCCTGCCCCCGTTGCATTGAATCCGGGCGCTTCTGCACGTTGTTGACGTTGAGGAATGTACGCGCACTGCGTTGATCCAAGAGGCGATCGCCTCGACTACCGATCTCGCATCATGCGGCTAGGACATTGCCGCATTGCGCGGCGCGTCTGATCCTATCGATAGAAGTGCGGCCTATCCGCCCAAGACGGTTTGCCGACCTTTGCTACATTAACGCGATAGTGCCCGCACCAACCGGTACAGGCACTATCGCTTTCACTGTGTCAGGCTTCGTTGACGAAGCGGTTTTCGATGGCGCCCAGACCGTCGATGGCGACGCGCACGACATCGCCCGCCTTCATGAAGCGATTGCCGGCGATACCCACGCCTGCGGGCGTACCGGTCGCGATCACATCGCCCGGCTCCAGGGTCATCACCTCGGTCAGATAGGCGATCTGCTCGAAGATATCGTAGATCATTTTGCCTGTGGATGACTGCTGGCGAACCTCGCCATTCAGTTCGAGCGTCATCGTCAGCGCGTGCGGATCGGCAATTTCGTCATCGGTGGTGATCCATGGGCCGATCGGGCCGTGGGTATCGAACGACTTGCCCAGCGTGAAGGTCGGCGAGCGGAACTGCCAGTCGCGCGCGGTCACGTCGTTGATAACGCAATAGCCCGCGATCACCGATCGCGCATCTTCGCGCGACACATGACGACAACGCTTGCCGATCACGACGCCCATTTCCGCTTCATAATCGACCATGTCGGGGGCGGACTTGGGCACGTCGACATCCGAAAACGGCCCGTTGATGCAGCTGACCTGCTTGTTGAACCACAGTTGCGATGTGGGAACCGGCTTGCCAGCGGCTGCCGCTTCGTCGGCGTGGTCCTGATAGTTCATGCCGATGGCGAGATATTTCTGCGGGTCTGCGATGGGCGCTTCCAGCGTCACGTCCGAAAGGGCAAAGGCCGGTCCGTCGACAGCCTCGATCGCGGCACGCACATCATCCAGCTGCCCGAGCAGAACACGCATGGAATCGCCAGCTTTAGGCACCGCCGCGCTGATATCCACGACCTGGTCGCCAACGACCTTTCCCAGCCGGGTGCGGCCATCAACGGTGAAACGGGCTAGCTTCATGGCTGTAATCCTTCCTAGATATTATCGGCCAATGCGGCCCGGAATAAGAGCGGAAGAGCACCGGCCATCGATTCGCGCATGCCATCGACCAGCACCGCCGGTTGCCATATCCCGCTTTTTGATTGACTAAGTCGTATAAAGATGACTGTCTAGTTCAAATTTTCCGGCGTAAAATCTCAACCGTGTGGCGGGTGATGAAAATCATCGGTCGTCCGATAGGCCGTCAGGGCGCGCCAAGGAATCTTGATCAGTAGCGCCTCACCATCACAATTGTGGCACCTAACTATCCCAAGCTTTCAGAGGCAAAGAAAATGCCTGTAAACCCGTGCTATACCGGTGGCGGTATAAGCATGCCGTGGAAAGACGTTTGAAAGGCGAATATGCAATGAACACGCGTGGTTCGACCCGTATTGCACGGGCATTGTCAGCATTACTTCTCGCTGCTGTGGCGATCCCGGCGACGGCACACCATTCCGCTGCGCCTTTCGACATGACGAAGAAGGTCAACATTTCCGGCACAGTGGAGAAGTGGGTGTGGTCCAATCCCCATTCCTGGCTGTACATCCGCCGCATCAAGTCGGACGGAACTCAGGAAATCTGGGGCTTCGAAGCGGGCAGTGCAGGCATGCTGGCGCGCAACGGCTGGAACTCCAACGATATGAAGACCGGTGACAAGGTGACCGTGACGGCCAGTCCCAGCCGGGCCGGAAAGAATGTCGGCCTGATCAGCGTGATCAAATTGTCGAGCGGCCGCGAATTGCGCGATGGCGCACCTGTTCCGAACTGACCTGTATCGACCCGATGAAGAGGCCTCGCCGATGATCAACTTCAAATCCCTGCGCGTCGCCGCGCTATGCTCGGTTGCGTTCGCGCAGGCTACATTTGCCGTGGTGGATGCGTCCGCGCAGCCACCCGGTGGCCCTCCTGCCGGTGCATTTCCGCCCGGTGGGCCGCCCCCTGGCGGTCTTCCGCCCGGTGGGCTGCCACCCGGCCTTGGCCCCGTCGCCCGGAAAGGCCCCTCTACCTTGACCGCGCCTGCAGGGTCCAAGGCGTTGGGAACGAAATGGGGCGATATTACAAAGATGCCGGATTTCTTTTCTGGCAACTGGCAGAGCGTCACGTCGTTCCTGGATGCCAATGTTACAACGCCGCTGACGCCCAAGGCGAAAGCCTATGCGCAGTCCTACAAGGGGATCGAGGATATTCCCTTTGCCGGACCCGGGTGCAAGACGGCGGGCATGCCGCTGATCCAGCGCCTGGGGTCGCCGCTCAAATTCTTCTATGAGCCGGGGCTGATCGCGATCTACATCGAAAACAGCAGCATGACCCGCTTCATCAAAGTCGACGGGAAGCATCAGGAACGTCCCAATCCCAGCTTCCTGGGCAATTCGATCGCGCATTTCGAAGGGGATACGCTCGTCGTCGAAAGCATCGCATTCAACGACGACATCATGTTCCAATATGCCAACTTCCCTGGAAAGGGGACGGGCGGCTTCGTCCTTCCGCCCGAAGCGATCTTCGGACCACATGGCCCTAACATGCGCATGGTCGAACGTTTCCGGTTGCTCGACCAGGACACGCTCGAAATCAAGCTGACAATCTATGATGACACGGTTTGGACAAAGCCCTATGTCGCCAACGACCAGCTCTTCAAGCGCAATACCGGCGATTTCGGACTGCCCGCGGAGTGGGTGTGCGGATCGTCCGAGGCCGATCCCCTGGAGTTCGATCCCGTCACGAACGAGACGGTCATCGAAGATCCGGCCGAAGTGCTAAAGCGGCTGAAGGCCAATGATCCGAAATGATGATGGGCCGCTTCAATAAGGGTAAGGTGAGGACGAGATGAAATATTTGGCGGGAATTGGGGGCGCCTGCCTCTTGATGGTCGCTGGCGTGGCCTATGCCGAGGCGCCAGCGGCAAGCACGGCGGCGTCGAGTTACAAGCCCACGGTCGATGACTGGGTCGCTGTGAACGCCGCCGTCGACAATTACACGCTGGGCCTGGAACTCCACGACATGGCGCGCTTCGACACGGCCTTCTGGCCCGAAGCCACCATCGTCGCGCAGCCCGAACCGGGTATGAGCTTCACCATGCCCTACAAAAAGGCGGCGGAAGGCCCACCCCCGCCGCCAGCAGGCGGCGGCGCCATGCCGCCCCCGGCCGGAATGCCCAAACCCCCTGCGGGCGCGCCGCCGATGCCCGCGCCGGGCACGCCGGGCGGCCTTAACAGTGTCGGGACTAATGTCGCGCCCTGGCATTTGTCGCTAAGCCATCATTTCGAGTTCCAGAGTCCCACGCGGGCGACCCATTATGGCTATTTCGTCAGCGTCTATCCGGACCTGGCGACCAAGAAGACCGTCGTCGGCCTTCCCGGCCACTATGACGACGTCTTGGAAAAGCGTAATGGCGAATGGCGCATTCTTCAGCGTAAGACGGTGATCGGCGCCAAATAGGCCGCGATCATCTAATGGCTCGCAAAAGGCCGACATGCCTGCATGTCGGCCTTTTTTGTGGCTTACGACAGGCGGTCTGAAGGCTCTGCATGGCAGGTGGTCGGCCGCCTATCTTGGCAGGGGAAACGCCCCTTACGCCCCCCCGGTTGATCCCGATCGCAGCCGACCTATCCAAGGAAGCTATAGCGCGCGCCCCGGTGAATGCCGGGGTTTAGTTCGACGCGCGAGGCTAGGCCTCGGCTTGCGCAGGAGAACATGCACATTCATTCCTTATCCCCGCGTTTCGGCATTTGAGGCTGATGACGTCAAGTCGATCTATCTTGTTCCGTTGGTTTCGAGCAACCAGCTCAAGGTAAAGTCATCCTGCTTTAACGCCAGAGACGGTCGCGTCACGGCTCGCATCACCAGACACAGCCAATCCGCAGCGCGCATGAGGTAAGAGCATTGGCCGCTTACATTCCTTAGAAACCGGCAGGACGCCCCTTTGGTCTAAGCGCGCCGCAGCCTGACAGCACCGCCCTCCCCGCCTGTAGACCGCCCCCTCGTAATGTGTCCGTATATATAAAAATTAGCCGCGTCGTTACATAACGACGCGGCCAATCATGGTCTTGGCAGGTAGTGAGAAAATGTCAGAACTTGAAGTTCAGGATCGCACCGAAAGTCCGCGGGTCGCTCAAACCATTTTGCGACACGATGACGGTAGGCGGATTGCCCGGAATTGTGTTGGCCACGTTCCAGTTGTCAGGCAGATACCGTTCGTTCGTCAGATTGCGGACATATCCGGTGATCGACACATTGGAATTCAGTACCAAAGTCGCATTAAAGTCGGCCACGGCGCGTCCGGGGACGTGAACATAAGGTCCAGCGCCCAACTGCTCATCCAACACCGTAATCCTCGAGCTGGCATGGGAGGATACGTAGCGAACCACGCCGCGCAGCATCAGTGCCGTATCGCCGCCCAGCGAGACGCGATGATCGTAGGAGCCGGTCACCCGGAACGGCGGCGAGGGTGCCACATTACGGCTGGAGAAATATTTGGCGTATTCGGCAGGAAATTCGCCGTAGCGAGCGCGGATATAAGAGCCGTTCAGGCCGATCGTGCCGTTCTCCCAAGGGCGTGCCTGAATTTCAAATTCCACACCATAGGACTTCAGCGGAACCGTGATCGTCTCGAATATGCGATTGGGATCACCGGGCGCTGCGACGTTGATGCCAGCGGTCTGATACCCGCCATAATCATTATAGAAGGCGGCAAGATTGATCTGCAGGCGATCGTTGAAAAAGCAATTCTTCGCACCGATTTCATAGGATGTGAGCGTTTCGGCGTCCAACACCAAGGTCTTGGGTTGACCAGAAGCATCTTGGGTCAGCGTCTTGTCGCCAGGCGAGACCCCGGTGGAAATCAGCGCATAGAGCAGATTGCGCGGCGTCAGATCATGCTCAAGGCGCGCCTTGTACGTCACGTTGTTGAACGTGGCCAGGCGGTCCGCCCCGGATAGCGACTTGGAAACGCCGATGATGGTCGTGTAATCCTGATCGATTTCAATCTTGGTGTGATCGTAACGGACGCCGGCGGTCAGCCGCGTGTTGGGGGCAAAGGCGTAGGTGCCCTCCGCAAAGACGCCGCCAGCCGTCGTCACCTTGTGCGTGAACGACTTGAAGATGAATGCGCCCATCGGCCCGATGTCATAATTGAACAGGTCGTTCCGCTCGCTCAGCGAGTTGCGATAGTAAAGTCCGCCGACCTGCCACTTGAACGCCGAATTGGTGTCCGTGCTATTGAGGCGCAATTCGTGCGTCATGAAGTTATCGGGCGTCGTCTTCACATAATTGTCGATGTGAATCTCGCCCGGTCCCGGTGCGGTGCGCACGACGGCGGTCGTGTCCTGAAAAAATGTGCGATACGCCGGAATATAGGTCAGTTCCACGCCGCCAAGATCGAGATTGAACTTGCCCCAGACCTGCCTGCTGTGGTTCCGACCATTGCCGATGGCGCTATCCGAAAAAACGAAATCGGTCGGCGAGCTACCTTGAACAACGCTCGTGCCGCCGGTGTGCGTCGTATTGAATTCCTGTGCATAGCCGAGCAGCGCTGAGAAGGTGTCGCTTGGCGTCCACAGCAGCTTCGCGCGGAAGCTGGCGCTCTGACGGGCATCGCCGTCCTTGGCGTAATAGCCGTCCCGTTCGAAATAATTGCCCGCGACCCGGAGCGCCAGCTTGTCTTCCACGATCGGCACGTTCACCGCGCCTACGAAATGGAACAGGTTGTAGTTCGCGAGTTCCGCGGTGCCTTCGACCCCAAATGCCTTGGTGTCGGGATCGTTGGTATGGATGGCGACGATGCCCGCCGTCGCGCTGCGGCCATAAAGCGTTCCCTGCGGTCCGCGCAGAACCTCCACCCGCGCAATGTCGTAATTGCCGCCCAGGCCGTTATAGACATCGTCGGTATAAATCGCCGCGGCGGACGAGGTGGAGGTTGCGCTGCCGCCTACGCCCTGGTTGGACTGGATACCGCGAATGACCAGCCCGGTGGCAGGGTTGTCCGTACCGCCAGCAAGCGACGTGTTGGTCGAACCCGAAGCGCCGCCGGATATGCCAGGCACATCTTCCAGGATGTTCTTGAGTTCATAGCGACCCTGGCGCACCATTTCGGCGCCGGGACGGACGGAGATCGCAGCGGCAGTCTTCTGCGCCGTATTGAACCGGCGTTCCGCCGTCACGATGATCTCTTGAAGAACCAGATTGTCCTTGGTCGATTCGCCGCCCGTCGCATTGGTGGTCTGGGCCATGGCGCCCTGCCCTGCAAAGGCAGATGCCAGCAAAGTCGTGGACAAAAGGAATCTGCTATAATTCATATTCTTTCCCCTAATATATCACCTTTGCCCAGGCGATTTTATCGTGACCGTTCAATAAACCTGGAGACGAACCATAAGATATGGACGCACGCACACTTGGCTCTCGGACTTGTTCGTCCGAATAGCCCGCGTTTAGCGACCATGTAGGAAATCCGCACGACTTAGGCTTGCGCGATAACGTAGCGGACATCCCTATCCGTCATCACTATCAGCCATGGAGCAGCAAGATAGGTGCATCAATTCGGCCATGGCTTTTCGCATGGATCAGACCGATGAATGGACACTCGCGTTGATTATCGGCTGTCCCCCCTGCGCATCGGCTGCCAGCGTTTGGATGCGCATGGGTTGGGGGTGGCGTGTCCCTCGCTAAGCGGCGCGCCGCTGGCCGATAGGCAGAATGGGCGTCCGCTTCCTGCCGCCCTTATGTACGTTCGTAAAACCGCTCTCAGATCGCATCCATGCGCCATGGCGTTAGAATTTCGGGCGGCGGTCCGTTGATCTCGATGATTTTGCCTTGATCGTTCAGACTGTAGAGAAGGCAACCGCGTATCGTTTGATGCTCGCCGACCTTCAATGCGCGGCCAAAAAGCGTCGTATCGTCGCAATCCCGGATACAGTGCACTTCGCTATGCACCTGGGCCGCCGCGCCCTTCCTGTCGGAGCAGAAAAACAGGATTTTGAGCGTTTCCCGTATATAGGGACGCTGTCTGGCGTAGAAAGCCAGCACCCCTGCCTTCCCCCGAATATTCATGACGAACTGAATATCGTCCGCATAATAGTCTGCGAACTGCAGATCGCCCTTGTTCATCAACTGGATATAGCGATCATATGCCGTGCGATCGAATGGCGTATCATGCACAGCGGCTTGGGACGGTTTGGGCAGAAATGATGCCACGCCGACCAGTGAACCCGCCAGAAATGCCCGTCGATGCGTTTCGGCCCGTCCGGTTTCCATTTTCATCTTGGCTTCCATTTGGTGATGGTAACGACGCATGGGAATTTCAGCCGCTGACTCGGCTGATAGGCGATCCAAAGCAGGAGGCGCGATAAACTCTGCATTGGATGAACGACTATGTGCCTCGCCGCAGTTCATCATGCAATCGGATGCATTCCGATCGGGATAGGCTTTTAGGCAAAGGCAACGCAGGATTGCTTACCCTGAACGATGTCTGAGATTCTCGGGGAAGGCGATGAACCAGCTGACACAACGCCCCAGAAACCATTGATTTCTATGATTTCTGGAGCGGGCGAAGGGATTCGAACCCTCGACCCCAACCTTGGCAAGGTTGTGCTCTACCCCTGAGCTACGCCCGCTCTGGCGGCCGGAGGATGTATCCCTCTCGGCGGGTGGCGGGGAACTAGCAGCGCTTGTTCGAACGGGCAAGGGGAGAATTGCACAAAAATGAAATTCTCAGGCGACGATATAAAAATCCTCCCTTTTCTGTGCCTTAGACGCGTCGCGACAGTTCGAGCGATAGGGCTGGCGCTATTCGACCGCGCGAATCGTCGGCCCACGGCGGGAAAAAGGAGGCGCTTGGCGTACGCTGTCCTTCTGCTAGCTTGGCTTTGGATGTTTCTTGCGGCGGCGGGATCGTTTGCCGCCGCTCTTCGTAATGACAGGCAACCAACAGGGAGGACCGGCCATGTCGTCCAATCATTTAACGCGCCGCGGCCTGCTGCAGGGCAGTACCGCTTTTGCTGCCGCAGCGCCCATATTGTCGCAAGCGCAGGACGCTGCCGCCGCAACGCCCAGGCGTAAAGGAACAACTGCCATGATGCCCGTCGAATTGACCGTCAACGGACGCGAGGTGCATCTGCAACTCGATCCGCGCACCAGCCTGCTCGATACGCTGCGGGAGCATCTGCATCTGACCGGCACCAAAAAAGGATGCGATCATGGGCAATGCGGTGCCTGCACGGTGATCGTGGAAGGGCGTCGGATCAATAGCTGTCTGACCTTGGCCGTGATGCATGATGGTGACGACATCACGACGATCGAAGGGCTGGGCACGCCGGAAAATCTGCATCCCATGCAGAAGGCTTTCATCGTGCATGACGGCTATCAGTGCGGATATTGCACGCCAGGGCAGATTTGTTCGGCCGTCGCAGTGCTGGAGGAAATCCAGGCAGGCGTCCCCAGCCATGCGACCGCGGATCTGGATAAGGTGGCGTTGAACGACGCGGAATTGCGGGAGCGAATGAGCGGCAATATCTGCCGTTGCGCCGCCTACCCCAATATCATTGCCGCGATGCGCGATGTTGCCGGGGAGAAACAGGCATGAAGGCCTTTACCTACGAACGCGCGACGAGCGCCCAGGCAGCCGCCAAAGCAGCCGCGTCGGTGCAGGGCGCCCGCTTCATCGCGGGCGGCACCAATTTGCTGGACCTGATGAAGCTGCAGATCGAAACCCCGACTCATTTGATCGACGTCAACCATCTGGGGTTGGACAAGATCGAAAAGACGGATGATGGTGGTCTGCGCATCGGCGCGCTGGTGCGCAACACCGACTTGGCCGCCGACAAGATTGTGCGGCGCGACTATGCGGTTCTGAGCCGCGCGTTGCTGGCCGGAGCGTCGGGGCAGTTGCGTAACAAGGCAACGACCGGTGGCAACCTGCTACAGCGCACCCGTTGTCCCTATTTCTACGATACGCGTATGCCCTGCAACAAGCGCCAGCCGGGTAGCGGCTGCGGCGCGATGCAGGGCATGAGTTGGAGCCTGGCGATATTGGGCGTCAGCGACGCCTGCATCGCCCAGCATCCCAGTGACATGGCGGTGGCGATGCGGTTGTTGGATGCGCAGGTCGATACGGTCGGCGCCGACGGAGCGACGCGCACTATCCCGATCGCCGATTTCCATCTGCTGCCTGGCGATACCCCCAACCGCGAAACGGACCTTAAGGCGGGCGAGATCATTACGTCCGTCACACTGCCAAAGCCCATCGGCGGCACGCATGTCTATCGCAAGGTGCGCGACCGCGCATCCTATGCGTTCGCGCTGGTGTCGGTCGCGGCGATATTCGGCAAGGACGGGTCGGCGCGCTTCGCCTTTGGCGGCATCGGCGCGAAGCCGTGGCGGGTGGCGGATGCCGATGCGGCGGGCAAAAGTGGCGCGAAGGCGGTCGCCGAAGCCGCGCTGGTCGGTGCGCGCACCACCCAGCATAATGATTTCAAGAAGGCGCTGGTCGAACGGACGCTGGCGTCCGTCTATCGGCAGCGGGAGGCACGAGCATGAAGTTCGATACGCCAGCAGGCATCAACCCGATCGACAAGGGCCGGGTGATCGGCATTCCCCATGATCGCATCGACGGCGCGGCCAAGGTAACGGGCAAAGCGCCCTACGCCTATGAACGGCATGATGCGGCGCCCAATGCCGTCTATGGCTGGGTGGTGGGATCGGCGATCGCCAAGGGGCGGATCGCGGCGATGGACATGCGCGCCGCCGAAGCGGCACCGGGCGTGCTGGGCATCGTGACCAGCGCCAATGCCGGCAAGTTGGGCAAGGGCGACAATAATACCGCCCCGCTGCTGGGCGGACCGCAGATCGACCATTATGAGCAGGCGGTCGCGCTGGTCATCGCCGATACGTTCGAAAATGCGCGCGACGCCGCGAAGCTGGTGCGGATCGACTATAGCGCGGAAGATGGCCAGTTCGACCTGGCGGCCGAGCGGTTGAATGGCGCGATCCCGCCCAGCGGCTTTGGCGGTCCGGCCGACACGAAGGTTGGCGATTTCGACACGGCCTTCGCCAAGGCGGCGGTAAAGGTCGAGCAGACCTACAGCACGCCCGATCACAGCCATGCGATGATGGAGCCGCACGCAACGACGGCCGCGTGGAATGGCGACAAGCTGACGCTATGGACGTCCAACCAGATGATCGCCTGGGGCGTGGGCGAAGTCGCCAAGACGCTGGGCATTCCCAAAGCGAATGTGCGGTTGGTGTCGCCCTATATCGGCGGCGGCTTCGGGTCTAAACTATTTTTGCGCGCCGACGCGCTGCTGGCGGCCCTGGGCGCCAAGCAGGTGGGCCGCCCGGTCAAGGTCGCGCTTGCCCGGCATCAGATTCCTAACAACACCACCCACCGGCCCGCGACCATCCAGCGTATCCGCATCGGTGCGGATAAAAATGGCGTGATCGATGCGATCGGGCATGAAGTCTGGTCGGGCGATCTGCCCGGTGGCGGTCCGGAAACGGCGGCGATGCAGACGCGCCTCCTTTATGGTGGCGCCAACCGTATGACCGCGCACCGTCTGGTCACGCTCAACCTGCCCGAAGGCAATGCGATGCGCGCGCCGGGCGAAGCGGTGGGCCTGTTGGCGCTGGAGATCGCGATGGATGAGCTGGCCGAAGCCAGCGGCGTCGATCCGGTCGAACTGCGCATCCGCAACGATGTGCAATATGATCCCGAAGCCGGGCCGCAACGCCCCTTTTCCAGCCGCAAGCTGGTCGAATGCCTACGTGCCGGGGCCGATCGGTTCGGGTGGGACAAGCGCAAGGCCAAGCCTGGCCAGGTGCGTGACGGCCGCTGGCTGGTCGGCATGGGGATGGCGGCCGCCTTCCGCAACAATCTGGTGGGCAAATCGGGCGCGCGGATCGGCGTGGACGGCCAGGGCAAGGTCATCGTCGAAACCGACATGACCGACATCGGCACCGGCAGCTATACCATCATCGGCCAGACCGCGGCCGAAATGCTGGGCGTCAATCTGGATCAGGTCGTGGTGCGGCTGGGCGACAGTCGCTTCCCGGTTTCTGCTGGATCGGGCGGGCAGTGGGGGGCGAACAGTTCGACCGCGGGCGTCTATGCCGCCGCCATGGCGCTGCGCGCCAAACTGGCGGAAAAGGCGGGCTATCCTGCCGAACAGGCACAGTTCGAAGATGGCCTGATTCGTCACGATAATAAATCCCAGACATTGTCGGCGTTGGCCGGGCGGGACGGCGTGTGGGCGGAAGACACTATGGACTATGGCGATCTCGACAAACGCTATGCGCAAGGGACGTTCGGCGCGCATTTCTGTGAAGTTGGCGTGGATATCGACACAGCCGAGGTCCGCGTTCGCCGCATGGGCGGCGCCTTTGCCGCCGGGCGCATCCTCAATCCCAAATCCGCGCGTAGCCAGGTGATCGGCGCAATGACGATGGGCGTGGGTGCGGCGTTGATGGAGGCGCTGGACGTGGACACCCGCTTCGGCTTTTTCGTCAATCACGACATGGCGGAATATATGGTGCCGGTCCATGCCGACATCCCGGAACAGGATGTGCTGTTCATCGATGAACTGGACGACAAAAGTTCGCCGATGAAGGCCAAGGGCGTGGGCGAACTGGGCATCTGCGGCGCAGGCGCAGCGGTCGCCAATGCGATCTACAACGCCACTGGTCTGCGCCTGCGCGATTATCCGCTGACGATCGACAAATTGCTGAAGGCGCAGGCCGCCTAAGAGCACTGCCCAAAGAGCGAGCCTGTCCCGCCGACAGGCAGACTCGCTCTTTAAAAAGGCTGCAATCCTTTCCATTTGCGAAAGCCGCCAATAAGGACAGGGGCGATGAGGGGATCGCCGTGAGAATATTATCGTCCGTCCTGTTACTGAGCATGCCGGGTCTGGCCTGGGCGCAGTCACCCGATGCCGCGCCCGAAGACAATCCCGCCATCATCGTCACCGGCGCTGGCCTCAGCCTGCCGCCCGGTACGCCTGCCTATGGATCGGTGACGATCCCCCGCGAACGGTTGCTGGACACCGCATCGGGACGGATCGAAAGCGTGCTGGGCGATGTCGCGGGTTTCCAACAGTTCCGTCGGTCGGACAGCCGGTCGTCCAACCCCTCCAATCAGGGCGCGACGCTTCGCGCGCTGGGCGGCAACGCGTCGAGTTGCACATTGGTGCTGCTGGACGGTGTGCCTGTGGCGGACCCGTTTTTCGGCTATATCCCGTTCAGTGCGCTGGTGCCAGACAGGCTGTCGGTGGTGCGGGTGACGCGCGGCGGCGGCATCGGCGCATTCGGGGCGGGCGCGGTCGCCGGGACGATCGAACTGGCGAGCGCGACGCGCGACCAACTCCCCGATTTTGCCGCCAGCGCCTTTTACGGCAGCCGGGACGCGACCGAGGTTTCCGCTGGCCTGACCCAGGATCTGGGCGGCGGCTATGTGTCGCTGTCGGGCCGCTGGGAGCGGGCCGACGGGTTCCAGACGGCGCCAGAGAACCAGCGCGTCGCCGCCACCGTACCGGCCGCCTATGATGGCTGGTCGACCAATATTCGGGCCGTCGCGCCGATTTCCGCCACGTCGGAACTGCAATTCCGCGCGACCCTGTTCAAGGATGACCGCACGCTGCGCTTCGCGGGTGCCGACAGCATGAGCCAGGGGCAGGATGCCAGCATCCGCTATATCAATCGCGGACTGTGGCAGGTCGATGCGCTGGCCTATATTCAGGCGCGCAACTTCTCCAATATCGTCATTTCCGCGTCCACTTTCCGCAAGTCGCTGGACCAGCGCAACACGCCGTCTACCGGGATCGGCGGCAAGATCGAGGTCCGGCCCCCGGTCGGCAGCGCGCACCTGTTACGGCTGGGCGTAGATACGCGCTTCGCCATCGGCGATATGTTTGAGGATGCGTATAACGCCAACCAGGCGGCCAATCCGCGCACCTTTCTACGCCAGGCCGGGGGCGACCAATGGACGAGCGGCGTCTTTGTCGAGGATGACTGGACGTTGGGGCGGTTGATCCTGACCGGCGGGGTACGGGCCGACCGCTGGACGATCCGCAACGGCTTCTACCAGGAGGTCAATGCGACAACGAGTGCGACAGTACGGCGCGATATCTATGCCGACCGATCCGACTGGGCCGTGTCGGGTCGATTCGGCGCGCTATATCGCCTGAGCGAAGGCTTGGCGTTGCGGGCGGCGGGCTATAGCGGCTTTCGCCTGCCGACGCTGAACGAATTATACCGGCCGTTCGTGGTGTTTCCGATCACGACGAGGGCCAATCCAGCGCTGAACCCCGAAAAGCTGAAAGGCGCGGAGGTCGGCCTGGACATATCTGCGCTGCCGGGCATCACCCTGTCCGCCACGGCTTTCTACAACCGGCTGGACGATGCCATCGCCAATGTCACTATCGCCTCCAACACCCGCGAGCGCCAGAATGTCGATCGGATCGTTGCCAAGGGGATCGAACTGACGGCTGCGGCTAAGGTAGGCGCCATCACCCTGTCCGCATCCTACGCCTATAGCCACAGCATCGTCCATGCGCCGGGCAGCGCGTTCGACGGTTTCAGACCTGCGCAAAGCCCGCGCCATGCCGCCAGCGCCACGGTGGCCTATAGCCCCGCATCCGGCCCGTCGCTATCGACCACGCTGCGTTATGTCGGCAGGCAATATGAGGACGATCTGCAAAGCGACGTGCTGCCCCATGCGTGGACGCTGGACGCCGTCGCGCGGCTGCCGGTGGGGCATGGCGTCAGCCTGGTGGCGCGGGGCGAGAATCTGCTCGATGAGACGGTCGTCACTCGCAACGCTGGCGGGTCGATGGATTTGGGTACGCCACGAACTTTGTGGATCGGTATCAGTTTCGGCGGCTGACATATGCAGGCAGCGGCGCTCCTGACGGCCTTGTTGCTGACCAACGCCATGCCTTCGCCCTGTTCGGTATCGACAAGCGGCGCGCCCGTCGGGGGCTGCGCCGCGTTTCGGAGCGCAAGTTGCTGTGCTGGGCTTTGGCGGGCGGCACGGTCGGCGCGCTTGCCGGACGGCATGTCTTTCGTCACAAGACGCGCAAGCGGCCCTTTTCGCGGCTGCTCTGGCTGATCGTCGCAAGTCAGGCGGTGGCGATCATCACCGGATTGGTCATGGTCGCAGGATGATGGGGAGAAATGGTGCTGCCGGTGAGGATTGAACTCACGACCTCAGCCTTACCAAGGATGCGCTCTACCACTGAGCTACGGCAGCACTCTATTTCTGTTCCATAGCGCGCCTCGCGCTGCGGAGCCGGGCCTATGGCCGCGCGGCTTGTCCTTGTCAAGGCGGGTTGCGGCCGATGGCGCATTTTGCTTAAGCCCATCCATGGCTGAAACGCAGGACGAAAAAAAGACACGGCTGGCGCAGGCGCTGCGCGACAATCTGCGTCGGCGCAAGGCGCAGACGCGGGAGGCTTCGCGGGAGGGGGCGACACCGCCCTCTCCCACCGAAGATCCCAAGGACTGACCCTTAAAGCGGCGCGCAGGCGGCTTTGAGCCAGGCGAGCGCGTCGCTCTCCAGTTGCGGGCCGACCAAGTCCAGCACCGCTGTATGATAGGTGTCGACCCAAGCGCGCTCCTCGCCGCTCAGCAGATCGGTAGCGATGAGGGTGCGGTCGATCGGGGCGTAGGTCAGCGTTTCGAAGCCCAGCATGGCCTTTTCCGCGCCCGGAACATCGCGTTCTTCCACCAGCACCAGATTTTCGATGCGGATGCCATATTCGCCGGTCTTGTAGTAGCCTGGCTCGTTGGAGAGGATCATGCCCGCCACCAGCGGTTCGTCCCCGCCGCCGAAGGTCGCGATGCGCTGCGGTCCTTCATGGACCGACAGGAAGCTGCCCACGCCATGGCCGGTGCCATGGGCATAATCCAGCCCTTCGGCCCAGAGATATTGGCGGGCCAGCGCATCGAGCTGGCCGCCACGCGTCCCCTTGGGAAATACCGCGCGGGCGAGCGCGATATGGCCTTTCAATACCAGGGTGAAGCGGCGGCGCATTTCGTCGGTCGGCGTGCCGATCGCCAAGGTGCGAGTGACATCGGTCGTGCCGTCGCGATACTGGCCGCCAGAATCGACCAGATAGAGGCTGTTCAATTCGATCGGGCGATTGGTCTTTTCCTCCGCGCGATAATGGACGACGGCGCCGTTCGGCCCCGCGCCGCTGATCGTATCGAAGGACAGGTCTTCGAGCAGGCCGGTCTCCTTGCGGAAAGCCTCCAGCCGGTCGGAGGCGGAAAGTTCGGTCAGGCCACCCTTGGGCGCTTCGACCGCAACCCAGTGCAGGAAACGGCTGAGCGCCGCGCCGTCGCGAGCCTGTGCTGCCTTGTGCCCGGCGATTTCGGTGGCGTTCTTGATCGCCTTGGGCAGGACGGCGGGGTCGCGCAGCGGCAGCACGGTCGCGCCGCCCGCGTCCAACCCGTTGAAGATCGCGGCGACCGCCCGTTCCGGGTCGGCGATCACCGTCTTTCCGGCGAAATCCTGGAGCGCGGCGGCGAAGTTCACACCGTCATGGACGCGCACCGCATTGCCCAGATGCTGGGCGACGGCCTCATCCATCTTTTCCGGCGCGACATAGAGATCGGCGGTCGCGTCCGCATGGACGATGGCATAGGCGAGCGCGACGGGGGTCCGATCCACATCCTTGCCGCGGATGTTGAAGGTCCAGGCGATCGAATCGAGGGCGGAAAGGACAACCGCGTCGGCCTTCTTCCCGGTCAGCCAGTCGGCCATGGCGGCACGCTTTTCCGCCGCCGACTGACCGGCATGACGATCTTCATGCACCACCAGCCGGGCGTCGCTGCGCGCCGGACGATCGGGCCAGACGGCGTCGATCGGGTTGGAGTCCACCGCGACCAGTTCCGCGCCCTTTTCAGCCAGCGCCTGCGTCGCTTGGCTCACCCAGGCGCGGGTATGGAGCCAGGGATCATAGCCGATCCGCCCACCCTGCGGCGCGTGATCCTTCAGCCAAGCGGCGATCGAGGTCTGCGGCACGCTTTCATATTGCCAATAAGCGCCGTCCACCTGCTCGCGCACTTGCAGCGTGTAGCGGCCATCGACAAAGATCGCCGCTTCCTCCGGCAGCACCACCGCGCTGCCCGCAGACCCCTGGAATCCGGTCAGCCAGGCGAGCCGCTGCGCATAGGCGCCGACATATTCGCTCATATGCTCATCGGTCAGCGGCACCACGAAACCGTCCAGCGTCTGGCGCACCAATTGCGCGCGCAGGGCTTTCAGGCGGTCTTCATAACTGGACATCACTATTCCCTTGGATCATGTCGGGCCTCTTGCGTCGGCCATAATGGCGACAACATAGAGGGGAGCGCGCGCTTATTCCAGCGCATGCCCCGTCTGGACCATGGATAGTTAATGACCGATCACATGCAGCCCCCTTCCCTGCCCCCCGTCGCCGACCGTCGCGCGCACAGCTTCACGCATCATGGCGTCACGGTGGACGATCCTTATGCATGGCTGCGCGATCCGGGTTATCCCGACGTCAAGGACAAGGATGTGTTGGCCTATCTGGAGGCGGAAAACGCTTGGTTTGACGGGGCGATGGCGCCGCACAAGCCGCTGCTCGACACGCTGTTCCAGGAAATGAAGGGGCGGATCAAGGAAGACGACCAGTCGGTTCCCCAAAAGGATGGCGACTATGTCTATTGGCGGGCTTTCGAAACCGGCGCGCAATATCGCAAATGGTATCGCAGGCCCGTCGCGGGCGGCGATGACCAGCTGATCCTGGACGAACCGGCGCTGGCGGAGGGGCATGACTATTTCCGGCTGGGCGCGATGTCGGTCAGCCCGGATGGCCGCTATCTCGCCTATGCGATCGACATCAACGGGTCGGAACGGTTCGAAGCGCGGATCAAGGATCTGTTTTCGGGCGACATCCTGCCCGAGGTGATCCCCGACACCTTGTCGTCGCTGGTGTGGACGGCGGACAGCAAGGGGCTGCTTTACGGCCTGGCCAACGAAAATTGGCGGACCGACAACGCCCGGTTGCACTGGCTGGGCCAGGATGTGGCAAGCGATGTCGAGCTGTTCCATGAGGATGACGAAGGGTTTCGGGTTTCGATCGGCCTCACCTCTTCGGAAAAATATATCGTCATCGCCACCGGCGACCATGTGACCAGCGAAGCCTGGCTGATCCCGTCCGACGACCCGACCGCCCAGCCGCTGCTGGTCGCGGCGCGCAAGCCGGGCCGCGAATATGATGTCGATGAGCATGAGGGCACGCTCTACATCAAGACCAATGACGTCCATCCCAATTTCCGGCTGGTCAAGGCGACGCTGGATGCACCGGACCAGTGGACGCAAGTGATCGCACCCGACGATCATTTCTACCTGACCGACTTCACGCTGTTTAAGGCCTTCTACGTCACCGAAGGGCGGCAGGACGGGTTGGACCAGATCGAACTGCGCGATTATGCGACGCATAGGCCCAAGCGCATCCCCTTCCCCGAAGCGAGCTATTCCGCGTCGCTGGACGACAATCCCGAATATGACGTGACGAAGCTGCGCATAGGGTATGAATCGATGGTGACGCCCGACACCATCTATGATTATGACCTGGCGACCGGGGCGCTGGACGTGCTCAAAATGCAGGACATCCCGTCGGGCTATGACGCAAGCCGCTACGCGACCGAGCGGTTGATGATCACGGCGCGCGACGGTACGCAGATTCCGGTGTCGATCGTCTATCCCGCCGACCTGCCCCGCGACGGCAGCGCGCCGCTGCATCTTTACGGCTATGGCGCCTATGGGCTGGCGATGGAGCCGGGCTTTTCGACCAGTCGATTGTCGCTGCTCGATCGCGGCTTTGCCTTTGCGCTGGCGCATATTCGCGGCGGCGACGATCTGGGCCAGCAATGGTATCTGGACGGGAAGCTGGACAAGCGGGTCAATACGTTCACCGATTTCGTGGACGTGGCGAAGGGGCTGATCGACCTTGGCTATACCAGCAAGGGCCGGATCAGCATTTCGGGCGGGTCGGCCGGTGGTGAGTTGATGGGCGCGGTGATCAATAGCGATCCCGACCTGTGGGGCGCTGTGGTGGCGCATGTGCCGTTCGTGGACGTGCTCAACACCATGCTGGACGAAACCTTGCCACTGACGCCGGGCGAATGGCCCGAATGGGGCAATCCGATCGAGGATGCAGCCGCATTCCATACCATTCAAAGCTATGACCCCTATAGCCATGTCATCGCGCAGGATTATCCGCCGCTGATGGTGACGGCGGGGCTGAACGACCCGCGCGTGACCTATTGGGAGCCGGCCAAATGGGTAGCGAAGCTGCGGGCGACCAAGACCGACGACAATATCCTGCTGCTCAAGACCAATATGGGCGCGGGCCATGGCGGCAAGTCGGGGCGGTTCGAAAGCCTGCATGAGACGGCGGAGGAGTTTGCGTTTATCCTGTGGCAATTGGGGGTAGCGGGATAATGGCCGCATCCTTCACCAAGCAGATCACAGCCTTGCCCGAGCATATCGATGTGCTGGGCCATGTGAACAATGCGGTGTGGGTCCAGTGGATGGAACAAGTGTCGGTCGAGCATTGGACGCAGGATGCCGATCCGGCCCATGTCGATGCCTATATCTGGGTCGTGACGCGGCATGAGATCGACTATCGCGGCAATGTGACCGTGGGGGAGACGGTGACGGCGCGAACCTGGATACCTGATCCGCCACGCGGGGCGCGGTTCGACCGGTTGATCGAATTCGCCGGATCGGACGGCAAGGTGAAGGTGTCGGCGCGGTCCACCTGGGCAATGATCGACAAGCAATCGGGGCGGTTGATGCGGGTGCCGACAGAGGTCGCCGCGCCGTTCCTGAACCCCAGATAAAGGAACCTAGGGCAGAAGGCGAACGTTTCCGGCCCGTCATCAATTGTGATGGGAGAGACATATGAACAAGATTTTCAAGACCAGCCTTGGCGGCCTGCTTGCGGCTTCCGCGCTTGCCTTCAGCGCTGCCCCCGCCTTTGCCGGTGACGAAGAGCGTGCGCTCGCCGCCATCGCCGAAGCCAAGGGCAAGATCGAGGCGGCTTCCAAGCTCAATCCTTCCCCCGAACTGATCGCCCGCGCCCAGGCGTCGCTGCGGCTGGCGCAGGAAGCGTTGAAGAGCGGCAAGGAGCAGAAGGCGATCAGCGCCGCGCTGGAAGCGCAGGCCAATGCCGACACCGCCATCGGTGAAGGCCAGCAGCGCGCCGATGCCAATGCCCAGATGCAGACGCAGGCCACGGTAAACGCGCAGCAGCAGGCCGACGCCGCCAATGCCCGCGCCGATGTGGCGGAGCAGGCTGCCGCTTCGGCCGCGGCGGACGCTCAGGCCGCCCGCAATGCGGCCGCTGCGGCTGCGGCCAAGCCCGCCACCACCACGGTGACGACCGAAACGACCAAGGCGGTGCAGACCGCATCGCGCACCACCACCGCGCCCAAGCGCAAGGTCGTGCGCAAGACCACCCGCACCGCACCGCGCGCCGCCGTAGCCGAACGCACGACGACGACGGTGACGACGCATAATTGATCCGGTGACGCCCCTCTGAGCGCAAGGCTCAGTGGGGCGTCGCGACCTCGAATATATCCTCGATCCCCGGTTCGCTCGGCACATCCTCCCGCTCCTGCGCTTGCCGCGCCCACATCAATGCATAAAGCCCATCGGCACGGACGAGGTCGGCATGGCGTCCGCGCTCTATGATCGTTCCCTTGTCCAGCACGACGATTTCGTCGGCATCGACCACCGTCGACAGGCGATGCGCCACCACCAGGGTCGTGCGCTGGCGGCTGATGTCGCGCAGCACGGTCTGGATTTCGGTTTCGGTGCGGCTGTCCAAAGCGCTGGTCGCTTCGTCCAGCACAAGCACGGGCGGGTCTTTCAGCAAGGTACGCGCGATGGCGACGCGCTGCTTTTCGCCGCCCGATAATTTGAGGCCGCGTTCGCCCACGCGGGTGTCGTAGCCCTTGGGCAGGCTGAGGATGAAGTCGTGGATCGACGCGGCCTTCGCCGCCGCTTCTATTTCCGCCTGGGTCGCGCCTTCACGGCCATAGCCGATATTATAGCCGACCGTGTCGTTGAACAGCACCATGTCCTGCGGCACGATGCCGATGGCGGCGCGCAGCGACTGTTGCGTGACCTGGGCAATATCCTGCCCGTCGATCGACACTTGGCCTGACTGGATGTCGTAGAAGCGGAACAGGATGCGGGCGATGGTGGATTTGCCCGCGCCGGACGGGCCGACGATTGCCAGCGTCCTGCCCGCGGGCACGGTGAAGCTGACATCGTGCAGGATTTCGCGTTCCGGATCGTAGCCGAAACGCACATGGTCGAAGCGTACTTCCCCGCCGCGGGCTTGCAAATCTCGGGCATCGGGGGCGTCGGCAATCTCCTGCGGCGTGTCGATCAGCTTATACATCGCCTCCATATCGATCAGCCCCTGGCGGATGGTGCGATAGACCATGCCGAGCAGGTCGAGCGGGCGGAACAGTTGCGACAGCAATGTATTGACCAGCACCACGTCGCCGGTGGTGAATTGCCCCCGGCTCCAGCCCCAGACGGTATAGGCCATCGCCCCCGCCATCATCAGATTGGTGATGAGCGACTGGCCGATATTAAGCCAGGCGAGGCTGTTCTCGCTCTTGACCGCCGCATGGGCATAGCGGCGCATCGATGTGCCGTAGCGGGTGGCTTCGCGCTGTTCGGCGCCGAAATATTTGACCGTCTCGAAATTGAGCAGGCTGTCGACGGCATGGGCGACCGCGTTGGTGTCCATGTCCACCATGTCGCGGCGCAGCTGGTTGCGCCATTCGGTGACGGTGCGGGTGAAGAGGATATAAAGCGCCACCATGACCACGGTCGCAACGACCAGGCCAGCGCCGAACTTGACGAAGAAGATGACGCAGACGGCGACCAGTTCCAGCACGGTCGGCGCGATGTTGAACAGCAGGAAATAGAGCATCGTGTCGATGCTCTTGGTCCCGCGCTCCACGATTTTCGTCACCGCGCCGGTGCGACGGTCGAGATGGAAGCGCAGCGACAGGCGGTGGAGATGGACGAATACATCGTCGGCCAGCCGCCGCCCCGCTTCCTGACCGACCTTTTCGAACACGGCGTTGCGCAGATTGTCGAACAACACGCCGCTGAACCGCGCGCCCGCATAAACCGCAACCAGCGCCATGGCGAGGCCGACGGCCGGCTCCATCCCCGGTGCCATCCGATCGATCGCCGCCTTATAGGCGAAGGGCATGGCGAGGCTGACCGCCTTTGCCAGCAGCACCAGCCCCATGGCGAGCGCGACCCGGCGGCGTAGCGCAGCGGAGTTGGCGGGCCAGAGATAGGGCAGGAAGCGGCGGAGCGTCGCCCAGACGGGCGGGATCGGCGCGGAAGAAGCGGTATCGGGGGGCATCGGGCGCTATGTAGGCGTAATGGCGCGGCAATCCAATGGCGCGGCCGACGACGACGCCTTTGGATGGGAAGATCGAACCGTCATCGGCAGGGAACAAAGCATCGCTTGCGCCCTTTCCCTTTGGCACGAGGCGGGGCATGATAGGGTGTCGCTACGCATCGCAGGAGGCAGGCAGCCGCATGTTAGGGTCTTTGTGGAATCGGATTTTCGGAACCAGGACGGACAGCGCGCGCGAGGATATCGCCACAAAAACCCCGGCGCCCAGCTATGATCCGGTGGCGGCGCTGCGCGATCTGGTCCGCCGCGATGTCGCCAGCGGATTTTTCGATGATGATGCCGTCCTGACCAACGCCAATGACGTGTTCGAGGAGGAATTGCCCCGACCGACGCTGCGCATTGAGGCGTCGGCGGCGTTGCGCGCCGCGCTGGCGGAGCATCGCGCCGCCGAGCAATCATGGCCGGACCTGACCGATTGCGACCGGCTGGATGCCGCATTTGCCGCGCTGGAAGAGGACGGCATCGTCGCGCGGCAGAATTTCACTTGCTGTGGCACATGCGGCGCGTCCGAAATCTGGGACGAGATCGAAGCGGCGCAGAATGAGGGCGTAGCGGTGGAAGGCTATGCCTTTTTCCATATGCAGGACACCGAATCCGCCGTGGAAGGCCACGGCCTCTATCTCAACTATGGCGCGTGCGCACAGGGCGAGGACGCCGCGGTCGCGATCGGCCATCGCATCGTCGCCGCGCTGAAAGCGCAGAGGTTGGCGACCGACTGGGACGGCCGGATCGAGCAGCGGATCGGCATATCCATCGAATGGAAGAAGCGGCGCAGCGTGGTGCTGTTGCAGGGATAGGGCAGCCGCTTTCGCGGCGGGGCCGAAGTTCACACCGTTGCGGGGCTTTTCGGCGCGAAGCGCTCGCGAAGCGTCCGCAAGGCGCGCCCGAAGCGTCACCGACGCACCCCCGAAGCGCCGCTTCCTATTGTCGGTTTGGCCGCGAGCGCGCCGTGGTCCATTGATAAGGGCCGGGTCATCAGTTGGTCGTAGAGCATCAGCGCCTCCGCCCAATTGCGGTCGAAGTCGGTGCCTGCGAGGCGGCGGCGCAACCGATGCGCGCTGGACGGCGACAGACCTACGGCGCGGGCGGCGTGGCGGACGCTGCCGGTCTGCAACAAGGTGCCGAGAAAGGACGCCTGCAGCGCGGGCGTCCAGCGGGCGCGGCGTTTCGGGGCGGGGCCGGTGGGCGGATTGGGGAGAGGCGGCTGGTCCATCCATCAGGATAGATCAGAGGATGGCCGAATAGGAAAGGGGTCAGGCAGCGGGCGCGAGATGCTGGCGGAACCAGTCGGCCAGTTCGTCTTCCGCGAGTGAACCCGCCGCCAGTTCAAGGAAGGCGACCACCAGTTCGGCGTCGGTCGCATTCAGGCTGTAGCCGTTCAGCAGCAGGAAGGTTTCGCTGACTACCGCCGCGATCCGCTTGTTGCCATCAACGAACGGGTGGTTGCGCGCGAGGCCATAGGCATAGGCGGCGGCCAGCGCGGCGGCGTCGGGATCACCATAATGAGCCAGTTGCTGCGGCCGCGCCATGGCGCTTTCGAACAAGCCGCGATCCCGCAGGGCGTCGCCGCCGCCGCCATGTTCGGCGATCTGTTCGGCATGGGCGGCCATCGCCACGGCCAGCGTGACCCAGACCCAATCATCCTGCGGCATTATTTCGCGAGTTCTTGCAGCGCCCGCTTGCGCCGCGCCATCACGTCGCGCGCGGCCGCCATTTGCGCGTCGAAATCCGGTTCGGCAGTCGAAAGCTCGATCCCGCGGGGGGTGACGACGACGGAGAGGCTATCCCCGGCAGCGGCGTTAAGATGGGCCAGCAACTCCTTGGGCAGGATCAACCCGGCGCTGTTGCCGATCTTCATGATTTTGAGGGGCATGTTCATACGGGGGTTATAACATTACAGCACGGTCGTATCAATGCGGGATTATGGTCGAACCTCGCGGCATTGCTTACCGCCTTGTCGCTGGCGCACCTCTGAGCAAACCCTCCGTACTCAAATCCTCATCAATGTCCGGCCAATGGATGCCGTAGCCGCCACCTGCTACTTCCCAATGAGAACGCTCGGCAGATGTGGCTTGCGCCAAGCGAGGATACCATGCCAGCGGGACGGAAATGGTGCGGCCGTCCATCAGATCGACGACCAGACTGTCCTCGTCACAGCGGACGTCGGCCACGCGCTCGTCGGTGATTCTAGCCGAAATATTCACGCCATGCCTCCAGCAACCGGCTGCGATGCGTTGCCACCATGGCTATTATGTCATTGATCTCCGATCAGCGAAAGCCGGTGTTCTTTGCCATCGCCACCGGTTCGAGCCAGACTTTCATCGAAGAGCCGCCCTTATCGACATGGACATGGGGCGGCTCGTTCGGTTCATGGCTGTAGAAGTAAAAGCGATACCCATCGAGGCGGAAGATGGTCGGCATCAGCATATCCCCTGTCATGAGGCCGACCATCTATCGCATAGGCTATTGCGCCGTCCAAGACATGACCGACGGCTTCAGGGGCTAGCTCTTAATCATGCTCCCGCCCGCCAGCGCCCATATAGAGTTCGCTGCCGCTGTCCTTGAAGACCTTGCTCATCTCTTCCATGCCCTTGAGCGCGGCGGCCTTGCTGGCGGCGGCGGTTTCTGCCCCGGTAGGACCGGTAGCGATGAAGCCTTCGACGCTTTGATTCTGCTTGGCGGCGAAGTCGCGGACTTCCTGGCTGATTTGCATCGAGCAGAATTTGGGGCCGCACATGGAGCAGAAGTGGGCGCTTTTCGCGCCTTCGGCAGGCAGCGTCTGGTCGTGATATTGTTCGGCGGTTTCGGGGTCCAGGCTCAGGTTGAACTGGTCGCGCCAGCGAAATTCGAAGCGGGCGCGGCTGAGCGCATCGTCGCGGACCTGGGCGGCGGGGTGGCCCTTCGCCAGATCGGCGGCGTGGGCGGCCAGCTTGTAGGTGACGACGCCGACCTTTACGTCGTCGCGGTCGGGCAGGCCCAGATGCTCCTTGGGCGTGACGTAGCAGAGCATCGCGGTGCCGTACCAACCGATCTGCGCTGCGCCGATGCCCGACGTGATATGATCATAGCCCGGCGCGATGTCGGTGGTGAGCGGCCCCAAGGTATAGAAGGGCGCTTCGCCGCAGACCTGCAGCTGCTTTTCCATATTTTCCTTGATCTTGTGCATGGGCACATGGCCCGGCCCTTCGATCATCACCTGCACATCCTGTTTCCAGGCGCGGTGGGTCAGTTCGCCCAGCGTGTAGAGTTCGGAGAATTGCGCTTCGTCATTGGCGTCGGCGATCGATCCGGGGCGAAGGCCGTCGCCCAGGGAGTAGGCGATGTCGTACGCCTTCATGATCTCCGTGATGTCGTCGAAATGGTCGTAGAGGAAGCTTTCCTTGTGATGGGCGAGGCACCATTTCGCCATGATGGAGCCGCCGCGCGACACGATGCCGGTGACGCGCTTGGCCGCCATCGGGATGTAAGCCAGGCGGACGCCCGCATGGATGGTGAAATAATCGACGCCCTGCTCCGCCTGTTCGATCAGCGTATCGCGGAAAATCTCCCAGGTGAGGTCTTCAGCGACGCCGCCGACCTTTTCGAGCGCCTGGTAGATGGGGACGGTGCCGATCGGCACCGGCGAGTTGCGCAGGATCCATTCGCGCGTGTCGTGGATGTTGCGACCGGTGGACAGGTCCATGACGGTGTCCGCACCCCAGCGGATCGACCAGACCAGCTTGTCGACTTCGGAGGCGACGTCGGACGCGACGGCGCTGTTGCCGATATTGGCGTTGATCTTCACCAGGAAATTGCGGCCGATCGCCATCGGCTCGGATTCGGGGTGGTTGATATTATTGGGGATGATGGCGCGGCCGCGGGCGATTTCGTCGCGGACGAATTCGGGCGTCACATAGTCGGGGATCGCCGCGCCGAAACTCTCGCCGTCGCGGACATAGGAGGCGAGGCGGGCGCGGCCGAGATTCTCGCGTTCCGCCACATATTCCATTTCCGGGGTGATGATGCCGCGGCGGGCATAGTGCATCTGGGACACGTTGGCGCCGGGCTTGGCGCGCAGGGGGCGTTTGACCAGGTTCGGGAAGGGCTGGACGCCGCCGCTGCGGTCGGGGCCTTTGAGGCCGTTATCCTCCGGCTTGATCTCCCGCGCGGCATAATCTTCGACATCGCCGCGCGCCATGATCCAGTCCCGGCGCAGCGCGGGCAGGCCCGCCATGATGTCGATGCGCGCGTCGGGATCGCTATAGGGACCGGACGTGTCATAGACGCGGACGGGCGGTTCGCCGCTGCCCGGCTCCAGATGGATTTCGCGCATCGCGACCTTCAGCGGGCCGACATGGATCTTCTTCGACCCACGGATGGGACCAGTGGTAACGCGCATTTCGGTGCGGGCGGGGACATCTGCCATGAGGATACCTTTCAGACGGAAATAGTGGCGCGGCCGGTCAGGCCAGCAAGGAACAGGAAGAGGCCCAGCGCCAGGGCGATCAGCGCCCAGGTGCGGATGAAACCGGTGGACCAGTGGCCAATGCGGATCAGCGGGCCGGGCACGGCCAGCAGCGTCGCCCCTTCGATCAGGGCGACATAGCCGATCAGGCTGACGATGACGGCCAGCGGATCGGTCCAGACGCTGTGGATCAGCACCAGCGTGCCGCCGACCGCAAAGACCGCGAACCCCAACGTGATGACAAGGCCGGGCGATCGATTGAGATCGTCCATGACGCTGCGCCAGCGCGGCGGATTGGCGACGCCGCCGATGCCGATGACGATCAGATACAGACCGATGATTTCGGCCAACCGCAGGGTCAGAACGGCAATAGTGTCCATGGGCCGCCTCTCTTTCGTCTCTTGTCAGGGACGGAGGGCGGGCGCGGTCTGCGGGTTAGACAAGCCGTTCCCTCCCTACGCCGGTCTCAACCAGATCAGGTTCAACGGGTCGTGGCCACAACAGCCACCTCTCAACCGCCTGTGAGCGGTCCCCCGGGGATGCTGGACAGGATAAGGACGAAACGGCACAAGGTCCAGCACCATATGTTCGATCATCTGCCCCCCGATCTTTCCACCAAGGCTGGCCGCAAGGCGTGGCGTCATGAAATGCGCATGGTGGCGGTGCGGCCGCGCCGCTGGGGGTTGTGGTTGCTGACTTTGGGGTTCCTGCTGCTGGTCGCGCCTTCCGCCTTTGGCCTGCACAGCCTGTGGGGCTGGTCGCCCAGCCTGATCGGGAGCCTGTTGATGCTGGGTGCGTTACCCCTGCTGATTGCAGGCGCGCTGTTGCGGCGGCGATACCGGCAGGGGCGTTTGGGCCTGTCCAGGGGGAAGATGGAATGAAGAGGATTATATTGTTGGTGACTGCTGCGATACTGACCGGCGCGGGTGCGCCCCCTGCCCCTGTTCCGGCCCCCGCCCCTGCCCCGGCTGACGATCCGTTCGTCTGGCTGGAGGATTGGACCGGCCAGCGCGCGATGCAGTGGGTGGAGACGGAGAATAAGGCGACGGTCGCAACGCTGCAGGGCGATCCGCGCTATGCCGGTTATTTCAAGGATGCGCTGGCGATCGCTTCGGCCAAGGACCGGATCGCGATGCCGATGCTGATCCATGGCCGGGTCTATAATTTCTGGCGCGATGCCGATCATCCGCAGGGCATCTGGCGTTACACCAGCGAGGCCGATTATGCGACCGACGCGCCGCGCTGGACCACGGTGCTGGACCTGGACGCGCTGTCGAAGGCGGACGGCAAGAAATGGGTGTGGAAGGGCGCGACCATCCTGGACCCGGACGAGCGATTGGCGCTGATCAACCTGTCGGACGGCGGCGAAGATGCGGTGACGCTGCGCGAGTTCGACCTGACGAGCGGGACGTTCGTCAAGGACGGGTTCGACATTCCCACCTCCAAACAGAATGAGGCCTGGCTCGACAAGGATACGCTGCTGATTGCCCGCGATTGGGGGAAGGACAGCATGACGGTGTCGGGCTATCCGTTCGTGGTGAAGACATTGAAGCGCGGGCAGCCGCTGGAGCAAGCGCAGGAAATCTACCGTGGCGCGGCGAGCGATCAGGTCGGCACCTTCCCGACGCTGCTGTCCGACGGCGCGGGCAATCGGGCGGCCTTTCTCTATCGCGGCGTCACCTTCTTCGGCAACGAGACCTATCTGGTGACGAACGGTGGCGTGAAGCGGCTGCCCCTCCCCGCCAAGAGCCAGTTACAGGGCATGGTGCAGGGCCAGGTGCTGATCCAGACGAGCGAGGCGTGGACCAGCGGCGGCGTGACCGTGCCGTCGGGGTCGCTGGCGGCGGTGCCGTTGAAGGCGCTGGAATCCGGCGAGACATTGAAGCCGCAAATCCTGTTCGCGCCCAATGCGCGCCAGTCGATCGACGGCGTGGCGGCGACGAAGAACCGCGTCATCCTGGCGATCAACGACAATGTGCGTGGGCGGGTGCTGGTGCTTTCGCCAGGGAAGAGCGGGGCCGCGAGCGGATGGACGACGACGCCGGTGACGCTGCCGGACAACGCGACCATCTCGATCGCGAGTGCGACCGACAAGAGCGATATGGCCTATCTGTCGGTGGCGGGCTTTCTGGCACCGACGACCTTGTGGACGCTGGACGCCGCCAACCCAGTGCCGCGCCAGGTGAAGGCGATGCCCGCGCGCTTCGACGCCGCCGGGCTGGTCGTGGACCAGTTCGAAGCGACATCGACCGACGGGACGAAAATCCCCTATTTCATCGTCCATCGCAAGGACATGAAGCTCGACGGGTCGACCCCCACGATCATGACGGCCTATGGCGGTTTCGAAATACCGATGACGCCCAGCTATGCCGCGATCACCGGCAAATTGTGGCTGGAGCGCGGCAATAGTTTCGTGCTGGCGAACATCCGCGGCGGCGGCGAGTTCGGCCCGGCCTGGCATGAGGCGGGGCTGAAGACCAAGCGGCAGATCATCTATGATGATTTCGCGGCGGTGGCGCAGGATATCTTCGCGCGGAAATTGTCGTCGCCGCGGCGGTTCGGCATTTATGGCGGGTCCAATGGCGGATTGTTGATGGGGGTGGAGTTCAACCAGCATCCCGACCTGTGGAACGCGGTGACGATCCAGGTGCCGCTGCTCGACATGATCCGTTACGAGCAGATTGCGGCGGGCGCATCCTGGGTCGATGAATATGGCAGCGTGTCGGTGCCGGCGGAAAAGGCGTTTCTGCAGACGATCTCGCCTTATGCGAACATCCGGCGGGGTGTGAAATATCCGACGCCCTATATCTGGACGACGACGAAGGACGACCGGGTCGGGCCGCAGCATGCGCGCAAGTTCGCGGCGCGGCTGAAGGATTATGGACTGCCCTATTATTTCTATGAGGATACGGCAGGCGGCCATTCGGGCGACGCGGATATCGCGCAGGGCGCGCGATTGCAGGCGATGCAGATGGTGTATTTCAGTCGGCAACTGGAAGGGGCTGACCGGTGATCGGGTGGTTGGGAGGCGGCCGCCTCCCAACCTGTCTCTTGCGGATTGTGAATAATAAAAAACCCGCTTTTTGGGCGGGGTTGTATGTGGTGTTGTGGATCCCGGCGTTCGCCGGGGCAACGCAAAGCCTAAGCTCACTGCGTTCGCTAAGTCTTTTACGTTGGTTGCAGGCGTAGGATTTGAACCTGCGACCTTCAGGTTATGAGCCTGATGAGACGGCGGCACAAAAGGCAGTCAGGGGGACTGCCTGACTGCTGTCGTGGGCTGCGGTGGCGTGTATGCGACCTGTGGTTGCGGGAGTAGGATTTGAACCTACGACCTTCAGGTTATGAGCCTGACGAGCTACCGGGCTGCTCCATCCCGCGCCAGAGGCGCGACCAGAGGTCGCTAACGACAAAGTGAATGGGTTTTGTGTGTCCGATATATGCGCGCGCTTCAATGCCTGGCGACGCCCTACTCTTCCAGTGCTTGAGCAATAGTACCATCGGCGCAGACTGGTTTCACGGCCGAGTTCGGGATGGGATCGGGTGGGTCACAGACGCTATGGTCACCAAGCAATGAAGCGGGCGCATATAAGGGGGTTATAATCGATGCCGTGCACATATTGGGTGCAAACCTCGCCAACAGGCGGGTTTGTTGGGTTCAAACCTGCCAACAGGCGGGTTTGTATGTTTGTAAGCTATATCTGGGCTGGCTTAACAACCGACCGTCGCTGACATGCGCTGATAACCAGTGCTGTCGTTGATGGTGGGACTCTTAAGCGCGAATAGGACAATTAGTATCGGTTAGCTTCATGCGTTACCGCACTTCCACATCCGATCTATCAACGTGGTGGTCTTCCACGGTCCTAAGAAATCTTATCTTGAGGGAGGCTTCCCGCTTAGATGCTTTCAGCGGTTATCCCGTCCATACATAGCTACCCTGCTGCGCCACTGGCGTGACGACAGGTACACCAGAGGTATGTTCAACCCGGTCCTCTCGTACTAGGGTCAACTCCTCTCAAATTTCGACGCCCACGGCAGATAGGGACCAAACTGTCTCGCGACGTTCTGAACCCAGCTCACGTACCACTTTAATTGGCGAACAGCCAAACCCTTGGGACCTGCTCCAGCCCCAGGATGTGATGAGCCGACATCGAGGTGCCAAACGATTCCGTCGATATGAGCTCTTGGGAATCATCAGCCTGTTATCCCCGGCGTACCTTTTATCCGTTGAGCGATGGCCCTTCCACGAGGGACCACCGGATCACTATGACCGACTTTCGTCTCTGCTCGACTTGTCAGTCTCGCAGTCAGGCGGGCTTATGCCATTGCACTCTAACAGACGGTTTCCAACCGTCCTGAGCCCACCATCGCGCGCCTCCGTTACTCTTTAGGAGGCGACCGCCCCAGTCAAACTACCCACCACAGAGGGTCCCTGTACCGGATAACGGTACGAGGTTAGACATCAGAAAACAGCAGGGTGGTATTTCACCTATGGCTCCACATCAACTGGCGTCGATGCTTCAAAGCCTCCCACCTATGCTACACAGCTCTTTCCTAATGCCACTCTGAAGTTGCAGTAAAGGTGCACGGGGTCTTTCCGTCTAACCGCGGGTACTCCGCATCTTCACGGAGAATTCAATTTCGCTGAGCATATCCTGGAGACAGTGGGGAAGTCGTTACGCCATTCGTGCAGGTCGGAACTTACCCGACAAGGAATTTCGCTACCTTAGGACCGTTATAGTTACGGCCGCCGTTTACCTGGGCTTCAATTCAGAGCTTGCACTCCTCCTCTTAACCTTCAGGCACCGGGCAGGCGTCAGGCCCTATACGTCGTCTTGAAGCCGACTTAGCAGAGCCCTGTGTTTTTGCTAAACAGTCGCTACCCCCTGGCCTGTGCCCCCCATAAGTGCTTGCGCATATATGGGGCCTCCTTCTTCCGAAGGTACGGAGGCAATTTGCCGAGTTCCTTCAGGATACTTCTCTCAAACGCCTTGGTATACTCTACCATTCCACCTGTGTCGGTTTAGGGTACGGTCTATACGGAGGGGCTATTTCCTGGGACAACTTCACAGCCTGGAGCAATCCAATAAGCCCAGACCATTTACGCCATCCGTCACACACCTCCAGGCCCACGAATATTAACGTGGTTCCCATCGACTACCCCCTTCGGGCTCGTCTTAGGGGCCGGCTTACCCTGCTCAGATTAGCTTTAAGCAGGAACCCTTGGAATTTCGGCGACAGTGCATCTCACACTGTTAATCGCTACTCATGTCTGCATTCGCACTTCCGATACCTCCACGGTCGGTTACCCTTCCGCTTCAACGGCCTACGGAACGCTCCGCTACCGCTCAGTCAAAGACTGAACCCTAAGCTTCGGTGCATCACTTTAGCCCCGTTACATCTTCGCCGCAGGATCTCTTATTTAGACCAGTGAGCTGTTACGCTTTCTTTAAAGGATGGCTGCTTCTAAGCCAACCTCCTGGTTGTTTTGGAAATCCCACATGCTTTCCCACTTAGTGATGACTTGGGGACCTTAGCTGTAGGTTAGGGCTGTTTCCCTTTTGACGACGGACCTTAGCACCCGCCGTCTGTCTGCCGGACTAAACTCGTTGGTATTCGGAGTTTGGTTAGTATTGGTAGATCTCGCGACCCCCGCAACCATCCAGTGCTCTACCCCCAACGGCAATCATCCGACGCTCTACCTCAATAGATTTCGCGGAGAACCAGCTATTTCCCGGCTTGATTGGCCTTTCACCCCTAAGCACAACTCATCCGACAATTTTTCAACATTGAACGGTTCGGTCCTCCAGTGCGTGTTACCGCACCTTCAACCTGGTCATGCATAGATCGCCGGGTTTCGGGTCTAATGCATCAAACTCATGGTCGCCCTATTCAGACTCGCTTTCGCTGCGCCTACACCTAACGGCTTAAGCTTGCTTGATACACTAAGTCACAGACCCATTATGCAAGAGGTACGCGGTCAGGTCTCAAGGACCCTCCCACTGCTTGTAGGCATCCGGTTTCAGGTACTGTTTCACTCCCCTCATCGGGGTGCTTTTCACCTTTCCCTCACGGTACTGGTTCACTATCGGTCATGTACGAGTATTTAGGCTTGGAGGGTGGTCCCCCCATGTTCAGACAGAGTTTCACGTGCTCCGCCCTACTCAAGTCCTGGAATATCATTTTCGCATACGGGGCTGTCACCCGCTATGGCCGCACTTTCCAGAGCGTTCTGCTAACTATATCCCAGGCGCTGGCCTGGTCCGCGTTCGCTCGCCACTACTAACGGAATCTCGGTTGATGTCTTTTCCTCCGGGTACTGAGATGTTTCAGTTC